>NC_015578.1:3747569-4059867 GCF_000214375.1 Treponema primitia ZAS-2 | reverse complement strand
TTACCTTTACTTTTTTATTCAATATGAAATATACTAAGCTATGAGTTCAACATATTCAGCCCAAAATATTCAGGTATTGAAGGGCCTTGAGGCGGTGCGGAAGCGTCCCGGAATGTATATCGGGACCACCGGCATCGACGGTCTTCACCATTTAGTTTTTGAAGTAGTTGATAATTCGATAGACGAGGCTATGCAAGGCCATTGTGACGACATCCTGGTGGTCCTTGAGGGCAATGATGTGGTCCGGGTAGAGGATAACGGCCGGGGTATCCCGGTGGATATCCACCCAACCGAAGGGGTCAGCGCCCTGGAATTGGTCATGACCCGGCTCCATGCAGGTGGCAAATTCGACAAAAATTCCTACAAAGTCTCCGGCGGCCTCCACGGGGTCGGCGTCTCGGTGGTAAACGCCCTGTCCGAGTGGTGCGAAGCTATGGTCCACATGGACGGCAAGATCCACACCCAGCGCTACCAGATCGGCATCCCCGACAGCCCCGCCCACGAGGCAGGGACCACGGATCGCCGGGGCACGGTGATCCGGTTTAAGGCGGATGCCTCTATTTTTGAGACCACCACCTACAACTTCGACGCCCTCTCTAACCGGCTGCGGGAATTGGCCTTCCTCAACAAGGGGCTTAAAATCACCATCCGGGACGAGCGGCTCTCTATCCCCAAGGTTCACGAGTTCAAGTTTGAGGGCGGGGTCAAAAGCTTTGTGGAGTACCTCAACCTGAGTAAAAACGTCCTCTACAAGGAACCCCTTTTTATCGAAGGTTCCCGGGATGGGGTGGAAGTGGAATGCGCCATCCAGTACAACGACGGCTTTAACGAGATAATGTATTCCTTTGTGAACGACATCAACACCAGGGAGGGGGGTACCCACTTAGTAGGCTTTAAGTCCGCCCTGACCCGGACCCTGAACGAATACCTCAAAAAGTCCAAGCACGCCAAAAAGATGGAGGAAACCCTTTCCGGGGATGATGTCCGGGAGGGTCTGACTGCGGTCCTTTCGACCAAGGTCCCGAACCCCCAGTTTGAAGGCCAGACCAAGGGCAAGCTGGGCAACTCGGAAGTTAAGGGCATTGTGGAATCCCTAGTGAACGAGCAGCTGGAACTCTACTTTGACCAGCACCCGGATGTGATAGCCAATATCCTGGAAAAGTCGATCCTCGCCGCCAGGGCTCGTATTGCCGCCCGGCAGGCCAGGGACGCCACCCGCCGGAAAAACGCCATGGACAGCGCCGGCCTCCCGGGAAAACTGGCGGACTGCTCGGAAAAAGACCCCGCCCTCTGCGAACTCTTCATCGTGGAAGGGGACTCTGCTGGCGGCTCTGCCAAGGCAGGCCGGAACCGCCAGTACCAGGCCATACTTTCCCTTTTCGGAAAGATGCTCAACGTGGAAAAAACCCGGATAGAAAAAGTGGTGACCAACGAGAAACTCCAGCCTATCATTGCCAGTATTGGCGCGGGCTGCGGGAACGAATTCAACATCGCCAAGATCCGCTATCACAAGATCATTATCATGGCCGATGCGGACGTTGACGGCTCCCACATCCGGACCCTGCTCCTTACCTTTTTCTACCGGTACATGACCGAGCTTATTGAGCGCGGCCACGTATACCTGGCCATGCCGCCCCTCTACAAGATCAAATACGAAAAAAAGAGTTTCTACGCCTATGATGACACCGAGAAGGACCGGATTATGGCGGAATCCGGCAAGGACCCGGAAAAGGTCAAGGTCTCCCGCTACAAGGGACTTGGGGAAATGAACGCCGAGGAATTGGCAGATACCACCATGGACCCCGCCCAGCGGAACATCACCCAGATTCACCTGGACGATGTGGTGGAGGCCGAGCGTATCTTCTCCACTCTTATGGGTGAAATGGTGGCCCCCCGACGGGAATTTATTGAGGAAAACGCCCTGCTCGTTAGTAACCTGGATGTATGACAAAATGCGAAGCAGTTTGTTTTGGAGGCTTGAGCTTTGCTGATCTTGCTGTTGGTTCTTTGTATTTTCCTCTTCATAGCAGTAATAATTCTGCTTCTTCTGTTACAGAAGAAAATACGTCTGAGCAGAAATCTGGATAAACTGTTTAAAGACAGGATCCGGGAGTTGGAGCAGAAGGTCCTGGCCTCCGATGCGGTCTTCTCGGTGATTCCCGATTTGATTTGTATTAAGAACCCTGAGGGGCGGATCATCCTTTCAAATAAAAGTTTTGAACAGTTTCTGAATCTGGCCCATGATGAAGTGGAAGGGGCGCTGGATACCGAACTGTTTGTCAAAGATTTGGATAATTTTTTAAAGTACCGGGAAAAAGAAAATGAGGTAGTTGCTTCTAAAGAAACCATCAGCATTGAGGAGGAACTGTATTCCCCCTATTACAAAACACGGCGCCTGTTCGAGACCATCAAGACCCCGGTAATATACCGGGGAGAAACCGGGGCGGTGCTGAGTATCGCCCGGGATATTACCGCCCGCCGGGCCGCCGAGCTGGATGCCCAGGAAGCGTCTAAGGCAAAAAGCGAGTTCCTTTCCCGGATGAGCCATGAAATCCGCACTCCTCTGAATGCCATCATCGGTATGACTAAAATAGCACGGAAATCCATAGAAAACCCGGTAAAGGCTGCGGCTTCCATCGATCAGGTCAGCGCCGCTTCCGCCCACCTTTTGGATCTGATTAATAATATCCTGGATATTTCCAAGATCGAAAGCGGCAAATTTGAAGTTGCTTCCGAGCCCTTTAACATCAAGGAAGCCCTGGAAGAAATCTACATTATAAACGACTCGCGTTGCAAAGAAAAACAGATACATTTTAAAATTAATACTGAAGATTTTGAGGCCCTTAATGTATGGGGAGATAAACTGCGGATTAAGCAGATCCTCATCAACCTGCTGGGCAATGCCGTAAAATTTACCCCCAAGGAAGGCCGGATTAGCCTGTTTATTACCCGGACGCTGGAAACCGACTCGTCCATCACCCTGGAATTTTCCGTGTCTGATGATGGTATCGGGATGACCCCGGAACAGCAACATAAGCTCTTTAACGCTTTTCAGCAGGCGGACAGCAGTATTGCCGGGCGTTTCGGCGGAACCGGCCTGGGTCTTGCTATCAGCCAGAACCTGGTAAACCTGATGGGCGGGCAAATCTCTGTGGAAAGCAAGTTGAACGAGGGAACTACCTTTCGCTTTTCCCTTACCCTGGAAAAGGCGGAAGCGAGGCAGGCGGATCCTGAACCGGATACGAAACCTTCAGAATTGGATTTGACGGGAAAACATATACTCCTTGCGGAGGATGTGGAAATAAACCGCATCGTCCTGATGGAACTCCTTTCTGATACCCATGTGGAATTTACTGAAGCGGAAAACGGGAAAATAGCGGTAGATGCTTTTTCCGCCGCCCAGAGCGGGTATTTTGACCTTATCTTTATGGACATCCACATGCCTATTATGGATGGATATGAGGCAACTCAGATAATTCGTACCATGGACAGGAGTGATGCGGCGAGTATTCCCATTATAGCCCTATCGGCAAACGCCTATCGGGAGGATATAGACAAGGCCCTTGCCGCCGGGATGAACGGGCATACGGCGAAACCTATTGATCTTGACGCCATTAAAAAACTGCTTTATGACTTCTTGGTAAAAACAAAGTGATCCACAATTACTATTTTTAAGGGAGGATGAGGTGAAAAAGAGGGCGGTAAAAATAGAATTTTGGTTTATCCTGTTCGCGGTGCTTATGTTTTCCGCGGTAAGTCTTATGTCCCTGCGATCTATCCAACAGCAGGCGGGAAACGCCCGGGTAGTGAATTATGTCGGCATAGTCCGGGGCGCCACCCAGCGGCTGGTTAAGGAAGAACTGAGGCGCGAGAGTGATGATAAATTGCAGAAGCGGCTGGATACCATTGTGGACGAGCTGATCACCGGCGGGCCGGTAAACAACCTGGTCCGTATACCCGGCACGGACTTTCAAAACAACATGGCGGAGGTACGGAAAAGCTGGATCCTTTTAAAGGAGCAGATTCAGATAGTCCGCAACGGCGGGGATGATCAGGAATTGTACGACCAGAGCCAGCTTTATTTTGATCTTGCCAACGATACGGTTTTTAAAGCCGAAAGCTATTCCGAGACCCAGGTAAACAGATCCCGGAATATCCTTATAGGGTTTACCGTATTCTTTATAATTATTCTGGGAGTAGGGCTCGTATATGTTGTCCGTATGTCTGCGGTCAGACGTATTGCCTATATTGATGCGCTCACCGGGCTTCCTAACCGGACCCGCTGTGAACAGGTATGCCTGGAACATGACCGGAACAAACCGGTGGAAAACCTTACGGTATTTATGTTCGATATGAACAATCTTAAGGTGGTTAACGATAAGCTGGGGCACCAGGCAGGAGACCGGATCATTAGAGGGTTTGGAGAATCATTAAAAACTTGGGCGGCGGAAAGGAAAGGTTTCGCGGGCCGTTACGGCGGTGATGAATTTTTGGCCGTTTTTGATAATACCGATAATACCCAGGCGCTGGAACATCTTGCGCGGTTGGACGCCATTGTCGCCGAATACAATCAAAAGCAGGAAAGCAAGCTGGAGCGCATCAGTTTTGCCGCCGGTTTCCGGGTAGACAATCTGCAACTTACGGATATGGAAATGATAATCCTTGACTCAGACCGGGCCATGTACGAGCGGAAACGCCAGATGCGGGAAGCTATGCTGGACTAAAGGGATTTTAAGTATATTTTTCCAGGGCCTTCTAGGCTTCTTTTTCACGCATCTTCTTTTTCATAGTGACCTTTTTCAAAAAAAAATATATGATAGAGGTACTTAAAGGGTGCTTTCAAAAGCTTATATTTGAAAGGGCTCAATAATTACTTGTTATGAAGGAACATAAATGGCTGATACAGGAAACCCCAGCGCAGCGCCCACTGGGAAGATCATCCCTATAGCGATAGAAGACGAAGTAAAGACTGCCTACCTTAATTACGCCATGTCCGTAATTGTGGCCCGGGCCCTGCCGGATGTGCGGGACGGGCTCAAGCCGGTGCACCGGCGGCTGCTCTATTCCATGGACGGCCTAGGGGTCAGGCCCAACGGGGCCACCATGAAATGCGCCCGTATTACCGGGGACGCCATGGGAAAGTACCACCCCCACGGGGACGCCTCCCTCTACGACGCCCTGGTCCGTATGGCCCAGGACTTTTCCCTCCGCTATCCTCTGATTCAGGGCCAGGGCAATTTCGGCTCCCTGGACGGGGACCCCGCTGCGGCCATGCGCTATACCGAGGCACGGCTTTCCCGGATCGGGGACGAGATGCTCCAGGATCTGGGCAAGGAAACCGTGGACTTTGTCCCCAACTACGACGAATCCCTCACCGAGCCTACGGTGCTCCCTGCGGCGGTCCCGAACCTGCTCATCAACGGGTCCAGCGGCATCGCCGTAGGTATGGCCACCAACATGCCCTCCCATAATCTGGTGGAGGTCTGCAATGCGGTCTGCGCCTATATTGATAACCCGGAAATAAGTATCGAAGAACTGATGACCTTTATCCAGGGGCCGGACTTTCCCACCGGGGGCATTATCTTCGGCCGCCACGGCATCAGAGACGCCTACAAGACCGGGCGGGGCAAGCTCCTGGTCCGGGGCAAGTTCAACGTGGAGACCACTAAGTCGGGCAAAGAACTGATCGTTTTTACCGAGATACCCTATGCGGTGAATAAGGCGGTTCTGCTGGAACGGATCGGCGCCCTGACCCGGGAAAAGGAAATAGACGGCATCGCCAATTCCAACGATGAGTCTGACCGGGACGGCATCCGGATAGTCATTGAACTCAAGAAGGGCGCCATCCTCAAGGTGGTATTGAACCAGCTCTTCTC
Organism: Treponema primitia ZAS-2; assembly: GCF_000214375.1. Lineage (NCBI taxonomy): Bacteria > Pseudomonadati > Spirochaetota > Spirochaetia > Treponematales > Treponemataceae > Treponema > Treponema primitia. The sequence goes on along the minus strand of NC_015578.1, from coordinate 4,053,991 downwards.
CAATACCCAGCTTCAGACCACCTTCGGGGTCATTAACCTGGCCCTGGTCAAAGGCCGGCCCCAGACCCTCAACCTCCAGGAACTTATCCGCTACTTTGTAGAACACCGGGTGGACGTGGTTACCCGCAGGACCCAGTACGAGCTGCGCAAGGCCGAAGAGCGGGCCCATATCCTGGAAGGGCTCATGATCGCCCTGGCAAACATCGACGAGGTGGTAGCCATCATCAAGGCTTCCCGGGACGTCGCTATTGCCAAACAAAAATTGCAGGAGCGTTTTCTCCTTTCCGAAGCCCAGTCCCAGGCCATCGTGGATATGCGCCTGGGGCGGCTTACCAGCCTGGAGGTTGAAAAACTCCAGGCTGAACTGGATGAGCTTAAAGTACAGATTGCCTACCTTAAATCCCTTCTGGAGGACAAGCAAAAACTCCTGGGAGTTATCAAGGACGAGACCCGGAGTATTTCCGAACGTTATGGGGATAAGCGGCGTACCGAGATAGTCGCCGGAGAGGTGGAGAACATCAACATCGAGGACCTGATCAAAAAAGAGGAGATGATGATCCTCATTTCCAACCTGGGGTACGTTAAGCGGGTTCCCGTTACGGCATATAAGAACCAGGGACGGGGTGGAAAGGGCATGATCAGCGCCAAGCTCGCGGAAGATGACTTTGTGGAGCAAATCTTCGTAGCCTCCACCCACGAGTACATCATGTTCATCACCAATGCGGGCAAGTCCTACTGGATGAAGGTCCACGAGCTGCCCGAAGGCTCCCGCACTTCCAAAGGCGCCCATATCAAGAGCCTTCTGACCATCTCCCCCAACGAGGATATCACCGCTATTGTCGCCCTCAAAGACTTTACCGATGAGCAGTTCCTCTTCATGGGCACCGCCCGTGGGGTGGTCAAGAAAGTCGCCGCCAGCGAATTCTCTAATGCCAAAACCAGGGGCATCATCGCTATTAAACTGGACGAAGGGGACAAACTGGTGAGCGCCCTCCTGACCGGGGGCTCCGACGAAGTGGTCCTCATTTCCCGGAAAGGCCAAGCCCTGCGCACCCACGAGGATCATGTCCGGGCCATGGGCCGCTCCTCCCGGGGCGTCACGGGGATGAAGCTGGACAACGACGACGAACTGACCGGTCTGCTCCGGGTAGTGGAAGCCGAAAAGATGCTGATCCTCTCCGAATACGGTTACGGCAAGCGGGTAGACTTTAGCGAGTTCTCCTCCCACGGCCGGGGCACTGGAGGCCAAAAGATATACACCGTAGGCGACAAAACCGGGGAACTGGTAGGCTGTGTCAATGTCCTGGATAACGAAGAAATCATGTGTATTACCAGCCAGGGTAAGTCCATTAAATTGAAGGTAGACTCCATCAGGGTTATGGGCCGCTCCGCCCAGGGCGTGCGTATCCTCAGCATCGACAAGCCCGACTTTGTCATTGGAGTAGACAGGATTGTTAAAGAGGATGGGGACGATGACGACGGGGTTCCTGTTGAACCTTCGGCGGAAAACGACGAAGTCTCATCTGAAGATTCCAGCGTCGGAGAGGGCGGGGAGGAAAGTTAATGTCTGTTGATAAAATAAATAGTAAGGGAGAACCAATGGTAAAAAAAACCGGCGTCCTATTCAGGATCATGATGGCTACAGCTCTAGTTCTGGTTTTTGCGGGCTGTGCGCCGAAACAGGATAATCGGGTAATTATCTATACCAGTACCGAAGATTTCAGAACCGAGCATATGCAGCAGCTTCTGAAAGAAAAATTTCCTAACTATGATATCACCCTCCAGGTACTTTCCACGGGGAACCATGCGGCAAAAATTAAGGCCGAGGGGACCGATACGGAGGCGGATATTATCCTCAATCTGGAAACCGCTTATTTGGAAGGTTTAACCGATGTCCTGGCGGATCTCTCTTCCTTCGACCTTTCGGCATTCCTCCCTGATCTGATCCCAGCCCACCATAAATACCTGCCCTGGGATAAATCCTCCGGGGCGGTGGTTATAAATCCCGCCCGGCTAGCAAGCCAGGGGCTCCCGGTCCCCGGTTCCTTTCAGGAACTGCTGGACCCAAAATACAAGGGGCTGCTCTCCATGCCGAACCCGAAAACATCCGGTACCGGCTATATGTTTCTCAAGGGACTTATCAACAGTTGGGGGGAGGATGCGGCCTTTGCCTACTTTGACCGGTTTGCAGATAACGTCCTCCAGTTTACCACCTCCGGGTCTGGCCCGGTGAACGCGCTGATCCAGGGGGAGGCCCTTATCGGCCTGGGTATGACCATCACCGCCACTGAGGCAATTAATAACCGGGGGGCGAACTTCACGCTGATCTTCTTCCAGGAGGGGGCGCCCAGTGTGACCACGGGTATGGGCATTATCAAGGGCCGGGAAAGCAAACCCATAGTGCGGGAGGTGTTCCAGTTTGCCATGACCACCTTGGTTACGGAGGATAAGGACCTCTACTGCCCGGAACCCATTTTTAAGAACCAGGTGAACACTATACCCAATTACCCCAAGGATATCCCCTACATGGACATGCGGGGGATAAACGATCTGGTGGAAAAAGAACGGCTGCTGACGAAGTGGAAGTACTAGGCGGGGCCGGGTATGGGGGATAAATTAGCGGTTCGGGATCTTGTTCATATTTTTAATAAACAAGAGGTGTTGCACCGCATTAGTTTTACCGTAAAGGAAGGGGAATTTTTATCTATCCTGGGGCCCTCCGGCTGCGGGAAGACCACTATTCTGCGCATCCTTATCGGCCTCCTGGCCCCCACTGCCGGCAGTATCATCAAGGATGGGGTAGATATTACCCGTGTTCCCCCGGCGGGCCGCAACATGGGGATTGTGTTCCAGAACTACGCCTTGTTCCAGAACATGACGGTTCTGGGCAATGTGGAATACGCCCTCCGCTGTAACCGGGACCGTAGGGGACAGGCCCGGGCCATAGCGGAAAATATTATCGAACAGGTGGGGCTGACTGAGCATATACGCAAGAAGCCCTACAAGCTATCCGGGGGCCAGCAGCAGCGGGTAGCCATAGCCCGTACCCTGGCGATGAACCCGGAGATCATCCTTTTTGACGAACCCATGTCCGCCCTGGATGCCGCCACCCGGCTCCTGCTGCGGAAGGAAATCAAGCGTATCCAGGAACAGTTCCATTCCACCATGGTTTACATCACCCACGATCAGGAGGAGGCCTTTGCCCTTTCGGACCGGATTATGGTGATGGACAATGGAGTTATCCACCAGTTGGACACTCCGGAAAACATTATCGCTAGTCCTGCGGATAACTTTGTCCGGGAATTTGTCATTGACAACCTGGAACTGAAGATCAATTCCCTGGTCAAGTATGTGCAGGTCAAGCGGTGAAAAATATCGGCCCGGTGAAGCTGCTCCTGGCCTTGGTTCTGCTGGTTACCATCGTCTGCCCTCTCCTGGCAATGTTGGCCAATCTGGCTGGGGCGGATGTTGCGGAGATTATCGGCTCGGAGAAGTTTAAGCAGGCCCTGGGGAATTCCATAGCCGCCGCCGGTGCGGGAACGCTTATTTCTATTGCCATCGCCTATGTCTTTGCCCTCTGTGTGGTCCGTACGGGTATCCGCTTCCGGGAAGCTTTCAGTGTCTTTGTGACCCTGCCCATGCTGATCCCCTCAATTTCCCACGGTATGGGGCTAGTGATACTCCTGGGGTCCAATGGAGTTATCACTCGGTTTCTGGGGCTGCACGGCACAATCTACGGGTTCCGGGGCATTGTTATGGGGTCTGTGCTTTACGCCTTTCCGGTGGCCTTCCTCATGCTGGCGGATATCCTGAAATACGAGGACGGCTCCCCCTATGAGGCGGCGTCGGTGCTGGGCATTCCCCGGTACCGCCAGTTTTTTTCCATCACTTTCCCCTATCTGCGCAAGCCCCTGATCTCGGTGGTGTTTGCCACCTTTACCCTGATCTTTACCGATTACGGTGTCCCCCTGATGATAGGCGGCCGGTTTACCACCCTGCCGGTCCTGATGTACCAGGAGGTGATCGGGCTTCTCAATTTCAGCCGAGGTTCCGTGATTGGTGCATTCCTGCTTATCCCCGCAGTGATTGCCTTTGCCTTCGACCTGGCGAGCAAGGAACGGGGAAATCAAAGTTTTGTGATCCAGGAAAAGGCCCGGCGGGAAAGCAGGGTGCGGAACGGATTTGCCTACGGGTACTGTGCCTTGGTCTGTATCCTGATCGCCCTGCCCATAGTGGTGTTTGTGGTACTCACCTTTGTCGCCCGGTACCCTGAGGACATGCGTTTTTCCCTGGCGAACATTGCCAAAACCATGAACATGGGCGCCGGCAGGTACCTGGTCAATTCTCTGATCATTGCCCTTGGGGTTTCGGTTTTGGGGACCCTGCTGTCTTACATTATTGCCTATTGTACCGCCCGGTTTACTGGAAAATCATCCAAGGCCCTGCACCTTATTTCCATTACCTCCCTGGCCATCCCCGGGCTGGTTTTGGGGCTTGCATACGTGCTGTTTTTTAAGGGCTCTTTTATCTACGGTACCCTGTCCATGCTGATCCTGGTAAATACGGTCCACTTCCTGGCCTCCCCCTACCTTATGGCCTATAACTCCCTGGGCAAGCTCAACCACAACCTGGAAGACGTGGGGCGTACCCTGGGGATAAGCCGGTTCCGCATACTAAAGGATGTGCTCATCCCTCAGACTAAGCTCACCATCGTGGAGATGCTCTCCTATTTTTTTGTCAATTCCATGATGACTATTTCCGCGGTTTCCTTTCTGAATACGGTCAGGAATAAGCCGGTCTCCCTTATGATAACCCAGTTTGAAGCCCAGCTTTTTTTAGAAGCCGCCGCCTTTGTTTCACTCATTATTTTGGTATGTAACTTCATCATAAAATGCCTGGTTTATGTAATACGGAAAAATATGAAGCGTAACGGTGATTAACATTTCCACCGGAGATTTGCATTTACATGATTATTTTAGTATCCTTATCCCAGGAGTGTACTATGCAACAATTTTCAAAAATCTTTGCCCTGGGCCTGGCGGCTGTTTTAACCCTTGCCTGTGCCAGTAAAAGTGATGTAGTTGAGGGGACGCCTTCAATCTCCTTTGATGAGGTTCAGGGGAAAGTATGGGTACTGGATACGGTCAAGACTGAATCCGGCGATATTGCTATTAACCGGCGGATTTTGGAAGCCAATGGCACGGGTGACGACTTTAGCTTATTTATTGATAATGAACGAATAAGCGGTAAAGGCGCCCCAAACCGGTATTTTGCCCCCTATACCTTAGGAAAAGATCAAGAGATTTCTATAAGCCCCATTGCGGGTACCCTAATGATGAGCTTTGTGGAACCCGAAGGCCTTCAGGAGCGGGACTATTATAGCTACCTGGAAAAGGTAAGCCAGTGGGATTTAAGCGCCCAGGATACCCTTGAGCTGTTTACCGAAACTCCCGAAGGCGATCCCGTAGTTCTGGTTTTTACCTATAAAGAAAAATAGGCTTTAATTGCAATTAATTAATAATAGTACTATCCTGATAGTACTATGAGAAAAAGGTGGATTTTCCCCATATTTTTTGCCATATTTTTTTATCTGGGTTCCTGCGCCGGAGGACCTTCCCTGACAGACATTCAGGATAAAGAATGGAAGTTGGTGGAAGTCAGGATCGATCCGGCAGACCTTTCCCGGGATACCATTCTTTTTGATCGTGCAAAATTGAAAACCGAAGGGTTGGACGATATCTTTACCCTGACCATTCATACCGCCGGGGTAAATGGTAAAGCGGCACCGGAAGCGTATACTGCCTCCTATGATCAGGGTGATAGCCAGGCCTTTTCACTTAAACAGATGAATATTACCCCGGCGGAAAAGAGCCTGGCCCCTGAACGGCTTCGGGAAGCCGAGTTTTTTGCTTTCCTGGAGAAGGTCAAGCGCTGGGAGCTCATCCAGGATCGGCTTGAACTGTACTCCGCAACACCGGACGGGATTAGCGCAATTTTGATTTTTATCAACAAATAATTCTTTTTATATAGAAGATTTTTAAACGAGGGCTAAGCAAATGTCGATTGAGCGGGTGCGCGAGCACTTGAGGCGTTGGGGTCGGGATAATGACATTATTGAAAGGGACGCTTCCACCGCCACGGTTTTAGAAGCGGCAAATGCCCTGGGGCTTATTCCCGCCCGGATTGCCAAGAGCATCTCCCTTAAAATGGGGGATGGTGCTATAGTTGTGGTAATTGCCGGGGACATGAAGCTGGATAACCGCAAATATAAGGAACATTTCGGCATAAAGGCAAAAATGCTCTCCCCGGAGGAGGCCCTGCACTTTACAGGCCATGCGGTGGGGGGTGTCTGTCCCTTTGGCCTTCCTCCGGATGTTATGGTATATCTGGATATTTCCATGAAACGGTTCACTACTGTTTTCCCAGCCTGTGGAAGCAGCAATTCTGCCATAGAGTTGACCATGGAAGAACTTGAGGAATATTCTCTAAGTAAGGGATGGGTGGATGTCTGCAAAGAAATTGCAGAAGATGTTTCACGTGAAACAGAGCAGTAAGGCCAATTAGGAGGAAAAATGCATACCAATATAGCTAAGGAAAAGCTCAAGGCAGGGGAAACTATCTATGGAGTGTTTTCCAATGGGGTTTCCGCAGAAATGGTGGAGATCATGGCCCTGGCTGGGTTTGATTTTATAACCATTGATAGCGAACACGCCCCATCTTCGGATGAGACAAACCGTCTCCTGATTATGGCCGCTGAAAGCCGGAATACTCCCATATTTATCCGCACCCCGAACAAGCTTGATTCCAGCATACTCCGCAGCCTAGATATTGGCGCCCAAGGCTTACTCCTTCCTCAGGTGAATTCAGTTGAGGAGGCGGAGGAAATAATTCGGGCTGCAAAATACGCTCCCCAGGGATTCCGGGGCGTTGGTCTTGGCCGGGGCGCCGATTACGGTATGGGTATCGATCTGCCGAATTATTTTAAGCAAGCCAATGACAATCTTCTGATAGCGGTGCAGTGCGAAAATATAGCCGGGGTTCCCAGCCTTGACGCCATTGCCCAGGTTCCCGGGGTGGATGTTATTTTTATCGGCCCCTTTGATCTTTCCCAGTCCATGGGTATTCCCGGACAGATAAATGCACCCCAGGTACAAAAAATTATGGACACGGTTCTGGAAATTACCGCTAAATACGGCAAATATGCGGGTATCTTTACTTTTTCAGTGGAGCAAGCGAAACAATTTTCCAAACTGGGGTTCAGGTATATTATTGCCGGATCGGATCTGCGGTTTTTAAGTGATGGCTGTATCGGTGCCGTTAAGGAATTGAAAGGGTAAGGGCGTTCCGAGTGTTTCACGTGAAACACACCCTTTTATTCGCAAGTCGTGTTTAGTACCCGGTGCTTACTTTATAGAAGCTTATTGGACTTTTTTGGGTTGTGGAGATGGTGGCTGCGCTGCTTGCGGGACCGCCGGTTTCGGATCTTGTCCTGGTGATGTTTTAAGACTCTTGATTGTATAGAACAGTATTTTCCGCAATTCGTCGCATTCCTGGATATTGTTTTTACATTCAAATTCTGTAATCAAATCTGCTTCACCGAGAATTTCCAGCCAATACCGGGTTTCAGCGCATTTTTCTAAAGCTTGCTGAACCTTAGCTATGAATTCGGGTTTGTTGGCGGCACATTCCGCTTCTGCGAGATTAGCCCCTATTCCCGTACCGGCGCGCAAAAGCTGTTCAGACATAACATATTCTTTCTTGTTATTTGAGAGGTTCTTGTAAATCTGTATAATTTTAACAGCGAATTGTCTGCTTTTTGTTTTTGTGGCATTGCCGTCCATAGGGTAAGGATAAGCAATTAGGTTGCTTCATGCAATACTAAGGCGGCTGCCCAGGCTTGCAGGGCGATACCAAAGGCTACCGATGCGTTCAGGGAGCCTTTGGCGCCATAGGTGGGGATAGAGAGCCGGCCCAGAGAGGCGTCTGCGGCGGCTAATGCTTCGTGGCTTACCCCCAATTCCTCGGAGCCTACTATCATTACGGCTTTTTGGGGAAAACAAAAATGGGCAATATCGGTTCCCCCGGTTTCCAGGGCGAATAATGGCGCCTGGGACAATGCCGGAGGAAATAGGGGCGATTCCGCATATTCTGCGTCCAGACGTTCCCAGGGCAGAATGTCGATACAGCCCATGGCGGTCCTTTTCGCCCGGGGATGGGTAGGATCGGCGCAGAGGGGGGAGAGGAAAATTTTTTCAACACCGAAGGATTCAGCGGTACGGAACATGGCCCCCACATTGAAGGGAGAACGGATATCCTCCAGGTATACCACCATCCCTGGAAAACTTCGGCGCCTTTGGGGGTCAAGCTTGCCGCCATGGTCGATAAAATCCCAGTCTGCGGTCTGTTGCCCGGTTTCGGCCAGGATGATATGCCTGACCGTATTGAGTGCCCGGCGGATAGAACCGATGTCTTCTGGGAGCTCCCCTTGCAGACAAATAGCGGCGGCGTTTAGGGCTTGTAGGGCGGCTGGGGAAAAGGAATCATCCCGGGTCAGGAGCGCCGCGAGACTCTGCAAATAGGCGATGTAGTCCGGGGCCGGCGCTTCGCCCAGGCTCAGCCGGTGTTCGGCTTCGGTGAACAGTTTCGCAATTTTGCGCAGACCCTGGGAGCGGGGCAGCCGTTCTAATTTTTGTAAGGGTATCATGGATCTCCCTAAAAGGTCAAAAAAAAGCGGAACCACTGGGTTCCGCCGGTATTTACGTTATTTGAAATTATAAACCAAAGGCTTCCATAATTTTATCGGCGGTGCCTTTCAGGATGGTTTCGTTGATATAGGAAGGATCATTGATCTTGCTTTTCATTTCCGCGATGCGTTCAGCCCTTACGTCCGCCGCCGCAAAAATGAGTTCCCTCGCCTGAAGTTGCTCGCTTTTTTCCAAGGCCTCTGAAGAGAGAGAGATGGAATCAGTCTTAGCGTTCTGGCTTACTTGACCGCTCCGTCCGGGCTTTTTTCCGGGGGGAATGGGATCTATGGAACCTATCCTGTCGATCGTCATACTCATATCCTACCTTCTCCAATTATCGGCATAAATCCACTATTAGTTTACTCGATTATTGGTTTTCTTTCCAGACACAAACACAGAAAATTCGCCAATTTGTTTGGTTTTTTCCTCCAAAATAAGCAAAACCTCCGCTACGGAACCGCGAAGATATTCCTCATGTATTTTTGTCATTTCCCTTCCTACACATATATATCGCTCATTATCTAGATCGGCCAGATCCTCCAAAAGCTTGAGAACCCTGAAGGGGGATTCATATAATACGAAGGCCGCTTCTGTATCCAGGAGTTCTTTTAGCCGGGAACGGCGGCGGCCTGCCTTTGGTGATAAAAATCCCTCAAAGATGACGGTTTTGTCCATGCCCCCGGCAACGCTTACCAGAGAGGCGAAGGCCGATGGCCCCGGTATGGGGATAACCTGGTATCCCGCCTCTGCGACCAGGTATGCCAGTACAGCCCCGGGGTCGCTTACCCCTGGTGTTCCTGCGTCACTTGCATAGGCTACATTTTTTCCCTCACTTAGTGAGAGTATTATCTTTTCCGCAGCGGCTGCTTCATTTTGGGCCCGGCACGAAATCAAGGGGATACGCAGACCCAGGTGGCTCAATAGCTTGAGGGTACGTCGGGTGTCTTCGCAGGCCACCAGATCGACGGTTTTAAGGGTTTCCACTGCCCGGAAACTTATATCACCCAAGTTCCCTATGGGTGTACCGATAATATACAAGGTTGACACGCCGCAAGTATACCCGGTATGGTTCCGGTCGCCTAGAAGCCGAAACTTGCTCAATATAATAGGGTAAAAAATGAATTCATATTTTCAAATGTTGGTTTTTGTTGTTATAGGGGTGATGCTTTTTTGGTTTGGATACAATCTTTTTTTCGGCCAGGGAAAAAAAGGGCAGGGTTCCGGAAAGGACAACAAAAACCAGGAAGATGAATTGGAAGGGGAAGCCGGCGCCCCCAGAACCTGCCCGGTCTGCTCCATCCGGCTGCTCCATGGGGAAAAGGTAAAATCCTCAGCCTATCCCTCAATGGGGAAAGCTGACCGGCTTATGTCCATAGCCGGCTGCCCCTATTGCCTTGAGGGTGACCGGCCCCGGATCTGCCCGGTTTGTGGGGCGGTACTGAACTATGACGAAAACCTTGTTGCCCGGCTGTTTGACAAACCAGGCCGATCCCATGTTCATGTCCTGGGGTGCAGCCGCTGCCGGGGGTTCCTCGGGTCCCATCGGTAAAGACTGGGAACAGGGCTTTTCGGTGACTATACTATAGGCATGAAAATAAACGGTTCGGTACTAATCACCTTTATACCTGTTTTGGCTGCGGCAGGGGTACTACTTGGGGGAAGTGCCCTTTTTTCCGGGTGCTATACCCTGACACAGGGAAGTGCGTTGCTGGGCTATCTGGGGAAGGCGGTTCCCATGAAGACCCTGGCTGATTCTCCGGATAGCGCCGATGCTGAGTTCGCAAGGCAGGTGATGGATATACGCCGTTTTGCCCTGGAAGAACTTGGGCTGCGGGAAACCACCAATTATACTAAATATGTCGCCATTGACCGGGACTATCTGGCAGCGGTGGTTTCCGCCTCCGCCCAGGATTCTTTTACCCGCCATGAATGGTGGTTTCCCGTGGTGGGCTCTGTCCCTTATAAAGGATTCTTTAACCCCGAAGATGCCCGTAAAGAAAGGGCCAAGTTGGAGAAGAAGGACTTAGATGTTTGGGTCCGCGGGGTGGATGCCTTCAGCACCCTGGGCTGGTTTTCCGATCCCCTCTATTCTTATATGAAAGAGTATCCGGTCCATCATCTGGCGGACCTTATTATCCATGAATCTCTTCACGCCACAATTTATCTAAAGAATCACTCCCAATTTAATGAAGAATTGGCAGAATTTGTTGGAAGCGAAGGGGCCCGCCTTTATATAGAGAAAATCTATGGCGCCGATTCGGAGGAGTACCGGGCCATTACCGGGTCCGATGGGGGCAGGGAGGCTTTTCTCAGCTTTATTCGGGAACTTATAGCTGAACTGGGGCTTCTCTATGACAGCGGGATCTCAAGAGAGGAAAAATTACAAAAAAAAGAAGCAATCATTCTGGCCGCTAAGGCTCGGTTTAACGAAAACTACGATACCTTCTTTCAAAATGACAATTACCGCGGCTTCTCCGAGCTCCCCATAAATAACGCCTACCTGGAATTGTACCGCCTCTACTATGAGGAGGACCGCTATTTCCTGGACCTCTACGAGCGCTCCGGCCGGGACCTTCCCGCCTTTATCACCGCGGTTAAAACATTGAAAGCCCGGGGGGACCCAAAAGCCCAGCTTGAACAGGCCCTGGGCCTGATGCCATAAAACGAGCTTGCCCTTTTTTACCTTCTTCATCCTAGAGTTTAAAATATTCTTCTGCTTCCGGTTTTTATAAATTCCCCTAAAGCCAATTTTCCAAAGACCGATACTTAAAATGAAACAGGACTGAACCATGTGCCCGTCGGGCCTCCGTGGAATAGTCCAATCCTCACCCTTCCGGGAACGGGTGGGTCGAGGGTTCAGGCACGTTTTACTAAAGCAACGGCAAGGATGCCGCGGTGTTGATCGTCGTCAAGGGACGACGGTGCGCCGAAAATGCCAAGGGAGTGAATTTATGATAATTAATCACAACTTAAGTGCAATGTTTGCTGATAGGTCCCTCAAGGTCACCCAGGTTTCCCTGGACAAGAACATGGAGAAACTATCAAGCGGCTTGCGCATCAACCGCGCCGGTGATGATGCCTCAGGACTCGCAGTTTCCGAAAAAATGCGCAGTCAGATCCGCGGTTTGAATCAGGCGTCCAGCAACGCCCAGAATGGTATTTCATTCATTCAAACAACGGAGGGTTACCTTCAGGAAACCCAGGACATCATTCAGCGTATCCGCGAGCTGGCGGTTCAGTCTTCGAACGGTGTTTACACCGATGAAGACCGGATGTACATTCAGGTCGAAGTTTCTCAGCTTATTGATGAAGTTGACCGGATTGCGTCCCACGCTCAGTTCAATGGTATGAACCTTCTTACAGGTCGGTTCGGACGCATTGTCGGTGAGAATGTTGTTACCGCTTCTATGTGGTTCCATATCGGCGCCAACATGGATCAACGGGAACAGGTGTTTATCGGCACCATGACTGCGAAGGGCCTTGGAGTCCGCAATGTCGGTGACGAGAGTATTCTTACGTTGTCCACTCCGGACAACGCCAACCGTGCCATTGGAACCCTCGACGAGGCGATTAAGAAGATCAATAAGCAGCGAGCTGATCTTGGCGCCTACCAGAACCGCCTGGAACACGCAGTCCGTGGCTTGGATGTCGGAGCTGAAAATATGCAAGCTTCGGAATCCCGCATCCGCGATACCAACATGGCGAGTGAGATGGTTAACTTTACGAAGAACCAGATCCTCAACCAGGCTGGGACCGCTATGCTGGCTCAGGCCAATCAGAAAGGTCAGACTGTACTCCAGCTTCTGCAATAGGGACAAAAACCTTTGGTTTTTGTCTTCTAAAAACCGCTATGCGGTTTTTAGTGCAGAAAACGTTCCTGGAGTTTTTCCGAAAGGAAAAACTCCTAAGAAAAAATGCTTGCATTTTTTCACGGGAAGGCGCCGTTCCGGCTTAGGCCGGAACGGCTTCTTTTTATCTAGAAAAGCACCCGGTAATCCCGCCTAATTTGTTCAATAGATTTACTCATTTCTCGGTTAGGTTATCGACCCCATTATCCCATTTTTCCGGGCTTGGGGGTGTGGAGGCATATTTTTCACAGCGGTCCAGGTACAGTTTCGCAACCCGGTCCTGGTCGTTTTCCCGGTATATTGATTTGAAAAGATCCAACGCTCCGGTGAAGTCCTGTCTCTCATAGGCGTCAAAAGCTTTTTCCCAAAAGCCCAGCATATCCAACATAGCCGGCGCAGCGTCTTCCCGCAGATCCAGTATTTCATAGAGCCGCAGGGGCGTATTGACCCCCACTACCCTTACCCGGCTTAGTCCCCGCAGCGCAAAGGCATCCCCGATTTTAGCGCGGGTATATTCGCTTATCAGAATGCCGCTGGTATCGTATTGTTTGTTGACCCCCTCAAGCCGGGCAGCCAGATTTACTGCGTTTCCCATGATCGTGTAGTCCATCTTGTTGGGGGTGCCCATGTTGCCCACCACCATGTCCCCGGTGTTGATCCCAATCCTGGTGTAAAGGGGCCGCTCAGGGCGGATCACCTTATCGGCTATCAGCTTACTTAAGGCGGTGTAAAAGGCGCCTTCGCTTTTCATGATATCTTCCCGTAGTTCCAGTTCACGCTTCTTCATCCTGATAGCACTGCGGCAGGCCAGGATGGCGTGCTGATCCGTCCAGATGGGAGCCCCAAAAAAGGCAATGATGGCGTCCCCTTCGAATTTGTCGATGGTGCCTCCATTATCAAGGACGATATTACTCATCTCCGTAAGGTAGAGGTTAAGGAGGTCAACCAGTACCTTGGGGCCTTCGTCGGCGTATTCATTCTGGAGGGCCTCGGAAATGGAAGAAAAACGCTGAATGTCCGTAAAGATGGCGGTCATTTCCCGTTTTTCGCCCCCCAGGTTAAGTTTTGAAGGATCAACAATGATCTGTTCGATCACTGAAGGGGAAAGGTAGCGGGAGAAGGCAGATTTTATAAAGCGCTTTTGGCTGCCTTCGGTGGCATACTTATAAATAGAGGCTGCCAGGAATGCGAAGATCGCTCCCGACAGGGGAAATACTATGGTGATCCAATAGCCCAGGTAATAGGCAAGGAAACCTATGCCGGTAATGATGGCGATCAAAGCAACGCTGCCGGCAACAGTAATGGTAATGTGGGAACTATACAGAACCAGGATAACCATGATGGCTATGGCGAGAAAACTCATCAGGGGCGCCAGGCTAGAAGGGCTTTCGCGGATAAAATCATTTTTGAGGATATTATCCAGCATGGTGATATGGACGCCCATGCCGGGATAGGTCGAGCTGATAGGGGTGGTGCAAATGTCGAAGAGCCCCGCCGCATAAAGGCCAAAAAAAACAAACTTCCCGGTAAATTCTTCCGGGGGCAATACCGGTTCTTCTCCCCTGGCATAAGCCTCGGCGCTCTGGAGTATTTTACTGGCCGAATAGGGCCAATATTTATCCAGGTCCCCGCCTTTGAACCGGAGAAGGCTGCCGCCGTTTTTTCCTGCCGGAATGGTATATTCCCCCCAACGGATGCTGCGATCCTTCTGGTCATAGCTGATATCCGTATCACTTCCGGCTACTAACAGGGATGCTGCGGAAAGCCCCGGTACCGCTTTCCCGTCAAAGAGGGTAAAAAGCCGGGCCCGCCGAACAATTCCGTCGGATTCAATGAGGCTTGTTACATTGCCGATGCTTCCTGCGGTAGTCAGCAGCCCTGGTATGGGGAATTGGGCGCCGATAGTTTTTTTCTCCGCATTTTCCACGGAATTTAACAGATTGTAGCCAGAAATAACGGAATCAAAGTTGGTGAGATTAAAGGTCTTGGTGTTCAATTCAGGAGGCCAGGATTTGGTGCTGCCCCACCGGGAGCTGAAAAAAACGGTATGTGCGGTCCGTCCAAAGTCCCGGTCCGCATTGATGAAGGCCGCATCGTCCTCCGACCCGTATACCGATGGCTCAGAAAAGATAACATCAAAGGCTACCGCAGAGGCCCCGGCGATATTCATATAGTTGATCATTTCCGCATAGGCTTGCCGCGGCCAGGGCCAGGACCAGCCCCGTTCCTGGGCCGCCCAGTCAATGCTGGGCTGATCCAGAAGCACCACGTAAATATCATCGGAGGTAGTTTTTGAAGAAGCAAAAAGCCGGACCCGGAAGTCATAGGTTTTCAATTCAAGAAAGTCAAAGATGCCGGAAAAATAGCCCAAGGTTAATACTAAAAAAACCGAAACAATAATTATTGGTGTGGATATTTTTTTAAAAAAAGCCCTTATTTTAATTTTTCAATCTCCGGCACTTTCAGCCCCCCCTTGGCTATTGGATAGCGCTATACCGGGCGTTCCGGTAGGATCGGGTATCCTGCACCGAGTACTGCTGTAAAGGCCTGTTAAGCTTGGCGATCCGTTCCTCCGGGCTGGGGTGGGTCTGATTGAACCCGCCGGGATGACTGGGCTGATTCGTTTTCAGGGATTGCAGCATGATGGTTAGGCTTGAAGGCTCATACCCGGCGTCTGCCAGGAGTTTTAAGGCTTGGTTGTCTGCGGCGAATTCTTGTTCCTGGGCATAACCGTTATTCATGGCGGAAACAATGTCCGTTGCGGCCTCATTAAGGATCTCCGTAAGCTCAGACAGGGCAAAACCCGCAGCTGAAGACCCGGTTGTGGTGATGGCGTTTATTACTCTGCTGGACTTAATAGCCCTAATGCCATGCTGCAACTGAATGTGGGCTATTTCATGGGCAATAACCGCCGCCAGGGTATCCTCAGAGGCCGCACATTCCAGAAGCCCCCGGGTTACAAAAATATGGCCCCCGGAGGTAGAAAAGGCGTTAATTTCCGGGCTGTTCAGGATCGCCACATGGTACCCGTTGACCGGCTCTGAGAACAATTCCGGTTTTAATAGCGAAGACGAAGGGGAGGATGAATTAATGATGATGGCTGTGGCAATCTCGTTCAAGTAGAGAACCAAATCGGGGTTTTCAGTATAAATCGGATAATTGGAAAGGATATTCGCCCCGGCTGCCCGTCCTATATAGTACTTCTGATCCGGGGTAATTGTTTCCAAGGCTTTTTCGATTGAATGGGCGGACTGGGACAATGCATTGGCCCCCCTGGACTCCCCCATCTCATCGGCGCTTTCTCCAATGGCCCTGGCCATACCTGCGCATGAAAAAAGCACAAGGGCAAAGGTCGGGATCATGCAGAGGACCGGCGCCCGTTTAATTTGAATTTTCATCGCCCTATTCCCCCCGGGCCAGGTGGCCTTCCAAAAGGAAATTATACAACTGCCTATTCGGTACACCCGAGGCTTCCATAGCGTCAATAGCATCGTAGTTTAATTTTTCTGACTGTCGGTACGCGTTTTCGACTTCCTGATTAAACCCTTTTCCTGCCAGGGCTATTTCGCTGGCCGAAGCGGAGGTACCATCTGAGGCGATAATCCGTTTCGTGGTTAAGCTGGAGGAGGCAACCCAACCGTTCAGGCTTGGCTTATCGGTGGTCTGCACTTTGGCCCATTTTTGATATTCATCCTGGACCGTGACCTGATCCCCGTAGGACAGGGCGCCTAAAACATCCGCGAAAAAGGCGGTGGAACTTTTTAATTCCAGTTTTCTGGCGGTCACATAGGCGGTCTTGCCCTTTAGGGACTGGGCAGCCATAAAACTTGTCACCGACAGTCCCAGGACGATAAATAGAATTAACCGTTTCATACATCCCCCTTATATCTAATATACTACGAAAAATAAAAAGTATCCAATGGGCTGTATCACTGGGCCTTTTCAGGAATCCAAACTATTTTTTTGCCCGCTGCCGGGTTAGTTCATAGAACAGAACCCCTGCGGCTACGGAAACATTGAGGGAGTCTATCCGGCCCTTGGAGGGTATGGCCACCATGGCGTCGCAGTTTTCCCGGAGGAGCCGGGAGATGCCGGTCCCCTCCCCGCCCAGGATGATCGCCACCCGGCCCCGGAGGTCCCGTTCCCAAACCGCTTCCCCGGTCATATCGGCGCCGTAGACCCAGAAATCTGCCTCTTTAAGTTGTTCCACAGCCCTGGGCAGGTTGGGAGTTTCCGCCACCGGTACCCAGGAAACCGCCCCGGCAGAAGTTTGGGCCACGGTTTCGGCGTGTTTGGCGATACGCCTATGCCGGGTGATTACCAGGTCCGCGCCGAATTGGTCGCAGGAACGGAGTATGGCCCCGTAGTTGTGGGGGTCGGTGATTTCGTCCAGCACCACCACCAGGGCGTCTTTCTGTTCCCCCAGCCCGGTGAGGAACCCCTCCAGGGAGGCCTCGTTCCCGGCGCCGACATCTTCGGTATACAGGGCGATGCCCCGGTGGTCCGGGGCCAGGCGATCCAGTTCGTGGGTACCCACCCGGTTCACTTGTATTTTGCGATCCACCGCCAGATCCACGATTTCCCGGGCCCGGGGCCCGGCCTTTGCCACCAGAAGCGGCCCGGCGCCGCCCCCGGACTTGATGCGTTCTTCTATGGCGTGAAAGCCCGTTAAATAGGTCATGTTTTCGCTCCGATCATTCAGGCCTTCCGCCCGCCGAATTTCTTGAAAAGCCCACCAAAAAAGAGCATAGGCCACTTAACCCAGGGCGGCTCCAGCCGTTTCCGCACCGCCTGTAAGGTTTTGATGATGGGGATATTCTGGGAGCACTTTTTTTCGCAGGCCCCGCACTTTATGCAGAGTCCGGCGCCGCCGAATTCTTTTGAGTCCACCAGAACATTGCTAAAAATATAGTTTTGTATCCCTGTCAGCCGGCCCATGGTGTAGGAAATATTGTAGGCGGCGAAACAGGCGGGTATGTTTACCTGCTGCGGACAGGGCATACAGTAGTTACAGCCCGTACAGAGCACCTTGTAGGCGGATTTGAATTCTTCCTGCACCCGGCCATAGACCTCCATATCCGCCTGGCTGAGCAAACCCGGCGCAGCGGTATCCGCAGCCTTAAGATTTTCTTCAATCTGAGAAATATCGGTCATGCCGGAAAGGGTGACAGTCACCTCTTTCTGGTTCCAGAGCCAGCGGAAGCCCCAGCCCGCGGGGGACCAGTCGGGGTTTGCCTGTTTGAATATATCCACCGCCTTGGGGGAAAGGCCGCCTACCAGCTTGCCCCCCAAAAGGGGCTCCATGATCATCACCGGCATGCCCTTTGCGGAGGCTTTTTTCAGGCCCGTAACCCCGGCCTGAAAATTTTCATCCGAGTAGTTGTACTGGATCTGGCAGAAATCCCAGTCATAGGCATCGATGAGGGAAAGGAATTCATTCTGTCGGCCGTGGAAGGAAAAGCCCATGGACCGGATGGCGCCTTGCCGCTTCTTTTCCCGTATCCAGTCCTCAATCCCCCACTTGCAGAGGTTTTTCCAGGATTCAATATCCGGGAGCATGTGGATCAGGTAGTAATCAATATAATTCGATCGTATCCGTTCCAATTGCTTGTTAAAGAATTTGTCAAAATCCTCGGGACCCCGGACCAAGACCAGGGGCATCTTGGTGGCGAAGTGGACTTTTTCCCGTATCTTGTTTCTTTCAAATATGGTCCCCAGCACTTCCTCGCTGCCGAAGTAAAAGTACCCGGCGTCAAAATAATTCACCCCCCCCTCAATGGCGCGCATCACCAGGGGCTCCGTCTTTTGCAAGTCCGTGGTCCCGAATTTTTTTGGAAACCGGAGGCTGCCGAACCCCAATACGGACAGCTTATTCCCCGTTTTTTTATCCAAGCGATACTGCATTTTTATCCCTCTCTTTTAGTCCAGATTGTAGGTTTTTCCGTATTGCACAATTTCTGTGGGATAGCCCTTTTCTTCCAGGTACTTCTTAAAAGCCGCCTGGGCCTTAGGTTCGCCGTGGACCAGGAGGACCTTCTTCAGCCCTGACCTGTCCAGGGAGTCCAGCCATTTCCCCGCCTCAAAGTAGTCGGCATGGGCGCTGAAGGCGTTGAGTTCCTCCACCTCCGCCCGGCGTTTGAACCATTGGCCGTGGATCTTCAGGTCCGTCTCCTTGTTGCGGATACGGCGGCCCAGGGTGTTTTGGGCCATGTAGCCCACGGTGAGAATGGTGGTGTTCGGGTCCTCAATGCTGTTGATCAGGTGGTGCTGGATGCGGCCCGCTTCGCACATGCCGTCGGCGGAGATGATGATCACCGGGCCGGGATGTTTGTTGAGGGCCTTGGACTCTTCCACGCTGGTGGTAAAGTGCAGGCTGTTAAAGCCGAAGGGGTTTTTATGGTGCTTGATAAAGGCCTCGTAGACATCGCTATCGTAACATTCCGGGTGGACCTGGAAGATGGTGGTGGCGTTGGTGGCCATGGGGGAATCCACATAAATCGGGATTTCCGGAATGATCCCCCGGTCCACCAGGAGGTGAAAGTAGTAGACCAGTTCCTGGGTACGCTCTATGGCAAAGGCGGGGATGATGATCCGCCCCTTATTGCGGACCGTCCGCTGGGCTATCTCCCCCAGCCGCTTCAGGGCGTCATCCGCCGAATCGTGGCGGCGGTCGCCGTAGGTGCTTTCCAGCACCACGTAGTCCGGCGGCGGGCTTATATCCGGGTCATTGATGATGGGCTTATTACTACGGCCCAGGTCCCCGCTGCAGAGGATGCGGGTCTTTTTGCCGTTTTTCTTTACGGTGATGTAGGCCATGGCGGAACCCAGGATATGACCGGCATCGTAGAATTCCAGCTCCACCCCTTCGCCCAGAAAGATGGGCCGCTTATAGGAAATCCCCACCATCTGGCTGGTGGCCCGGATTACGTCCTTTTCGTCAAACAGGGGTTCCCAGTTGAATTGTTCCCCCCGCTTCTGGGCCTGCCGGCAGAGATAGTCCGCATCCCGGGACTGGATATTAGCGGAATCCATCATGATCAGGTTGGCCAGATCCCGGGTAGCCGGGGTGGTGAAGATGTTCCGCCGGTAGCCCCGCTTGGTAAGCAGGGGCAGCAGGCCGCAGTGATCGTAATGACCGTGGGTCAGGACCGCCGCCTCAATCCGATCCGGCTCAATACCGAAGTTCCGGTTTTTCCGGTCCGCCTCAGCCCGGGCCCCCTGGAAAGCGCCGCAGTCGACAAGGTAGGACGCGCCGTCTACTTCGATAACGTGCTTGGAACCGGTTACCTCCTCGGCTGCACCGAGGGAATAGAATGTAATACCCATGGGAAGAGGATACCTGTTTTCAGGCATAAAAAATAGGGTTTACCCAGGCCGCCGATACGCTAGGAGGATGCCCCGGCTTTTGCTTTTTCAAAAGCCGTCCCCGCTCGGACGGAGAACCATGTCAGGATAGCCTCTGCCCGGTTGGTAAAGGAGCGCCCTGCCCGCTCGTTCATGCCGGGAAAGGAGGCGGCCTTTGCCATGGAGGCCACGTATACCAGCAGGCTGTCTCCGGCGTCAATAACCGCGATTATCGAGCGCAGACGGTTCTTCCTAACCACCGAAATGGGCCCCACGGACATGGGACTGAGGTTTTCCTGGACAAAGATCAGGGCATCGGTCCGGGTATAGTAGGTATACTGGTAAATATTGTCTCCGAAGGTCAGGTCCTTCTGGCGGGCATAGATACGCAGTTCTGCCGGAGGGGTGGTATAGACGGGATCAGTCAGGGGCTTTTTGGTTTCGGGCCCGTCGATAACCGTAGAAGTTTCGTAAAAAGTCCGCATCCGGTTCCGGCTGACGGAAAAGTACTCTATCCCCGCAAGGGTGCTGATGGCTAGGGTTTCGTTGTAGAGGGCGTTCCGTTCCGCTTCGGTCCAGGGTTCGGCGGCGCTGGGGGGTTTTTTATACAAGGAGAGACTTTCCACAAACAGGCTGGGGTCCAGGGCATCCATGGCTTCGTCAACAAAGCGGCGGAGGCCGGCATCCATGGGGATGAGCCTGGGCTGGGGATCCTTTAGCTGGGCTTCGGTAATAGGCTCCGGCCCGGAAAGGGCCGCCGCCCGGTCAGTGCCGACAAGCTCCTCCAGGGTGGCGGAGGAGCTTGTCCCGGCAACAGCCAGTAACAGTAACAGTAACAGAAAAAGAACGGAGAAACGTTTAAACTGCAATGACATCTTTTTGAAGTATCTTGAATACCTTGGTGGGGCATTTTTCTCCACAAGTACCACAGGAAGTACATTTGGCATAATCCACCACGGGGATGCCGTTTTGCAGGGTGATGCAGTTTTCCGGGCAGTTCTTTACACAGAGTTCACACTTGATGCACCCCGCCTTGCAGGTCTTTAACACAGTAGCTTTTAAAGGGTTCCGGTTGGAACAAGTCACCACGGCGCCCTGGGAATCCTTGGCAACGGCCCTGATGACGCCCTGGGGACATTCGGCCACGCAGACCTTGCAGCCCGTACACTTGGTGTGATCCACTTTTGGCAAGCCGTTTTCGCCCAGGCTCAGGGCGCCGAACTGGCATACCACGGTACAATCCCCGTAACCCAGGCAACCCCAGACACAGAGCTTGGTTCCCCCGGTGGAGAGCTTGGCTCCCCGGCAGGTTTGCAGGCCCGTATAGTTTCCCTTGGCAGGGGCCTTATCCGGCGTGCCCTGACAGGCGATGATGGCTACCAGCGGGGTTATGGAACCGGCGCTTACTCCCATGAGGGCGGAAAGCTTTTCCGCCACATCTTTTCCACCCACGGAACAGCAGTTGGTTGCGGCGCTGCCGGAGGCAACCGCAGTGGCGTAACCGTCACAGCCCGGGAACCCGCAGGCGCCGCAGTTGGCGCCAGGCAGACACTCGCGGACCTGCCCTTTAAGGGGGTCCTCTTCAACGGCGAAGAAATCCTTGAAAAAGCCCAGGGCCACTCCTAAAACAAAGGCCAGAATGGCGGCAAACAGGGCGGTAATTAAAACGATACTCATACCGGCAGCTCCTTATTTAACTAATCCCGAGAAACCCATGAAAGCCATGGACAGAAGGGCCGCCGAAACAAACAGTATGGGGGTCCCTTTAAGGAATGAAGGAAGTGGGCTGGTCCTTATCCGCCTGCGTATCCCCGAAAGGAGGAGCAGGGCGAGCAGGAAGCCTGCGGCAACCCCCACGGCGTACACTACGGACTCCACAAAGGTATAGGGTTTTCCGGTGAACACACAGTTATTATTAATCACCTCCAGGGTAACTGCCAGGATGGCGCAGTTAGTGGTGATCAGGGCCAGGTAGATACCCATGGACCCATAGAGGGCCGGGGCGGATTTCTTAAGGTAGAATTCCACCAGCTGAACCAGGGCGGCAATAACCAGGATGAACACCAGAAGTTGGAGAAACACCAGGCCGTTAGGTTCCAGGATAAAGCGGTAAATAGGCCAGGTAACGCAGGTTGCCAGGACTACTACGAAGGTAACCGCCAAGCCCATACCGACGGACTTGTCCTCATCGGTACTCATCCCTATGAAGGGGCAAAGGGCGATAAAGCGCATGAGCACAACGTTATTAATGAGAAAGGCGGAGATGAAGATCTTGAAGAGGATCATGTCCGGGCCTCCTTGTTCTTGGATTTAAGAAAGAGATTGAAACTGATGAAGAGGGCAAAGATAAAGAACCCTCCCGGGGGCAGGATGAAGAACAGAATCGGGGTATAGCTGTCGGGGAAGATCTGGATACCCAGGATGGTGCCGTTCCCCAGAAGTTCCCTGACAAGGGATATTCCCGTAAGTACCCAGGTATACCCCAAGCCCATGCCCAGGGCGTCAAAGATTACATTTCCCAAGGGCTGTTTGGATGCAAAGGATTCGACCCGGCCCATGATGATGCAGTTAACCACGATAAGGGGGATAAAGACCCCCATGGCCTTGGACAGATCCGGAAAGTAGGCCTTGAGCATATAGTCTATTACGGTGGTAAAGGCGGCGATAACGATGATGAACACCGGTATACGGATGGACTCGGGGATGAGTTTCCGGAAGATACTGATCACCACTTCCGACATGAGGAGCACGAAGGTCATGGAAAGCCCCATACCTATACCGTTAACCACCGAAGTGGTAACTGCCAGGGATGAACAGAGCCCTATCATCAGCACCAGCAGGGGATTTTCCTTTATCAAGCCATTGGTAAATATTTTGAAGAACCGGTTCATTTAACGCCTCCTGAAGTTTCCAGCCAAGTCCGGACCGCGGATCCTGCGGTTTTAACGATGTGGGTAATGGATCGGCTGGTGATGGTGGACGCCGTAATGGCGATCACATCGCCCTTCACTTCAAAGGGGTCGTTTACAGATTTCCCGGCGAACTGGCCGTAAAAGGTTAAGCCCTTTGCTTTATCCACAAAATAAGTGGGGGACCCGGCATTTGCCCCCAGCCCGGGGGTATCGGAGCTCTCCAGTATTTTAACGCCGCTGATTTTTCCGCCGGTGTCCACACCGGCCAAGATCGTTGCCGGCCCGCCGTAACTGGCGCCGGTAGCCCGGATGGCGGCGCCTATAACGCTGCCCCCCCGGAGAACTTTGTATTGGTCCCCAAAGCTAACCGACGGGTCGGGGCTTTTAATTGCACCCTTAAGATCATCGAAGCCATCTGCATCGGGAAACAGCTCCTTCAGGGCGGCTTCCAGATCCGCCTGCTGACGCTCTTCGATAACCTTTTCCGTGGCGGAATACACGAAGGCCAGGCCCACGCAGGCCACAGTGGCGTAGAGGGTCAGGATGATACCGAGTTTTAAAATACCTGAAACTTTCGTTCCCTTCATTTTGTACCCCCCTGTGCGCCGCCGGCAGGGGCGGGCTTTTTCTTAGGCACAAAGCCATATTTTTTTTGAAGGAAGCGGTTGAGGAATGGGGTGGCGGCGTTCATGATCAGGATGCCGTAGGAAACCCCCTCGGGGTAGTTCCCGAATACCCTGATAAGTACCGCGATGATCCCCGCGCCGCAGCCGAAGATGAGTTTTCCTTTGGCGGTGAGGGGGGCGGATACATAGTCAGTGGCCATGAAGAAGGCACCGAAAATGAGCCCCCCGGAAAATATGCTGAAAAGGGGATCCATCCCCAGTATCAGGGACAGGATACAGGCGGACACAATCATGGTGAGCGGCGCCCGCCAGTCAATGGTTTTTGTGGCCAGGAGGAAGATCGCCCCGACCAGGATAAGCAGTATGGATGATTCACCGGTGGTGCCCCCGTGGATACCGATAAAGAGGGTCTTTATAGTGGTCCAGTAGTCGGGAGTTTTGGCCAGCCCGGCGGCGACAAAGTCCGCGCCCACCCCCGGTAAACCTCCGCTCAGTTTAAAAATTCCCAGGGGAGTGGGGCCGGTTACCGCATCGGTCAGGGTGGTTCCAAAGCCCAGGGGCCGGGCCCAGGTGGCTATGGAAGCGGGGAAACTCATGAGGAGAAAAGCCCGGCCGATGAGGGCGGGGTTAAACACATTGGCCCCCAGGCCGCCGAAGAATTCCTTGGCCACCACCACGGCGAAAACCGCTCCCAGGGCGGTCATCCAGAGGGGGGTTGTGGGGGGAAGTACCAGGGCTAAAAGCAGCCCGGTTACCACGGCGGAAAGGTCCTTAGCCCGGATATCTTGTTTGGTGATGCACCGGAACAGGGATTCCCCCGCTACCGCTGCCACTATGGATACCAGGATGTTCAACAGTGCGGGAATTCCGTAGATAAGCACCCCGAAGACCGTGGCAGGCGCCAGGGCAATCAGCACATTGGTCATCAGGTTACGGGCAGCAACTTTTGATGCAATGTGAGGGCTTGAGGAGAGGAAAAGCTCCTGAGAGAGAGATTCATTTTGTGCCATTACAATGCTCCTTAGGTTTTTGCCGGGGCGGGCTGTGCAGCCGCCGCCTTGGCCGCTTGAGCAGCCTGTTGGGCTTGCTGTCGTATCCTCAGGCGCTGTTTCCCGATCCGGAAACGCTGGACCAGCTTAATCCGGGCGGGACACATGAAGGTGCAGCTGCCGCATTCAATACAATCCATCAGCCCGGCGGCGACCGCTTCGTCCAGGTCTCCCGCTTCCAGGGCCATGTTCATGATGACCGGGGAAAGCCTGGCCGAACAGTTTCTGATACAACGTCCGCAGCGGATACAGGGACCTTCCAATTCCGCCACGGTTTCCGCAGCAGTGAGGAGGATGATCCCGGAGGTATTTTTCTGTATGGGAATATTCAGGTTCGGTACCGCGTTGCCCATCATGGGGCCGCCGAAAAGAATTTTCTTGAGTTTATCGTAATCAACTTCCATAAATACCGGGGGCAGATCAGTTAACAGGGTGCCGATGGGGGCCCGGATGTTTTTGGGCATCTTACAGGCGCCGCCGCTTACGGTCAGGTCCCGGTCCACCAAGGGCTTGCCCAGGGTAAAGGCTTCGGCTATAGCCACCAGGGTCCCTACATTCTGGACTATACAGCCCGCATCCATGGGCAGCCCCCCGGAGGGAACCTCCCGGCCGGTCAGGGCGGTGATGAGCAGTTTCTCCCCACCCTGGGGATACCGGGTCTTACAGAGCCCTATGCTGATTTCACCTACCGAGGCGGCTTGTTCATTCAGCCGGATTTCCCGTTCTATCATGGGGATGAGTTTTTCTTTGTTGTCCTCCATCCCGATGATGGCCTTTTTGACCCCGGTGATCTTCATGACGATGGTAAGGCCAAGGATCAGCATGTTGGGTTTTTCGGTCAATACCGCTTCATCTGTGGTAAGGTAGGGCTCACACTCGGCGCCGTCGGCAATGATAAAATCAATGGGCTTATTCGGTGGCGGGTTGAGTTTTACGTGGCAGGGGAAGGCCGCGCCCCCCATACCGGTGATCCCCGCCTCCCGAATCCGGGCCAGGGCTTCCTCTTTGGTACAGGTAAAGGGGTCCAGGGGGGGGAGAAATTCTTCCCCACCCGCTGCGTCCGGATCCGCTTCAATAGTTACGCAGATCCCTTCGGTGTTATTGGACTGAGTCCGGGGCTCAATCTTCTTTACTACACCGCTTATGGATGCGTGGACCGGTACAGTCATTGGGCCCGGAGCCGCCGCATCGGCAATCTTCTGTCCCCGTCTGACATGGTCTCCTACATTTACCAGACACTTATTCGGCGCGCCGAAGTGCTGGTTAATGGGAATTACCACCTGTTTGGGAAGGGGGGCCAGTTCTACGGGCGTCCCCTCGGTCGCATGTTTCCGGGTTGGAAGCAACAGACCTCTCTTAAATGTGCTTACCGCCATTAGTGGCTTCTCCTTTAATAAAAATTTGTCTAAATTGCAGGTTTAGAACAAAAATTTAGAGTTTGTATTAGGTAAAAGCATATGATCAAATATGGGTAAGGACATATTAGTCTTTAATTGAGTAGCCGTCAAGTTTTATTATTATATATATATAAGAAACTATATTAACAATTTGTGTCGCATAATTTAGTTGATACAGCGGAGGCTCATTGCCCGGCCAGCTCGGAAAGGGAAATGGGTTTTGGCGAATCCACCTCTCCTTCAACCTTGGCCAGTTCTTCCATAAGTTCCCGTCCCCGTTTGGAGAGTTTTGCGGGTATCTGGACTATTACCTTGATGTAGAGGTTACCCCGGCGGGACCCGTTGGGAACCCCTTCATCACGGATACGCAGGAGTTTGCCGTTTTGGATTCCCGGGGGAATTTTAACTTTAATGGTTTTTCCGTCCAGAGTTGGCACCTGTATGTCCGCCCCCAGACTGGCCTGGGTTATGGAAATGGGTACCGCACAGTAGAGGTCATCGTCCTGGCGTTCAAAGTATTCGTGGGCTTTAACCCGGATAAACACGTAGAGATCCCCCGGAGGCCCGCCGTTCGGGCCGGCGTCTCCCTGCCGGGGTATAACCACCCTTCTGCCGTTTTCCACCCCCGCCGGGATGGTGACCATGATCTTTTGCCGTTTTTTCTGGGTTCCCGTGCCGCCGCAGTCCTTACAGGGATGTTCAATGATGTACCCCTCCCCTCCGCAGGAAGGACAGGCACTGGCCACAGAGAAAAATCCCTGGCTATGGCGGACCTGACCGGAACCCTGGCAGGTGGGACAGACCTTTTTCCCTGCGCCGTTGGCCGCACCGGAACCTTTGCAGGTGGGGCAGCTTTCATTCCGGGAATACTGTATCTCAACTTTGCTGCCGAATATGGCGTCCTTAAAGGGTATTTCGATATCGTAGCGGAGGTTGGCGCCCTGCCGGACCCCGCCCTGTCCCCCGCCGGAAGACCGGCGCCCGCCGCCCCCAAAGAAGGTCTCAAAGATGCCGCCTAAATCCCCGGAGAATATATCCTCAAATCCCCGGAAGGCCTGGGAAAAGTCCTGACCGCCGCCCATACCTTCAACCCCGGCATGGCCGAACTGATCGTAGGCGGGCCGCTTCTGGTCGTCCGAGAGTATCTCGTAGGCTTCGGTGGCTTCCTTGAACTTCTCTTCCGCTTCCTTGTTCCCCGGGTTTTTATCCGGGTGGTATTGTATGGCAAGCTTGCGGTACGCCTTTTTTATATCATCCTTGGAGGCGTCTTTTTGTATTCCCAATACTTCGTAGTAATCGCGCTTTGCCAATTTATATCACCCTTTTACAGAATTAACGTGCCCCGCCTTTAAGGGCGGGGCCGTTGTTTACTTATTGTCGTCTACAACTTCGTAGTCTACATCCTCGGCGCTCTTGGTGTTGTTGCCGCCGGAAGAATCACCGCTGCTGCCGGGACCCCCTGCTTCGGGGCCCGCGCCCGGTCCGGGACCGGCTGCGCCCTGTTGGGCAGCTTGCTGTTTGTAGAGTTCCTCGGCGATCTTGTAGGACACTTGCTTCAGCGCCTCAGTCTTGTCCTTGATGGTCTGGATTTCTCCGCTCTCCAGGGCACGGCGCAGGTCCGCAATGGCCTCTTCGGTCTTGGACTTATCCTCAGCGCTTATCTTGTCCCCAAGATCCTTGATGTTCTTTTCAGTACTGTAGATCATGGTGTCCGCTTCATTGCGGACCTCCGCTTTCTCCCGTTCCTTCTTATCTTCTTCGGCGTGGAGTTCCGCTTCCTTGACCATACGCTCAATGTCCTGGTCGTTCAGCCCCGAGGAGCTTTCTATGCGGATCTTCTGTTCCTTGCCGGTGCCCAGGTCCTTGGCGGAGACGTGGACTATGCCGTTGGCATCGATATCGAAGGCAACTTCAATCTGGGGAACCCCACGGGGCGCCGGGGGCAGACCTACCAGGTCAAAGCGGCCCAGGGTGCGGTTCTGGTTAGCCATTTCCCGCTCACCCTGGAGCACGTTGATGGAAACCGCGTTCTGACCATCCGCGGCGGTGGAAAAGATCTGGCTCTTCCGTGTGGGGATGGTGGTGTTCCTGGGGATGAGCTTGGTCATAACCCCGCCCAGGGTTTCGATACCCAGAGAGAGGGGAGTTACATCCAGGAGCAGCACGTCCTTCACATCCCCGCCCAGGATACCGCCCTGGATGGCGGCGCCAATAGCCACCGCTTCGTCGGGGTTGACCCCCTTATTGGGATCCTTTTTGAAAAGGTCTTTGACAATCTGCTGAACCGCGGGAATACGGGTGGAACCGCCTACCAGGATAACCTCATCGATCTGATCCGCGTTGAGCCCTGCATCGATCAGGGCTTTCTTACAGGGCTCCTTGGACCGTTCCAGCAGGTCTGATACCATCTGCTCAAACTTTGCCCTGGTCAGGGATTTCTGAAGGTGTTTGGGACCATTCTGGTCAGCAGTGATAAAGGGAAGGTTTATCTCGGTGGTCTGCATGGCGGAAAGTTCTATTTTGGCCTTTTCCGATGCTTCCCGAAGCCGCTGTAAAGCCATGCGGTCCTTGGAAAGATCGATCCCCGCATCCTGTTTGAATTCGGTGATAAGCCACTCCATGATACGGCGGTCAAAATCGTCCCCCCCTAAGTGGGTATCGCCGTTGGTAGACTTTACCTCAAAGACCCCTTCCCCCAGTTCCAGGATGGAAACGTCGAAGGTGCCGCCCCCCAGGTCGTAGACGGCGATGGTTTTTTCTTTCTTTTGGTCCTTGTTGAACCCGAAAGCCAGGGAGGCCGCAGTGGGTTCGTTGATGATCCGTTTAACATCAAGGCCGGCGATCTTTCCCGCATCCTTGGTGGCCTGGCGCTGGGCGTCGTTAAAGTAGGCCGGGACGGTGATAACCGCCTCGGTAACCGCCTCGCCCAGATAGTCCTCGGCGGTCTTCTTCATCTTCTGAAGGACGAAGGCGGAAATTTCCTGGGGGGAATACATTTTTCCGTCAATGTCCACCCGAACATCATCACCCTGTTCCACTACTTTATAGGGAACCAGTTTCCGTTCATCCGTGGTTTCGGAAAACCGGCGGCCCATAAACCTTTTAATGGAATAGATCGTGTTTTCGGGGTTGGTGATCATCTGATTTTTTGCAGGCGGACCTACAACCCGCTCACCCTTGCTGGTAAAACCCACGATGGAGGGAGTAGTCCGTCCCCCTTCAGAATTTTGGATAACCACCGGTTCGCCGCCCTCAAGGACAGCTACGCACGAGTTTGTGGTTCCCAAGTCAATACCAATAATTTTGCCCATTTTACATCGGCTCCTTTCTATATACTATAATATACTAAAATCTATTGCTCTGTGGCTTCTCCGGGCATCAAAACCTTAACCTTGGCGCTTCGGACAACCCGGTCCTTAAGGGTATACCCCTTGAGAAACTCCTCCTTGACTACCGGTTCGGCAATTTCGGGGGATTTTTCCATCATAAGGGCTTCATGCCGGTTCGGATCAAAGGCTTCCCCGGCAGAGTCAAAGCGCTTAAGCCCCCATTTGTTTTCCAACTGGGAGGTAAGGCGCTTTTCAATCATGTTGATGCCCTCATAGAAACTGTCAAATTCTTTCGAAGCGGAACTCAGGCTTTCCACGGATTTAATAGCCCGCTCAAAATCATCGATGATAAGGATAAGGTCCAGGAGCAGGCTCTGGTTCGCAAAGTCGATAGCCTCCTGCTTTTCCCGGTTCATCCGCTTGCGGAAATTCTCAAAATCCGCTGCCTTCCGCAGATATTGGTCCTTTACCTCCCGGAGCTGTTCCTCCAGGGCTGCAATCTGCTCCTCCGCCGTCAGTTCCGGGGCCTGGCTGCCCTCGATAGCAGGATCGCCGCCAGCCGCCTCTGTCCCGGCAGTTGTGGGTTCCGGCCCCACAGAATCGGTGGCCCCGGGCTCTCCACCCGGGTTTTCCACGCCAGAAACGCCGTTCACGGTATTTTCTGAGGTTTCTTCCTGGTCCTTCTCGTGAGATGCATTTTTGGGCATGAAAACTTCCTGTACTTTTTAAAGCCCCCTAGTCCTTGGGATTAGAAAGCCTTTTTATAGTTTTTGCTTATATAATGAAAAAATACTTATAGGACCATGCAAAGGTCAAGTAAAAGATTAAAAAAAGAAGTGAAATGCATATTGATCTCCCAGGACCAGGACGCCGAGGATGGCTACATAGAGGGCAAAGCCCCGGAGGGAGCGGGTTTTCACGATCCGCAGCATGAATTTTATCGCAAAGAAGCCCACCACCCCGGCGGACAGGGTCCCGGCAATGATGGGCGCTATCCCGATGCTGCCCAGGGGCTCCCCGTCAAGGACACCCTTCAGTTGCAATACCAGGGCGCCCAGGATCGCCGGAATGGACAGGAGAAAGGAGAAGCGGGCGGCAAAATCCCGGTCTAGCTTACGGGACAGGGACCCCGAAAGGGTCAGCCCGGACCGGGAAACCCCGGGAATAATGGCAATTGCCTGGCAAATTCCGATAATCAAGGCATCAAACCAGCCCATAGCAGTTTGGGGCCGTGCTTTTCCGGGCCGATGGGACAGAAATTCTGACCCCATGAGGGCCGCTGCGGTGAAAAGGAAGGAAAAGCCCAGGAAGGCCGCCGATTGGAAGGCCCCTTCGATGGTGTCTTTAAAGACCAGGGCGATAATAACCGTAGGAATGGTCCCCAGGATAAGAAAACCCGTAAGGGGCTGGACAATCCGGCGCAGAATAGACCAAATATCCTCCCAAAGTACGATAAAAACAGCAACCAAGGTCCCCAGATGGACCATGGTGTCAAAAAGCAGTACTGGTTCAGAAATGCCGAAGATCTTCTGTAAAAGTACCAAATGGCCGGAGCTGCTTACGGGCAAAAATTCAGTAAGCCCCTGGACCACTCCCAGGATAATTGCTTCGAAAATGTTCATAAATTCCTCCACGGCTTACGGTAGCCGTGCACTGTTTAAGTTACCATAATAATATATCCAGGTCTGTGCAAGCCGGAGTGGAATCCCCGGTTTGCCGGAAAAAGTTTGTTCATTTTTTGAACAACTTTTGAAGTGGAGTATTGTATTTTTTTTATGAGTACGATATGGTTGTTTTAGACAGCGGCCGCGTTCCGTCCGCAAATCCGGCAAGCCAGTTTCGGCGGCGGCTGGGTTTCTCTATAGGGGTAAGGTATGGACTGACGGCTTTTTCAAGCCACGCCAGTGGTCCTGGTGCGCTCATAGGATGAGCAAAAGCCGTTTTACTCCGCCGGAAGGAAGATAGTGAACATCACCCAGAAAATACTGCCCAAAATACCCACCTTTGTTGTAATAGGAGGGATTTTTTTTCTCTCATCCCAGAGTATACTCCCCAGCCCCAAGGGCCTCCTGGGTTTTGACAAACTCCAGCATTTGATAGCCTACCTGGTTTTGGCGGGGACTATAGTCCCCTGGTTTCCCCGGGAACAATGGCAATCTCACCGGCTGAGGACCCTGTTGTTAGCCACCTTCATCAGTTCTTTATATGGAATAAGTGATGAGATCCACCAGTATTTTGTCCCCGGCCGGGACTGCAATGTCTGGGACTGGGTTGCAGATACCATCGGCTCTTTTTTAGGCGCCGCTGCAGCACTGCCTGTCTGCCGGTGTTTGTTCAGGAAAAGCAAGGCCGAAGAAAATCAACCGGTGACGCCATGAGAATAACCGAAGCTGAACGGAAAGTCCTGACCGAGGCTGTACAGGAGATTGACCATGATGCCCATGTGTGGCTTTTTGGTTCCCGGGCAGATGATGCAAAGAAGGGCGGAGATATTGACATCGCGGTCCTTTCCCCGAAAATTGATATAAACGGGCGAATGAAGATTCGCAGAAACATTGTGGATTCCCTGGGGGAGCAAAAAATCGACATTGTAGTTTCTGCGAAGGGCGATGAGCCGTTTTTCCGCCTAGCGGTGGAGAAGGGAATACGGCTGGATGGGTGATTTAGCTTTAGAGAACCTGCAAAGGGATCTGGGGAATCTTAATTCAAGTTTAACCTGGCTGCGCCGTTCCTTTGAACGCTGTACCGTTCTGACTATTAAAGACGAATATACTGACGATGAATACGATCAGTTTGAAAACCTTACTTCCCGTTACGCAAGGACAACGGATCTTCTTATAAGCAAGCTGTTTAGAAGCCTGGATACAGTTGAATTAACAGATAGCGGCAGTATAATAGACGCCGCCAACCGGGCAGAAAAACGGGGGATTATTGATTCAGTTTCGGCTCTGCGGGAACTCAAAGATCTTAGAAATGAGATAACCCACGAATACGAGCCAAATGATTTAAAAGACCTGTTTGCGGCGGTTTTGGAAGCAACGCCTAGGGTGTTTTCGATTGCCGAGCGCTTTTTACAGTATTGTGAACGGTACACCAGGACCAGCTAACTGATATTCCAATACTAAC
Organism: Treponema primitia ZAS-2; assembly: GCF_000214375.1. Classification (NCBI taxonomy): domain Bacteria; kingdom Pseudomonadati; phylum Spirochaetota; class Spirochaetia; order Treponematales; family Treponemataceae; genus Treponema; species Treponema primitia. Next base: position 4,021,616 of record NC_015578.1, on the reverse strand, counting down.
AAATCATATATTCCATTAGTACTGGAATAATATCCTGTTTTCGGTTATACTTATCCTATGAAGTTGTCCGATTTACGGGAGATTGGCCGGTCTCAAAAAGAGGCTGCCGGGGCACGGGATACCGGGCTAGAACGGGATATATTGCCGGACCTGCCGGACACGAAAACCCATGCCCTTATTGTGAGCGGCATCAGGCGCTGCGGGAAAAGCACCCTGCTCCACCAGTTTGTCCGGTCTTTGGGGCGGGATTCGTTTTATTTGACCTTTGAGGATCTCCGGCTGGCGGATTTTACCACCGCCGATTACCGGCTCCTTGATACGCTGATGGCGGAATCGTTGCCGGGGCTTCTTTTTTTTGACGAAGTCCAGGCGGCGCCCCGTTGGGAACTGTATGTCCGGCAGAAACTGGATGAAGGGTTTCAGGTTATCCTGACGGGATCCAATGCATCCCTTCTGAGCCGGGAACTGGGAAGCAAATTAACCGGGCGGCACCTTTCCCGGGAACTGTTTCCTTTTTCATACCGGGAGTTCCTGCGCTTTACCGGGAAAGACCCCGGCGCGGTGAGCCTGGACCACTACCTGGGGTCCGGAGGATTCCCCGAATATCTCAAGACGGGGAACCGGGAGATTTTGGAGCAGCTGCAAACGGATATCCTCTACCGGGATATTGCGGTACGGTACGGGCTGCGGGACAGTGCTTCCCTCAGGCAGCTTTATATATACCTGGTATCGAATGCCGCGCAGCTGGTCTCGCCCAGCAAGCTGATCCATGTTGCGGGCGTTAAGTCGCCTTCAACCATACTGGAATATTTTTCCTATTTAGAGGCATCTTACCTCTTGGCTCTGGTGCCGCGATTTGCGTGGTCCGTAAAAGCCCGGAGCCTGGCCCCCAAGAAGCTGTATATCGCGGACACCGGGATAATCCGGACCGGCTCGGTTTCCGGGATGGAGAATTCCGGCGCCCTGCTTGAGAACTTTGTTTTTAATCAGCTGCGGCTTAGTTATAAGGAAATTTATTACTTTGCAGATGACGCCGGGGAATGTGATTTTGTTGTTGCTCCCCAGGGCAAAAAGAAAGAACGCCAGTGTTTTCAGGTATGCTATGAACTGCATGCTGATAATGAGGACCGGGAAATAAAGGGGCTTTGCACAGCCCTGGATTTTTTTGAACTGAAGGAAGGGGTGATTGTTACCCGGGACACCCGGGACCTTATCGTCAAGGACGGGAAGACAATCAGGGTAATTCCGGCGTGGGAATTTGCGGGGTAAAGCCCTGGTACAGGCCGGGACGCCGGCTTTTTAACTAGACAGAAATAGCTATTATGGTGAGTGGGATCACCGTTGCAGCAAGGCCTGAGACTGCTCAGAGAAAGCGACATACCATATACTTGACAAGTTGACAAAATAGAGCGATACTAAACATATGAAAGCAATGCCGGTTGGGGAAGTTAAAACGCACTTTTCAGAGGTCCTTGAAGAAGTGAGGCAGGGAAGCACGGTGGGGATTTTATACGGCAGGGCCAAAAAACCGGTCGCTATGATTGTCCCGTACGTTGAAGAAAAAGTTAAAAAGAGGAAAATAGGAATTTTGGACGGAAAGATGACCGTGAAATTTATGCCCGATTTTGAAATGACCGTAGAAGAATTGCTCGCTGTAAAATGAAATTACTGCTGGATTCCCATACGCTCCTATGGTCTATAGGGAAAAGCGATGAGTTATCAAAAAAAGTTATACAGGAACTGGAAGATACTAATAATGATATTTTAGTAAGCGCCGTATCATTATGGGAACTGGCATTAAAACAGAGCATTGGGAAATTAGTTCTTAGCTCTTTTGATATAAAAGATATTCCCTATTATTGCAAAAAGATGGGCTTTGAACTGATACCGTTAAATCCTGTGGAAGCATTGGAAAGCTTTGCCTTAGCGCAAAAAGAAAAACATAAGGATCCATTCGACCGGATGCTGATTTATCAATGCATACGCAATAACTATATATTTGTAAGCCGCGATACCAAGAATGAATTATATAAAAAAGATGGATTAAAATATATTTGGTAGAATCGTTCTGACTTATGCAGAAAGTATCTATATCGTGGAAAGGTTGCTCAAGGGGTGATGCGCAGCTTTTCTTGTGAAAGGGAAATGAAAAAATCCTTGCTCCATAAGTCCAGTGGGCGGGTGTCCCTGATAAAAGGGAGCACATCGTTTTTTATCTGCTTATAATCAACCGATGAAAAGCGGTCTGTTAGCAAGCGGAGTATATCTTTTAGGGCGAGAGGCTCCGGCCCGGCCCAGTGCCCGCCCTGGCGTATGCCGGCTTCTAAGTACCGGCGATTGACCGGGATGCCCTTTGAAAGGTACCAGAGGTAGTCGTAAAAATCACGGCCCTTGGCGCGGGATTTCCAGGAGCGGTACAGGAGCGCGTGAAGTTTGCCCGCGAAAAGCGATGGAAGGTCAAAGAGCCGGACCGAATAGGGGATCGGCATAAGGCCATATTTGACTTCGTAGCCAGCGCCCGGGTAGGGGTTCGTATCAACTTCAAATTTGACCTTAATCAGTTCATTTGGGGGAACACCGGGAACCGGCGGGGTGATGGAACCTATCTTTAAAAGATGAAGCAGGGTTCCCCCTTTAATAAAGGCTGACTGAACGGCGGTGTCAGTCACCTTTTCTTTCGTTTCTACGGTCATGTCAAAACCGTATGATCCCAGCTCGTCCCAGACAGCGTTCAGATAGAGACCTAAGTCAAAGGATGAGTCCGGTTCCATAAGACTGAAATCCAGATCTTCGGAAAAACGGTCGAGCTGGTGAAAGATACGGAGGGCCGTTCCTCCATAGAAAGCAGCGTGGGTAAAAAAATGGGCGCGGTCAAGGGCTGCCAGGGTGATTTCCTGAATAATCTCCTTGAGGGCGTCCCGGCGTTCTTCGGTAGTAGTACAATGGTACTGCTCAAACATTATTTGTACCGGTGATTTGGTGTTCATTGGTATACTTCCTTGCCCAGCCAATCGGCCAGGGCCAGCAGTGATTTTCTGCGGTAGAGCGGAGCAATCCAGCGGATAAAGGCGCCATCCAGATTGCGGAGATCTTGGCGGTCAATGCGCCAGTCCTCTAGGAGCAGGGACCCCATATCGTTCAGGGAAGTAATTGACGGATTTTTATAGACCATATCGCAGAGGGCCTTTTCCGGCGAAGCGATAAGATAGGGTAATCCCGCCTCTTCCCGCACGGTAATGCCATAGGGATACACCGTAGGGGGAAGATAGAAATACCGGAATTCCCCCAGAGGAGTGCGGAACACCTTGTCCTTGTTTTTATTGAAGCTTGCGGATGTTACCACCCGTACCCGTTCAGGGATAAGGCCTGCATCGGCCAGGGCGTACTGAAAGGAAATATAGGAAGGTCCGTAGAGCAGCGGGGCAATAGGCGGGTGGGGAGTTGCGGGATCGTCCACAAAGAGGCCTTTCCGCAACTGTACCAGGGCGCCGGCCTTTAAAAGCCGGGTAAGCCGCGCTTGGGGGGAAGCATAGCCTGCGAGTTCATCCATAACCATCAAATGGGTCTTAATCATTGTATCTCCGGTAAGTACAAATATACGATACTTTCTGGAGATAAACAAGGGATAAAAACACAAAATTTCGATATATCGAGAATATTCAAGCAATCACGAGAAAATCCTCGATATATCGAGAAACCTAAAGAAATTGGCCAAGCTGCGGCCCTTGACTTTGTATACACACCTGTATATACTAAATAATACAGGCGGTGGTACAATGCAAATGACGAAGGTTTTTAAAAGCGGAAATAGCCAGGCAATACGTATTCCCAAGGAATATCAAGTTGATGAAGATGAGCTATGTATCAATAAAATTGGCAATACAATAGTCCTTTTCCCGAAAAATGATCCATGGGAATTATTTAAGAAAAGCCTAACTGAATTTTCAGATGATTTTCTTTTTGATGGGAGAAATCAACCTCCGATGCAGAAGCGTTTTTAGTATCGTGTATTTATTAGATACTAATATTTGCATTTATATAATTAATAAACGGCCGCAAAAGATCATAGAGAAAATTAGTCTGCATGAACCTGCAGAGATAAAAATATCGGCTGTATCAATAGCTGAAATGGAATATGGGGCTGCCAAAAGCGCCTATCCCGAAAAAAACAGAAATGCCTTACGGGATTTTTTGACATCATTTGAAATAATTCCTTTTGATCTTAAGGATGCAGAGATTTACGGGATAATACTGGCCGAGTTGGAACGGAATGGAGAAGTTATAGGCCCTTATGACATGCAGCTTGCTTCCCAGGCTTTAAGCCGGGATTATATTTTTGTAACAAATAATGTGCAGGAATTTCAGAGAATTAGAAAACTTAAATTAGAGAATTGGGTATAAACCGCATACAAGGCAAAGGCCTTTACCGAAAAAGGTCTGTAAATGATGGAAACTACCACGCATCAACACATGAAAAAGGATTGCATTCCACTGGTCAGGTATTCTATCTTGAGGAAGTAATAAATAAATACCATAAAAAATGCATTTATATTTTCCTGAAATAGTAAAAAATTATCTCAATTTTATTCGATTTTCATTTGAAACGAAACAAAAAATAGTTCTTTCAATAAAAAAACTGAACAAAGGACATAAACGGTTTTTTGCATGGTTCTGCATTCTGCCAGGATATTTAGTCTATCTTATTAAAAAATAAATGTTTATGAGTGTTAAACAATTTTTAAAAAATGTAGTTATCCTATTATATCGGAAACAATCATCTAGATAACGATATAAATTATTTTTTTACAAGTAATAGTTTAAATATGCAAAAACCTCAAATCATTGATCTTCCTAAAATATTAGACAAACGAGGAAACCTTTCTTTTTTTGAAAATGACAATCAGATCCCTTTTAGGATAAAACGGACGTATTGGATTTATGATGTGCCCGGTGGGGAATTCCGTGGCGGACATGCATATAAAAAAAATGAGGAATTTATCATAGCTCTATCCGGCAGTTTTGATGTAATCATTGATGATGGAAAAGAAAAAAATACATATAATTTAAACAGATCGTATTATGGTTTGTACGTCCCTAAATTATACTGGAGAGAAATAAACAATTTTTCAACTAATTCTTTAGCATTGATAGTGTCGAATGTGGAATATAATAAAAATGATTATATTCTTAATTATACTGAATTTTTGTCGTTAAGAAAATGACGAATATAACTACCGTATATGATTGTTCTATAATAGAACTACCAATAAATCACCGCGAAAAAGGGAATTTGACAGTAGTTGAAAATGAAAAAGAAGTTCCTTTTAATGTACAACGGATTTATTATTTATATGATATCCCTGGAGGAGAATCCCGTGGGGGGCATGCCCACAAAGAGTTAAGACAATTGATTGTCGCGGCATCAGGTAGTTTTGATGTCATCTTAAATGACGGTAATATTAAACGAGTATTCACCCTAAATCGGTCATATCAAGGTTTATTAGTAGTTCCCGGTATCTGGCGGGAGTTAGATAGCTTTTCATCTGGTTCTGTTTGCCTTGTGCTGGCTTCTCACGCTTATGATGAGATGGATTATCTCCGCGATTATGAAAGTTTTTTAAAATGGCGGGCCAATTTAAATTTAAAAAAAATATAGTGAATCTCCATATTCAGAGAATAGTACAATTTTATATAGTTGCGACAGTTGCGATGGCATTGGAATGATTATATAAGGGAATATCAAGAATATTCAGTTTGGAAAAACGAATATATAGGACGCTTGTAGTTTCCGAGGAGCATTTATGGAAGAAAAAGAAAGATTGGAAAAAATAGCTAAGAATTCCATTTATTCACATGGAATAAGCAAAATCACGCAAGAATATTGTTGTAAAATATTCCTGTGATATCTTAGGCCAGGAAACATACTTGAGCTAGGGCCTGCTGAAGGAATAATGACAGATAAATTGTATCCTATACGCCCAGACGGGTATACAGTTGTTGATGGGAGTTCAATATTTACCGATCAGATTAAAAATAGATATCCAGGTATTAACGCTGCAACTTTCATATTTGAAGAATTTAATTCATCTGTAAGTGAAAAATATGATAATATTATATTAGGACATGTTCTTGAGCATATTTTAGATCCGGTTTCTATTCTGAGTTCATGCAAAAAATGACTAAAGAAAGACGGGGCGAGGGGTAATATTAGCTGCAGTTCCTAATAAAAACAGCTTACATCGGCAAACAGCAGTACAAATGGGCCTTCTATCAAGGCTAGATGATTTTGGCGAAAAAGATAAACGACATGGACACAGAAGAATATTTGGAATAGATTCTTTTTCGGGATGCTTTATAAAAGCAGGGCTTGATGAGGTTGTTACTGGAGGATATTGGTTGAAACCATTCTCTGATATGCAAATAGAAACATATTATACTAATCAAATGATAGATGCATTTTTTTATCTTGGAGAGAAAATGCCTGATATTGTAGGTGAAATCTGTATTATTGCAAAATCGTGAATACTTAATGATGGTGGAATTGCTAAATTTTATCTTTCTTTTTAAGAAGGCAAAATTATGTTAAAAAAAATATTAATCGGTGGTGCCGGAGGTGCGCCATCTGAAGGTGTTATCAATTCATTGTTATTATCGGAAAAAAAGGAAACAATTATTGGAATAGGTTCTGAACCGACAGATTTGGTTTTATCAAATGCACAGAGAAAATATTATATACCTTATGCGAATTCACCTGATTACAAAGATGTTTTAATAAAAATAATAAAAAAAGAGAAGCCGGATTTTATACATTTTCAAAATGATCTAGAAATATATCACGCTTCTTTTTTAAGAAATTATATCCATGAATTAGGTGTAAAAACATTTATGCCTGAACATGATGTTATCGACATTTGTGTCCATAAATATAAATCGTATTTGCGATTCAAATCGGCTGGAATTACAGTTCCTGAAAATTTAATGATACAAAATGAGAATGACCTGCAAAAGGCTTTTAAAAAATTATCCGATAAAGATGGAAATATTTGGCTCAGATCCGCCTCTATAGGCGGCGGTGGTAAAGGTTCAATTCCGACCAATGATTTTGAATTAGCGCGGGGCTGGATAAATCGAAATAATGGTTGGGGTGATTTTGTTGCGGCCGAAATGTTAACCGCTGATACCATAACCTGGTTATCTATATGGTATGAAGGTGAGTTGGTTGTGGCTCAAACCAGGAAAAGGACTGGATGGGTACATGGAAACCGAAGCGCTTCTGGAATTACCGGTGTTACGAAGGTAGGTGAAACCTGTTCTGACATCTTAGTTGATGAAATAGCCATTAAATCAATAAAGGCGGTTTCCGATAAACCCCATGGTATTTTTGGTGTTGATTTGACCTATAATAAAGATGGTATTCCAAATCCGACTGAGATTAATATATCTCGATTTTTTACAACAATTCTTTTTTTTACCCAGGCTGGCTTGAATATGCCGGTATTATTTAAAGATTTGGCGTTATATAATGAGTACCCTAAGCTGAATAAGAAAATAAATCCTTTAAAAGACGGTCTTTTGTGGTTGCGGGGTATGGATTCAAAGCCCCGATTAATGACCAGAAAAGAAATTAAACAAGAGGTTATCACATTTTGAATATCGTTAAGGGACTTGTTGCCCCCTCACAACAACCTCCCCGAATATTATGGATTGACTTCGCAAAAACATTTGGAATATGGTTGGTGGTTTTTGGACACACGGTGATTCCAGAAACTATGTATAATTTTATTTTGGCATTTCATATGCCATTATTTTTTTTTATATCTGGCTATTTAGAAAAAAACAATAGGAATTTCAAAGAAACGATAATACAGGGAATAAAAGTATTAATAATTCCCTATATATTGTTATACAGTCTATATTATACATATTGGTTTGTAGCTGTGTTTTTACGTCATCAGGAATTATATGTAGATGAATCAATTATATCAGCACTAGGCAAACCTATTATAGGAATGTTATTAGGGATAGGCAGTAATACACCATATTCAATTATGCTTATTCCTCCATTATGGTTTCTGTGGGGTCTATTTTTTGTAAAAATAATTCACAAAATAATTTTTATGATTGTCAAGGAAAGGATTGAGTATTATATAATGGGGATGGGGATAGATGTTATTATTATATTCATGCTTATATTGCTAAGTAAACGCTTGATACTATCTATTGATTGTGCGATTTTAGCATTTCCATTTTATGCCATTGGGAATATTTCACGAATGAAAAACTTAATAAAAACAAATAACTTAAACGCAAATAAGTTGAAGGTATTAATCAAAATTCTAATTGCAATATTGGGTTATATGCTAATAATATTAGGCGTAAATTATAATGGGAGAGTAGATATTAATAATTTTCAATATGGAAAAGATGGGTTATTATTTTATACATTTGGAATAGTAGGAATAATATCGACAATAAACTTATCACAGTTATATTGTAATTGTAGCAAAATAATAACAATATTATCAAATGGAACAGTAATAATATTGGCATTCCATCAATTATTAAACGGATATTTATTAAGAATTATAAACATAATTGGTATCGAAGTAAATTTGATGATTATAATGATAGTATCAGTAGTAAATGTGTTATTAACTATAATCCCAATAATAATTATTCAAAAACATTTTCCTATATTAACGGGGGATAGAAAATTAAAGTACCTATAAAAGACGACTTTTGTAATTAAGGCATTGATATAAAACCACAGTTGATGAATGGTGAAGGGCAAAAAATAAAACGGGAGAATCATACATTATGAATATTCTAATTACAGGAGCAAGTGGATTTTTGGGGAAAAATTTATTAAAATATATACAGCAGTATAAAAGTAATGCCATTAAAATTTTTTTGTTAGTTTCAAAGAATATTGAAGGTTACAATTGTATAATACATAAAAATTATACGTATGGCAGAGATGAATTACCGCATAACATTGATGTTCTTATACATATGGGGGCATTTAGCCCAAAGAGTAACGAATCGTTAGATTGTGTTGATAATGTTGCAGAAAATATAATGACCACAAATTACCTATTGGAAAATTTATCTTGTCTGCCGACTAAAATTATTTTTATTAGTTCTATAAGCGTATATAATAGTAAAAATGATGATTTAATAGATGAAACTACACAAACAAAACCAGATACTATGTATGGGGCATCTAAATTATTTTGTGAAAAAATAATAGAATCATTCTGTAAAAAAAATAATATTGACTATCAAATATTTCGATCGGGTGTTCTTTACGGACCTGAAGATCCTCAGATGTGGATTATCCCGACGGTAATAAAGAATATTAGGGAAAATAAAAATCCAGTTGTTTTTAATGGCGGTAATGAATTGAAGTCTTTTGTCAATGTATCTGACTGTTCAAGAGTAATTTACCAATCATTATTTAAGAAAATTGATGATAAGATAATTAATATTGTTTCGGATCAGAATATATCAATAAAAACATTAATTGATATTTTGATAAAAATAAGTGGAAAAAATTTGATGATTGAAAATATTATAAATGAAAAAATATATCATAATACGATTTACAATAATAATCTGTTAGTAAAAAATTATGATGGTATTAAAATAGATTATTATGAGGGGTTAAAAGAAGCTTATGAGAGTTATAAATAGTTGTGGCTTCGCTATAATTAATTATAAAAAGAAAGTAATAAAATTATGAAAAATGATTTAGATAAAATTGCAATTAATTTAAGGAGAAAAATTATAAAATTATGTTGGTTGGGTAAAGGTGGACATATTACATCTTCACTTTCAGCGCTCGATATTTTGATCACATTATATTTTGGAGATATATTACAATTTAATAACCAAGACCCGGAAATGGAAGAAAGAGATCGATTTATATTAAGTAAAGGTCATGCTGCATTGGCATTGTATAATGTTTTATGCGAGGCAGGATTTTTTCAATGGAATTCATTAATGACTTTTTGTAAACCCGGTACAATTTTTGGCGCGGAACCAACGCCAAAAATCCCGGGAATTGAAGGTGCAACCGGATCTTTGGGACATGGATTGTCTTTTGGAGTTGGGATAGCTTTATCTGCAAAATTAAAGAAAGCATCGCATTTAACCTATGTTTTGACAGGAGACGGGGAATGTCAGGAAGGGTGTATTTGGGAAGCCGCAATGTCGATTACAAATTTTAAATTAAATAATTTAATATGGATTATTGATTATAATGGCAGACAAGTTAATGGAAGAATCTCTGAAGTAATGAATATTGATCCATTGGATAAAAAACTGGAAGCATTTGGCTTTGATGTTGTTTCAGCAAATGGGCATAATTATAATGATTTAATAAGTGTTTTGAAAGTTGATAAATTCAATTTGCCGATAAAACCACGCGCAATTATTTTGCATACAATCAAGGGGAAGGGGATCCCATTATGCGAAGATAAAGAGAATTGGCATGGAAGAGTACCAATTGAAGAAGAATTGAATATCATTATTGAACAATTGGGGATAACTAAAAAAGATTTTGAGGAATTATGAGAAAAGTATTTGAAAAATATATTTATGATCTCTTAGGCGCAAATTCTAAAATTGTATTTTTAGTATCTGATAGTGATTTATCTGAATATAAAAAAATAAAAAATAAATACCCGGATAGATTTTTTGATTTTGGCATTGCTGAATCTAATATGATTGCAATATCTGCAGGATTTGCGAAGGAAGGATATATCCCCCTTGTATATGCGCTTAATAGTTTCTTGGCCTACCGTGCATTGGAATTTATCCGTGATGATATATGTCTTCAGAAACGCAATGTAAAAATAATTGGATTGGCTGCTGGTGTTATTGCAAATACTCTTGGTCCAACTCATCATTCAACTGAAGATATTGCGGCTTTACGGGCATTACCTAATTTGATATTAGTTTCTCCCGGAAGTCCAAAAGAAGTTTCAGTTGTTTTGGAAAAAAGTGTAGATTATAACGGTCCTGTTTATATTCGTTTAGGGAAAGCTTTTGAGCGAGAAATATATGAAAGTATCTCGCCATTTGAAATAGGTAAAAGCACATTGATGTCTGAGGGGGAAGATATAACAATAATCTCCACAGGTTCTATTATTGCAGATGTAATTGAAGCTGCGGAAATGTTGAAGAAAGATGACATAACTGCGGAAATTATTAATATGTCAACAATAAAACCTATTGATAAAGAATCAATTATTAAATCTGCTCTGAAAACGAAAAAGGTTATTACCGTCGAAGAGCATAATGTTATAGGAGGATTGGGGTGTGCCGTTAGTGAAGTTTTATGTAAGGCAGGTGTTACTGTCATATTTGATATTATGGGATTTAATGATACTTTTTGTAATGATTATGGATGGCATCAGGATTTAAAGAGAATGTATGGATTGTCTCCACTACATATTTATGAAAAATGCAAAATAATTTATAATGACAAAAGGGATTGCCTCCACCCCTAGTAGATGCATTTACATTGATTGCTTTGCTGCATTTCAAGATTAAACTCGAGAATATATGAGCAAGATATTTTTTGATTTAGACGGAACTTTAATTAATGCTCAAAAAAGGCTTTATGATCTTTTTCAATATCTTGTTCCACAATCGCAATTAACAATTACAGGGTATTGGGATTTAAAACGAAGTAAAATAAATCATAAGAAAATCCTTATAGAAAAATTTAATTATTCTGAAACTGAGTTTTTTTATTTTCAAAATAAATGGATGAATTTAATAGAGACCTCTGAATATCTTGAAAAAGATGTACTTTATGATGGTGTTGAAGAAACTCTTGAGAAAATAAAGACGGATTATAATCTTAATTTAGTCACGGCCCGCCAAAGCTCTTTCATGGTATATAATCAATTGGAAAAATTTGGATTATCAGAATATTTTGAAAATGTTTTTATTACAGAACAAAAAATGACAAAAGTAGAAATAGTAAAAGACCATTGTTCAATTCATTCAGATGATTATCTTATAGGTGATACTGGTCATGATGTTTTAAATGGAAAAGAACTTGGCTTAAAAACTATAGCAGTAAGTTATGGTTTTTTATCAAGAGAAGCACTTTTTGAATATACGCCTGATTTAATTATAGATAATATTTATGACATTAGTACACTATTAAATAGATAATCTAGTTCTAATATAGAAAAATTATCTCCCAGTTAATTGTATATTTCGAGGACAAAATGGATATTCCTTTTCTATCGTTAAAAGATATAACCGGTAAATACAGTGAAGAAATCCACAATGTGGTAAACCGTGTTATAGATTCTGGTTGGTATTTACAAGGTAGTGAAAATACTGCATTTGAGGCAAATTATTCCCGATATATCGGAACACAATATACTATTGGTGTTGCCAATGGCCTTGACGCTCTCATCTGGATATTACGAGCATACATCGAACTGGGTGTTATTTCTCCCGGTGATGAAGTAATTGTCCCTGCAAATACCTATATCGCGTCTATATTGGCGATCACTGAGAACCGACTTGTTCCTGTTTTAATTGAACCGGATATAAACACCTATCAAATTGATGATTCAAGAATTGAAGCTGCGATAACCAAAAAAACAAAGGCAATTATGATTGTCCATTTGTATGGACGTTGTGCGTATACCGAAAAGGTAGGGCAGATTTGTAAAAACTATAATCTAAAGCTGATAGAGGATAATGCCCAAGCCCATGGATGCTTATTTAATGGGCGGAAAACGGGCTCTCTTGGAGATGCTGCAGGGCACAGCTTTTATCCCGGAAAGAACCTCGGCGCTTTGGGGGATGCTGGCGCAGTAACCACTAGCGATAAGAAATTAGCTAATGTGGTACATTCATTAGCTAATTATGGTTCGTCAAAGAAATATGTCTTTCAATATTTGGGGCGCAATAGCCGCCTTGATGAAATTCAGGCGGCTATACTTGCTATTAAATTACAATACCTAGATGAAGATAACAATTTACGAAAAACAGTTGCTAAGAAGTATATTAATGGCATTAACAATTCAAAGATCATACTTCCAAATGTTATGGACTACAGCAATAATGTATTTCATATATTTCCGATTCGTACAAAGGGGAGAGATGAACTGCAGGAATATCTTGCAAAAAATGGCATACAAACCTTAATCCATTATCCTATACCGCCCCATAAACAACAATGCTATATAGAATGGAATGATAAATCATTCCCCATTACTGAACAAATCCATGATGAAGAATTGAGTTTGCCTATGAGTCCAATGCTTACAGATAATCAGATTCAATATGTAATTGATACGGTTAATCAATGGTAAATAGAATTTCACGAAAAATAAAAAAGATTTTTAAATTAGATATCATAAAGGTTTTTTCATTTACTTCAATTTCAACATTAGTTAAGATGGCATCTGGGTTTATTGGCGTTAAGGTAGTGGCTGTAATTATTGGCCCTACTGGAGTAGCCCTTGTTGGCCAACTTAACAATTTTAGTTCCATAATAATGGCTATTGCAACTGGAGGAATTATAACTGGAGTCATAAAATATATAGCTCAATACAAAGATGATACAGATGCTGTTAGGGCGTATATTGGTACTGCAGTTAAAATAACTCTCAGTTTAAGCTTTATCTGTGGATTACTTTTAATACTGACATCTCGATTTCTTGCTTTTAAAATATTACTTGATACAAAATATAGTTTTATATTTATTATATTCGGATTAGCATTAAGTTTTTATGTTGGTAATACTTTATTACTTGCCATTATCAATGGATATAAACAATTCAATTTATATGTAAAAATTTCAATCATATCAAGTATCATTGGATTATGTCTTTCATTATGCTTAGTTATTCCGTTTGGTGTGAATGGCGCTTTGATAAATACAGTGACTAGTCAAAGCTTTGTATTTATTATTCTTCTTTTTTTAATTAAAAAAGCGAATGTTCCTTATCTATCAAAAAATTATATTTGGAACAGGTTTGATAAGTCAAAGGCTGCGCATTTTTTTCGTTTTTCTCTGATGACTTTAGTTTCAGCCTTTTGTACACCGGTTTCACAGCTTATACTCAGGAGGTATATAATTGATAATTTTTCAATGCAGGCAGCTGGGTGGTGGGAAGGTATAAATAGACTGTCCCATGCATATTTAATGATAATTACATCATCTTTTAGTGTTTATTATTTACCTAAATTATCCGAACTATCTAGCGCGGTTAGTATAAAACGCGAAATAAAAACGGCTTGTAAAGTTATTATTCCATGTTTAGTGGTAGGCTTAAGTAGTGTTTATTTTAATAGATTTCTAATAATTGACATTTTGTTTTCTTCTGAATTTTATGAAATGTCTAATTTACTTTTTTGGAGGCTCATTGGAGATTTTTTTAAAGTGGCAAGCTGGCTAATTGCCTATCTTATGCACGCTAAAGCCATGGCAAAACTTTTGATAAGTACTGAAATTATTTTTTCTTCATTAGAAATCATTCTATCAATTTTATTGAGTAATTTGATAGCCATGCAAGGAATTATGTTGGGATATGCGATTAATTATTTTATATATTTTTCTTTAATGGTTTATTTATTAATTAACAACGGCTTTAAATTAGAAGCTGATCTATAAAGTATAATGTCATAGCTCCTTATGAATATATAAACTTAATTTATTGAAGCTAGTTATGTTAAAAGGTGTATGAAAAAAGGAAAGATTGGATCTATGGATATTGTTTTATTAGGGGAATTTAGCGGATTTAATAAAAACCTAAATGAAGGGCTAAGGGCACTTGGACATAATTCCAGAGTAATAGCTTCTGGAGATGGGTGGAAAAATATTGATGTTGATATTCTGATAAAGCAGAATAATAATAATATTATAGAAAAATTAAAATACCGTTATAAGTGGTATCATGTTTTATCAAATATAAAAAAGTATGATATAGTACAATTAATAAATCCATGGATTTTACGCCTAAAATTTTTCCCTTCTTATTATATAATAAAGTCATTATTAAGAAACAATAAAAAAACCTTTTTAAGTGCAGCTGGAGATGATGCTTATTATTGGAAATATGGACGGAAACAATTAAGATATGGACCTTTTGAAGATAGCCTTAAATATGATATAAAAAAGAATAAATCTGTTTGTGAAAAACCTGATTTTATTGCTTTTAATCAATTTATCGCGGATAATTGTAAAGGAATTATTCCAATTAGCTATGAATACGCGATCTCATATAAAATTCATAATAATTGTCGCAAATTTATTCCTCTGCCAATAAATACTGACAGTATATCATATTCTCCTAATATTGTTCGCGATAAAATAGTTATATTTCATGGTTTAAATAGATATGGTTCTAAGGGAACAAGATTTATAGAAAAGGCTTTTAAAATATTGCAAGAAAAATATCCACACGATCTTGAACTTATCATTGATGGAAAGATGCCTTTAAATATTTATCTTGATGTTATGAGGCGTACTAATGTTGTTGTAGATCAAACATATGGATATTCATGTGGGATGAATGCTATCTATGCGTTGGCTATGGGGAAAATAGTAATGGGAGGTGCTGAACCGGAATCATTAGCTCTATTAGGAGTAGATAAGTCACCGATAATTAATATTTTACCAGATGTTGATGACATTGTAAGAAAAGTTGAATGGATATTGGATAATAAAAACAATATTGAAAAAATTGGTTATGAAGGCAGAGCGTTTGTTGAAGAAAATCATAATTATATAAAAATAGCTGAACAATATATTGATGTATGGAATAATTTTTAATGAGAAAATTATTTGATGAGGTTATATGTGCGGAATAACAGGTTTTCTTGATTTTAACTGCAGGACAGAGGAATTTATCCTGCGATCAATGACGGATATTTTGCACCACCGTGGGCCTGATGACAGCGGTTATTATCTGGATAAAACCGAATCAGTTTATATAGGGCTTGGGCATCGCCGCCTGTCTATTTTGGATTTATCCATGCAGGGACATCAGCCGATGCATTTTCGAAATCTAACCATTATTTTTAATGGAGAGATATATAATTTTAAGGAAATAAGAGCCGAACTTGAAAAAAAGGACTATTCTTTTGATTCAAATACGGATACTGAGGTTATATTAAAAGCATACCATTGTTGGGGCACGGATATGATTAGCCGATTTAATGGTATGTTTGCTTTTGCTCTATATGATAAAGAAAATCAGACAGTACGCTTATTCCGGGACCGCGCCGGAGTCAAGCCATTATATTATTATTTTAAAAATGGATTATTTTTGTTTGCAAGCGAATTAAAAAGCTTTCATCAGCATCCGCATTTTGTTAAAGAATTAGACAATGATGGACTTGCATTATATTTTAAATATGGCTATATTCCTCAGCCCTATACAATATTTAATGATTGCCATAAATTAAAAGCAGGGCACTCTCTTTCAATAAATTTAAGGAATAAAAATATAACCGATACAAAATATTGGGATGTGATGGACTGTTATCGCCAGCCAAAATTGCAAATATCTGAACAAGAAGCCATTGATGAAACTGAAAAGATATTAAAATCAGCATTTGAATACCGTATGGTTTCTGATGTTCCTGTTGGTGTGTTTTTAAGCGGCGGCTATGATTCTACTATTGTCACCGCAATTTTACAGGCAAACCGAACTGAAAAAATAAAAACATTTACTATTGGTTTTCGTGAAGAAAAATATAACGAAGCGCAAGAGGCAAAAAAAATAGCTGAATATTTAGGAACAGATCATACGGAATATTATTGTACTTCCCAGGATGCCATCGACATATTGCCATTAATACCAGAAATGTGGGACGAACCTGCCGCTGATTCCTCTGCGATACCAACCTTGCTGGTAAGCCGACTAGCCCGCAAACAGGTAACCGTAGCTTTAAGCGCTGATGCAGGGGATGAAACGTTTGGGGGGTATTATAAATATAACACAGTTTACAAAAAATACCGAGCTTTAAAATCCACACCGCCATTGGCTAATAGATTTTACCGATGGATATTAAGGAACCCGACAACTCACTTTTTTGCGGATTCAGTTGGTATGTATAATGCAAAGGAACGGCTTCTTCGTTGGTCTTATATGTTGGGATGTGATGAAAATGAAATATTGTCTATAGATGCATCAAGATTTACCGGGAATGAATTAAAAGAATTGGTAAGTTTTGATTATAAAATACCTCCTACTGATTTTGACGAGCGTTTACGTGGTATATGGTTGGATAATTTACTTTCGGTCGATTATAAGACATATATGGTTGATGACATATTAATGAAAGTAGATAGGGCGACAATGGCGGTTAGCCTGGAGGGACGGGAGCCGTTACTGGATCATAGAATTATTGAGTATGTTGCACGGCTTGATCCTGCATTGAAAATAAAAAATGGTACCAAAAAATATCTTTTAAAGCAGATAACACATAAATATATCCCACAAGATATGATGGATAGACCTAAAAAAGGATTTGGTATTCCTATAGATATATGGCTTCGGGATGAATTAAAACAGTATATAATGCAGTATTTAAGCGTCGATAAATTAAAAAATGAAGATATATTTAATACAGAAAGTGTAATTCAATTAAGAGATGATTATATATCCAATAAAAAAGCAAATTTTACCAGACTTTGGGTTGTATTAATGTTTCAGATGTGGAAAGAAAAATGGCTTGGATGAATTACTATAAACTAATAATAGGATCCTAATCCAGGTTTTAGACTAGTATCAATAATAGAGAAATTAAAAATGAATAATTTTCTATATTTTAAATTTAGAAAAATAAAAATATTAAATGTTTCATATAAGTCTATACTTGAATGGATATTTGTCATTTTTCTTTTTTTTACAGGGCAGCCATTTTATACGTGGAATAATTTATTATATAAATATTCTATAGTTGTCTGTTCGGCTATTTTTATTTTTAACTTTGCACCAAATAAAAAAAATGGAATTTGTATTTCGATATTATTTTATTTGTATTTAATAGTTTCACTTAAAAACACTAATATGAATTTTGGACTTGCATTAGCATTTTGGAGTTTATTTATAGCTTCACCAATATTTCTAAAAAATACATTTAGAAAATATTTAATATTATTTTCTATAATGCTTATACCATCAATTGTTATATACATTTTGGTATATTTTATTAGGATTAAAATTCCAAACATAATAATATCAATACCTGCAAGAGACTACAGCTATAATGCTTTTCCTTTCCTTATCCACCCTAATGTTGTTAATGTATTGAGGTTTTGTGCTTATTATTCGGAACCAGGACAACTAGGTACTGCGTGTAGTATATTATTCATTGCTAATGGATTTACTATAAAAAGAAAAGCCAATATTCCTATTTTAATTGCAGGTTTACTTTCTTTATCATTTGCATTTTATTTGCTAATGTTTATATATATTGTATTATTTTTAAAGGTGAAGTATAAAATAGTTATACTTTTAATCATATCAATTTTGTTTTTATATGTATTTAATGAAAATGAATTTGTTAAAAATTATACTTTCCGCAGATTGGAAATAAAAAACGGAAAATTAATAGGTGACAATAGGACAAATCAATTTTTTGATTATGGGTATAATAGATATAAAAAAACCAATAATTATTTTTGGGGTATAGACAGTAAAACAGCTGATTATTATATATTTCGAGATGGATCATCATCATACAAAAATATTATATTACGATATGGATTTATTTTTTTTTGTATATATTGTTTTATGGTTTCCTTTATCGCATTTAGTTATCTTGGTTTTCAAAAAACACTTATTGCATTTTTACTAATATTATTTGGAACTATGTATCAAAGGCCATTTGTAGAATATATTAATTATCTATACTTAATTTATTGTTCAATTTTTTACATGTCCGATAGGGTTAAATATTACACTGGATATATATCATGATTCGCATATTAAATATTATTGGATCTCTGAATTGCGGAGGCGCTGAGACAACAATCATGAATTATTATAGAAATATAGATCGAACAAGGATCCAGTTTGATTTTCTTATAACAACTTATAATGATTATTATGAAACGGAAGCAATTGCTTTAGGATCTCACATTTTTCGGCGCCCTATGAGAACGCAAAATGTTATTATGAACACTTTTATTTTAATGTCTATACTGTTAAAACATAAAGAATATAAAATGATACATATTCATCATTCGACACCCATAGTGTTTTTTGATGTTTTTATAGCATGGCTATGCGGTGTACCAATCAGAATTGTTCATTCAAGAAATGCAAGAGAAAATATTTCTCTGCTAGAACGGTTGTTGCGTCCTTTGCTGCGTATGTTTACAACTAAAATGTTGGCGTGTTCAAGTGAAGCAGGATCGGCCTTATTCGGAAAGAAAGCCATAATAAATAATGAAGTTATTCTTTTCCCAAATGCAAGAGATATAAGCAGGTTAATATATAATAAAAAATCCAGAGATGTAATTCGAAAAACATTAAATATTGACAGTAATTTTGTTATTCTTCATATAGGAAGATTAAGTAATATAAAAAATCAATCATTTCTTCTGGATGTTTTCGCTGGTTTTTTAAAATTGTGCCCTCGGGCTGTATTGCTAATTGCTGGTGAGGGAAACATGCTTGAATTATTGGTTAAAAAAATATCTGAATTGCGAATAGACAATGCCGTTCAATTACTTGGATTTCGAGATGATATACCTGATTTGATGCAGGCTGGTGATATATTTGTTTTACCCTCTTTGTGGGAAGGACTTCCGGGTGTGGTAATCGAAGCGCAGGCTATGGGTCTTCCGTGTTTATTGTCAAATACTATAACAAGAGAGACTAAAATTACCGATTTGGTAGAATTTCTGCCTATTGACCAAATTAGTATATGGGTTACTCGTTTGTTGGTATATCAGGATGGATTTATACGGCATGATATGTATGACCAGGTAACTAAATCCGGATATAATATTATTCAGGCTGTAAAAAAATTGCAGCAATTTTATTTGGAAATATTTGACAAATGTCAAAAATAATGATTTGTTCGATCGACGATGCAGTTGGTGGCGCTGAACAGGTTTTGAAAATGATCGCCAGCTATTTTATTCAATGCGGATGTACTGTTGATGTATATTTTTTGACAAAACCAAAGGCTGACTATTGGAAAGATTTAAAAGATAAAATAAATTTAATGTATACTAATACTTCTTCAAAAATATTTGGATTTATAGAACTTTTTTTCATCATGAAAAAAACAAAGTGTGAATATACATATGGATTTACAAGCCATGTTTACTGTAATTCATTTATTGGTTTATTAAAGCAATTAAAAATTATAAATATAAAATATTTTATCGGAAGAGATAGCGAAATGTATTTTGATGAGCCAAATATTATTAAACGATTTTTTTATTGTAACCTATTATTAAATATTGGGTATTCGGCAATTGATTTGCTTATACATCAGACAAATGAAATGAATAAGAATTTTTTATTTCATAAAAAAGAACTTTTTCAAAAAATATTAATAAAGGTTATTCCTAATCCGGTTGATTTGAAATATATTCAGGCTAGTGAAAAATCGCTCTTTCAATATAATGGAATAGCAAATAATTATATTGTGGCTGCTGGCAGGCTTCTTTGGTTAAAAGGTTTTCACATTTTAATAAGGGCATTCAAAGAATTAAATCTCGAAGATTGTTCATTGTTAATTCTTGGCGATGGGGAATATAAGAAAGAATTAAATAAGTTAATTGAAAAATTAAATTTATATAAAAAAGTTCATTTACTTGGATATGTTGATAATGTATATCCATATTTTAGAAATGCAAAGCTATGTGTCGTACCATCAATAATAGATAATTCCCCAAATGTTTTATTTCAAATGATTTCTCAGAATACAAAAATTGTTGCTACAAGATTTATTAAGGAAAGTGAATATATAAAAGGATTGTATATCTGTAACCCCGATGATGTACATGATTTAGCGAAAAAAATTATGGAATGCTTAAATACAGATACACAATCCAATCGAGAGTTATTTGATAGAGAGTTAGAGAAACGTTCTATTAATCATTTTATAGAAGCAATTGAAAAAGCGGTACAATGAAAAAGGATATCCATAGTGAAAATATTGATTACAGGCGGAGCGGGTTTTATTGGATCTAACCTTTGTGAATATTTTTTGAAAAATGCTCATAATATTGTATGTTTTGATAATTTTTCAACCGGAAAAGTCGAAAATATTACTAATTTTTTACTACAATACCCCAATACATTTGAATTGCAAGTTGGAGATATCCGTAATATTTCTGATTGTAGGAAAGCGGTTGAAGGAGTTGACGTTGTGTTACATGAAGCGGCATTAGGATCAGTTCCACGATCTATAAAAGATCCTATAACAACTAATGAAGTTAATATTTCAGGTTTTCTTAATATGCTTGTGTCTTCATGTGATGCAAAAATAAAACGTTTTATATATGCTGCAAGTTCTTCTACCTATGGAAACAGCGAAATATTGCCAAAAGAAGAGGATGTGATAGGAAAGCCTCTTTCCCCTTATGCCGTAACTAAATACGTAAATGAACTTTATGCAGATGTTTTTTCTAAGACCTATGGTGTTGAATGTATAGGTTTACGGTATTTTAATGTATTTGGCCGAAGACAAGATCCTTTTGGCGCCTATGCAGCGGTTATTCCTCTATTCATAAAAAATTTTATAAATCACGAAAGTCCTGTTATTAATGGAGATGGACAATATAGCCGTGATTTTACTTTTATTGATAATGTGATTCAGATGAATATGTTAGCAATAAATACTGATAACCAGAAAGCCCTTAATCAAATTTATAATACTGCATGCGGAGAGAAAACGACATTAAATCAATTAGTTGTGTATTTGAAGGAATTACTATGTCAATATGATTCAGAGATAGAAAAAATTGAAATTTTACATGGAAAAGAGCGGGCAGGAGATATTCCACATTCATTGGCTAGCATCGAGAAGGCAAAAAAGTTACTCGGATATATTCCAAAGCAAAATATATATGATGGCCTCAAAGAATCTATAGACTGGTATTGGAAAAACTTAAAGTAGGTTTTTATGGAAAACATAAAGGTTGCTGTACTTGGCCTTGGTTATGTTGGTCTCCCATTGGCACGGTTGTTTTCAACTAAATATCCAACAGTTGGTTTTGATATAAATAGTGAACGGGTGAAAGCTTTATTAACAGGCCATGATACAACCTTAGAAATTACAGACGAATTATTACAATCCGCTTTACGTGATGGGTTTATATGTACCTCCACCATAGATGATATAAGGGAATGTAACTTTTATATTGTGGCAGTTCCAACGCCTGTCGACAAGAATAATAACCCTGATTTAACGCCGCTTTATAAAGCCAGTGAAGTCGTAGGCGCAGTTATTTCAAACGGAGATATTGTTGTCTATGAATCGACGGTTTATCCGGGAGTTACAGAAGAAGAATGTATCCCTATCGTTGAAAGAATTTCGGGATTACGATTTAATCAAGACTTTTTTGCAGGATATTCTCCTGAACGAATAAACCCCGGCGATAAATTGCATACGGTTGAAAAAATCAAAAAGATTACATCAGGATCAACTTATGAATCGGGTAAAAAGATAAATGAAGTTTATGCATCTGTAATTGAAGCGGGAACCCATTTGGCGCCTTCAATTAAAGTCGCTGAAGCGGCTAAGGTAATAGAAAATGCTCAACGGGATATTAATATAGCCTTTGTAAATGAATTATCAAAAATATTTAATTTAATGGAAATAGATACCCATGATGTATTAGAGGCTGCCGGTACTAAGTGGAATTTTTTATCTTTTAAGCCTGGATTAGTTGGCGGGCATTGTATCGGCGTTGATCCATATTATTTAGCGCAGTGTGCGCAAAATTATGGGTACCACCCGGAAATTATTCTTGCAGGACGTAGAACAAATGATGGTATGGGAGAATATGTCGCCAATCAGGTAATAAAGTTAATGATAAAAAAGCAGTTAAATGTATTAAATTCTAATATTTTAATATTGGGTTTTACTTTTAAAGAAAATTGCCCTGATGTACGTAATACAAGGGTAATAGATATTTATAATGTCTTTAAAGAATATAATATCAATACTACAATATATGAACCATTAGCTGACAAAGCGATAGTTAAACATGAATATAATATTGATATAATAAAAGAATGTCCCACACAAAAATTTGATGGCGTAGTATTGGCGGTTGGACATAAGATATTTGATACCATTGATGTTTTATCGCTATTAAAAACTTCTCATGTTGTTTATGATGCTAAGGCTGTACTGGATAAATCAATAGTTGATGGAAGGCTTTAAATTGAAAAAATCAAAATTATATTTTTTGGTATTATATTTTATCAGAAAAATTTATTATTTATGTATAAGAATTATTAAAATAAAGTATCCTGATTTTAAGCCAAAGAGAGGAACTGGTGGAACTAATTCTGCAAGATATTGTTATTCAATTTGTATGAGGCATATTGTTCATTTATTTAATAATGGTATGAAACAAATTCCAAGAAGTATAGCGGAATTTGGACCTGGCGATTCGCTGGGAATTGGATTATGTATGATGCTTGCCGGGGTAGATGAATATTATGCCTTTGACATCGTTGAGCATGCAAATAAAAGTACCAATCTTGCTATTTTCAATGAGTTGATAAATTTGTTTAAAGAAAAAAGCCCTATACCGGACAATAATGAATTTTCAAATATTAAGCCATTGTTAGATGATTATTCATTTCCTTCTCATATATTTAATGAAAATATTTTAAATGAAGCTCTTTCAGATAAACGGATTAACAATATCAAACAATTATTAACAGAGTCATCACTAGATACAAGTGGTAATATAAAAATTAAATATATTGTGCCATGGGAAAATTATTCCGGAAATTATCCAAATGTTGATTTTGTATTATCTCAGGCAGTACTTGAACATATAGATAATTTGCCACAGTTTTATTTTGTTATGGCCCAGATATTAAACTCCGGTTGCTTTACCTCACATGAAATTGATTTTAAATCTCATGGAGAGACATATGAATGGAATGGGCATTGGGCCATATCTAATAAAAAGTGGAAAAAAATTAGAGGAGCGCGACCATATTTAATTAATAGAGAACCATTATCGACTCATTTAGAATTCTTAAAAAGAAATAAATTTATTATTCTTGAAAAAGAATGCCATTCTGCAACTCAATATGGGCGGCCAACAATAAAAAGAAGCAAATTGTCAGACAGATTTTTAAATATGTCTGATGAGGACTATGACACATCATCTTGTTTTATTTTAGCAAAAAAAGAGTAATAAAAGGCATAGCCGCTATAAAGTGTCTTACATTTAATATTCCTAATAATATATGTGATTTGACTTATAGTTATTTTAGCTGAATAAGGATTAGCCTTGAATTGTAAAATATACTTGGAAAAACGTGACTGTTTCACATATCCGTCTTCAGAGGCATATTTCAGTCCACATATTCATTATCCAGAGTATCCATTTTCTGATGATACAATTAGTCCATTTAAAAACGAAGTATATGATATGGTCAGATATTCTTTGTTCGGGATGGGGTTGGATAGCGAAAACTTTGGCAATAAAGAATGGAACCCATTGGGAGACTATGTAAGGCCAGGATCAAGAATATTATTAAAACCAAATTGGGTGAACCATGTTAACAAAATTGGAGGATTGGATTGTACTGTTACCCATCCATCCGTAATAAGATGTATAATTGACTATTGTGTTGTTGCTAAAGCGAAAATAATTGAAATCGGAGATGCGCCTATACAAGATTGTAATTTTGATTTTCTTATGGAAACACATGGGTATCGCCGTTTATTTGATTATGTTCGTAATAAAGGTGTTGATATTCTAGTTAGTGATTTTCGAATAACTGTATCTAAATATTTTTTATCAAAAAGAATTATATTACAAAATAAAAATAAAAATAGATGTGAAGTTGTTGAATTTGATTTAGTAGGAAATTCCAATTTTGGGAATATAGAACAAAACCAACGATATAGAAGTATAAATTATCCGGATGATAAGCTTAATAATCGACATAATAAAAATCACCATAAATATTTAATTAATAAATCTATATTTACAGCTGATTTGATAATAAATTTACCAAAACCAAAATCACATCGATTTGCTGGAATAACAGCAGCGCAAAAGAATTTTATTGGAATATGTTCAGAAAAGGATTATTTACCACATTATAGAATTGGAGCACCCGAGAATAGCGGTGATGAAAGTAACAAATTATCTATATTAGGTAAAATTTTTTCCTTGCTTGACCGACAACGATGCAAAAACATTGAAAAAAGAAATATTTTTATGCAGTTTTTTTACGGTTTTATGCAATATTGTATTATGAAATATAAAAATATATTTGCCAGTGGGCAATATTTTTTCAATGGGAGATGGCATGGAAATGATACAATCTGGAGAACGATTTTAGATGTAAATTCACTTCTGCTTTATGGACATGCAGATGGTAACCTTGATTTTAATTCGCCGCCACGAAATATTCTTACTATAGGCGATATGATTATATCTGGCGAAAAAGAAGGCCCATTAAAGCCTTCGCCTAAACCGTTGGGTATAATTCTGGTGTCAAATAATAGTGCATTATTTGATTATATATTTTGTAAAATAGCTCAATTTGATTATACCCTTATTCCGACTGTTAAAAACTCAATTGGCAATAAATTTTTATTTAGAGATTCGCTTGATAAAATAAGTATGTGTTCTAATCAAGAGGATTTATCTAATATTTTATTAAATAATATCTCATTTCCTATGGATTGGCGGTTTAAACCAAATTCAGCATGGGAAGAAATAATCAATAATTAAATTTGAATCGAGATAAATATATGAAACGAATTGCAATACATCAAAACAAAAAAATTTTTGATCATTCGACACTTTGGACAGAGGCATGGATATCGTATTGTGATAAAACTAAATTAAATTATGAAATAGTTGACTGTTATGAAGCACATATTATAGAAAAATTAAAAAATTATGATTGTCTTTTATGGCACATTAACAATTATAGTCATACGGATATGCAGATGTCCCGTAATATCTTATATACTGCAAATCATCTAAATATAAAAATATTCCCTGGCTATAATGATGTATGGCATTTTGATGATAAAATAGCTGAAACATATCTATTGCAATCAGCCGATGTTCCAACTCCTGAGTCTTATATGTTTTATTCTCTCGAAAGTGTAAAACAATGGTTAACAGACGAAGTACGGCAGTTGCCAATTATCGCTAAATTAAGAAATGGTTCAGGCGCCCATAACGTAAAACTATTAAGATCAAAGCGCCAAATAATGAATTATTCTAAACAGATGTTTGGACATGGGTATAGTCCACATCCCAGCATATTTGGTAAGGCAAAGGCTAATTATGATTCTTCAAAGAAGAATTGGAATTTGATGAAATCAAGAATTAAAAGAACCCCGGAGTTTTTAAAAACGTTTAAACATGCATCACGATTTCCTCGTGAAAGGGGATATGTTTATTTTCAAGAGTTTATTCCTAATTATGGATATGATTTGAAAATAATAGTAGTGGGTAACAAACTTGGTTTTATAGGGCGCCGTGTCAGAAAGAATGATTTTAGGGCGTCTGGGGGAGGGGATATATTTTTCGATAAATTATTAATTACCGAAGATATAATAAATTCCGCCTTTGAGGCCAGTGATAAACTAGGGTTCCAATGTATGGGATATGATTATGTTGTTAATTCTGATACAGGGAAAGGTTTAATTGTTGAAATGAGTTACGCCTTTTCGCATAATACGCTTTTACAATCAAAAGGTTATTTTGATAGAAATGGAAATTGGTATGATGAACCACTGAACGCCCCGGAAGAAATACTAAAAAATATCCTTATGGATCATGAGTAAAAAACTCTTTATTGTTGTAATTGTAGACTGGTTTTTTCTTTCCCATAGAAAGGAAATCGCTATTGCCGCAAAAAATAGTGGGTTTGATGTTACAATAATAAGTTATGATACTGGGAATAAAGATAAAATAGAATCATTGGGGTTGAATTTTATTAATTTGCCTAAACCACGATCGATCCAGAATATATTTAAAGAGTTCAATATATTCCTATATTTACTACGAATATATAAAGATAATAAACCAGATATTATACATCATGTTGGATTGAAACTTATTCTTTATGGAACTATTGCCGCAAAAATAGCTGGCATAAAAAATGTTGTCAATGCAATAAGCGGTTTAGGGATTATTTTTAGCAATGAATAAATTCGTGAAAACGATAATACTAAAAGCGCTTAAATTCGCCCATAAAAATATGAATTGTATTGTTATATTTCAAAATGACGAAGATCGAAAAGTATTTATTAATAATAACATAATAGAGAAAAATCAATCCTATAAACTGAAAGGTTCCGGTGTTGATTTAGATGTATTTAAATATAAATCCGAATCTGCTGATAAAAAAATCCGAGTTCTATTTACCGCCAGAATGTTAAGAGACAAAGGGGTTATCGAATTAGTTGATGCGGCTCTTATACTTAAAGACTCATATCAAGATAAAGTCGAATTTTTGCTCTGCGGCGATATTGACGATAACCCAAGATCGCTTACAAGATCCGAGTTGGAAGCTTTGTCTGATGGGACGTATATTAAATGGCTTGGCCACAGGACAGACATACAAGAAATTCTTGAAGAATCGCATATTTTCGCATTTCCGTCCTATTACGGAGAGGGAATTCCAAAATCCCTCATTGAGGCATGCGCGGCAGGTAGGCCAATAATTACCACTAATTCAATTGGTTGTAAAGATACCGTTATCGATGGGTACAATGGGTATTTGGTACCTATAAAAAATAGCAAGATATTGGCTGAAAAAATCAAACTATTGATAGATGATAAATCATTAAGAAAAACGATGGGAGAGAATTCAAGAAAATTAGCCGAAATAAATTTTTCGTTAAAAAGTGTGATAGAGACACATTTAGAAATCTATAATAAATTACTCACTTAACTCCGAGATCAAATTTTGATAAATCCTAGGGGGAAGTAAAAATTAAAATTGGGGTTCTGGGTGAACACAGTTATATCGGGCAATCCTTTGGCAAGCATTGCGAACGGAAAAAAGATGTAAGCGTTGATTTTGTATCCGCGCGTAATAATACATGGATGGATAGTGATTTTAGCATTTATGATATAATTCTATGTACAATTGGAATAGCGCATATATCTACAGATCCAAAAATGGAACAAAAATATTATGCAATAAATCGCGATTTGCCAATTTTAATTGCAAAAAAAGCAAAAATGGCAGGCGTAAAGCAATTTGTTTTTTTTAGCAGTATGATTGTTTTTGGCGATGATTTACAAATTAATGAAACATTGTTTATTACTAATACAACGAAACCAAAGCCTTCTAATTTTTATGGGAAAAGCAAGCTTGAAGCAGAAATTCAATTATTACAGTTAGTTAGTGAAGATTTTTGTGTTACTGTAATTAGAACGCCAATGGTATATGGTGAAAATTGTAAAGGCAATTTTCAAAAGCTGATTTCATTTAGTCGAAAAGCAATGATATTTCCTGATATACCTAATCAGCGAAGCATGATATATATTTTCAATCTCTGTGAGTTTGTTCTAAATTGCCTTTATAATAACATAACGGGTATTGTATACCCCCAAAATAGTGAATATGTAGGAACAAGTAGTATCATAGAATGCGCAAGAAAATGCCAGGGGAAGAGTGTCCATTTTATTACGATATTTAATCCTTTGCTTTATTTAGTATCAAGAAGAATTGGGCTTATTAGAAAAATATTTGGTTCAAGGATATATGACAGAAAATTATCCCCAAATATAGAAGCATATAATATATTTACTTTTGAAGAATCTATCCAACGCTGCGTTCAATCTATAAAGACTGTCCCATGATTCGATTTTTTGATATTATTTTCTCTGGTATTGCGATTATTATCTTGATACCATTCATGATTCCTATAATAATTGGGCTAAAGTTAACAGGAGAACACTATGTTTTTTATGAACAAAAACGAATTGGACGCTATGGCCGTGAATTTGAGTTATTGAAATTTGCAACAATGCTTAAAGAATCCCCAAATTTGCCCGGCGGTTTATTTACCAGCATAAATGATCCGCGCATGCTCCCTATGGGTAAATTCTTGCGTAAAACAAAAATAAATGAGCTGCCTCAACTGATTAATATTTTTATTGGCCAAATGAGTATTGTTGGATACAGGCCAACCGTTCGAGAGCATTTTAATGCATATCCCGATTGTGTCAAACAAAAACTCTATCATTCAAAACCAGGGCTAACTGGTATAGGGTCTATCGTGTTCAGAAATGAAGAAGAAATATTACAGCAATTTGAAGATAAAAATAAGTACCATCAAAATGTTATCATTCCATATAAAGCGATGCTTGAAAGTTGGTATATAGATAATAGAAGTTTATTTGTTTACTTTAAAATCATTGTAGTTACAATTAATGTTTTGTTGAATCATAAAACGGGTATTTGGAAAAAGTATTTTTGTGATATTCCGCCAGTACCGCATGAATTGAAATCGTATATTTAGGATATGTTATTATGTTTTCTATCTTATCCCTCATAGGCCGTTCAGAACCGCTTTTTTTGCAAGATATAATGGCCCATGAACCAGAAGTTTCTACCATCGTTGCATCTTCGCGCTTTCTTGTAATTGGCGGAGCTGGATCAATTGGTTCCGCTGTTATACGGGAAATATTCAAGCGAAACCCTAAATTGCTTCATGTTGTCGATATTAGCGAAAATAATCTGGTGGAATTGGTCCGTGATATTCGTAGTTCCCTTGGCTATATTAAAGGCGATTTTACTACTTTTGCAATAGATTGTGGATCCGATATTTTTGATGCATTCATCAAGAATGGCCAAGGCTATGATTATATTCTCAACCTTTCTGCGCTTAAGCATGTGCGGAGTGAAAAAGAGCCTTATACGCTTATGCGCATGATAGATGTGAATATCTTTAATACAGATAAAAATATACAACAAGCAAAGGAAATCGAGTCAAAAAAATATTTTTGTGTTTCTACAGACAAGGCGGCAAATCCGGTAAATATGATGGGAGCTTCAAAAAGAATAATGGAGATGTTCCTGATGCGCCGTTCTCTTGAATTACCGGTATCAACCGCCCGTTTTGCCAATGTTGCATTCTCTGATGGCAGTCTTTTGTATGGGTTTAATAGGCGTATTGAGAAAGAACAGCCCCTATCGGCGCCGAATGATGTTCGTCGGTATTTTATAACTCCCCAGGAGGCGGGGGAACTATGCCTTATGTCATGCCTGTTAGGTGAAAATAGGGATATTTTTTTCCCTAAACTTGATAATAATCTGAACCTGATAACCTTTAGTGAAATAGCGGGACGATACCTTGAAAACATTGGATATGAGCCTGTTCAATGCTCTACAGAAGAAGAAGCCCGGCAGCGGGTAACAGAGTTTAAGAAACAAAAGAAATACCCGGTATTTTTTTTTAAGAGCGATACTACTGGAGAGAAATATTTTGAAGAGTTCTATACAGAAAAAGAAATTTTAGATATGGATCGCTTTAAATC
Organism: Treponema primitia ZAS-2; assembly: GCF_000214375.1. Taxonomy (NCBI): domain Bacteria; kingdom Pseudomonadati; phylum Spirochaetota; class Spirochaetia; order Treponematales; family Treponemataceae; genus Treponema; species Treponema primitia. The sequence goes on along the minus strand of NC_015578.1, from coordinate 3,990,889 downwards.
GATAGGGATTATAGAAAATGCACCGATATATGATGATCACAAATTAAATATGTTTTCAGAAGAAATTTCGGTTTGGCGGCGAAGAGGTACCTGGTCGAGGTTGGAGCTAATAGATTTATTTAATCAAATGATACCTGAGTTTAATCACCAAGAAACGGGTAAATTTCTTGATGGAAGGATGTAGAATTTTAAGATATGAACGAAGAGAAAAATATTGATTACAGTGAAATAAGTCTTATTGACCTTTTTGCGGTCCTGTGGCATCGAAAAATCATTATTATTGCTATTACCATTATCGCAATAATTGGCACGGTAACTTTTTCAATTATCTCCATCATATTGCCTCCTGAAACATCTCCACTTCCCAATCAATATACTCCCACAGCCCTCATGCTTATCAATAATAGTTCCTCATCAAACAGTGGCATGGCCTCCATGCTTAATTCAAGCGGTCTTGGTGGGTTGGCAGGTCTTGCCGGAGTTAGTACCGGTTCATCCTTCAGTGACCTCGCAATTTATCTCGTCAGTACTAATTCCTTCTTGGACGCAGTGGTTGATGAATTTGGCCTTATTGTCCGATACAAAATTGAAAAATTTCCGCGCACGGAAAGTCGTAAAGTATTAAAAAAACATTTAACTGCATCTTCTGAAGAAAAAAGTGGTGTTTTTAGTTTTTCCTTTGAGGATTATGATCCAGTTCTTGCCCAGAAGGTAGTTAACTTCTGTATGCACTATCTTGAAAGTTGGTTTAATGAATTGGGAATTGATAAAAATAAACTGGAACGGGAAAACCTGGAAAGGAATATTGAAAATACCTTTCGGGAAATACAGAACTTGGAACAGGAAAGCCAGAAGTTGGGGATGTCTGTTACAAGTGGCGGGGCAGCTAGTATCCCGTCAATCGCCTTAGAACAGCGCCGTATCGCTCTTGAATTGGGCGCTCAGCAGCAGGTCTATACTCAGCTTAAAGTCCAATATGAACTCCTCAAGGTAACTATGGCTAGTGAAAAACCGGTTTTCCAAATCCTAGAAATGGCTGAGATTCCGGACCAGAAATCCGGTCCCGGTCGGGGAATGATCTGTGTCATCGTCACTTTTGCTGCTGGGTTCTTCTCGGTGTTCCTCGCTTTTAGTTTAAATGCCATAGACAATGTCAAAAAAGATCCCGAAGCTATGGCAAAACTACGGGGGACCCACACGTGAAGCGGCGACCGGTTATCTTCTGTTTTTTGCTATTGCTTAATGCTCTGAGCGCCTTTGCGCAGGAGTTAAGTGTTCCCGAAGTAGCGGAATCCAATACGTTAAACCAATTTGCCCAGTTGGCCCTCTCGAGCTCTGATTATCGGGTAACCGCCGGGGATATCTATACCTTGGAATACGCCGCAAGTACTGTCCCCGTGATCTATAAGATCGTCGTGGATACCAGTTACCGGATCAAGGTCTCTAACCTTGGGGTGATTAACGCTTCCGGGAAAAGTTACCAGCAGCTTAAGGCTGAGGTCGAAGCCATCGTTACCAATAACTACCCCTTAAGCGGGGTCCAGTTGGTTCTCACCGAACCCGCCTCTTTCCGAGTCCGAATCACTGGGGAGGTACGAAATTCCCAAGAAATCGCAACTTGGGCCTTAGCCCGGCTTTCCGGTCTTTTGGATGCTGATAACCGCACCTCTTATTCCTCCCTCAGGGATGTGTCGGTAACTGCCTTGAATGGCCAAACCCGGACCTATGACCTATTTAAGGCACAGCGTTTCGGGGATATGTCCCAGGACCCCTATGTCCGCCCTGGGGACGTGATTACGGTGAACCGCATAACCCGAGTGGTCTCCGTGGCTGGGGAGATTGAACGCCCCGGGGAATACCAGCTTCTACCCGGGGAAAGCCTTCGGGAACTGATTGGCTACTATGCCAGTGGGCTCTCCCCGATAGCTGACCCCTCCCGGATAGAACTGGTGCGGCAGGTGGAAAGCGCTGTCGATTCGGGGGATAAAATATACCTGACCCGGGAGGCTATTGACGCCGGCTACCCCTTGCAGCATCTGGACACTATCCGGGTTCCTTCGATTACCGAACTGATTCCGGTGATGTTCGTGGAAGGGGCGGTCCGGGTGACCGAGGAAGGCGATGAACTAACCACTGCTACCCGGCTGACGGTACGGTTCAATATGGGGGAGAACTACGCTTCCTTGGTGCAGCAGAACCAGGTCTGGTTCTCGGCTATTTCGGATACTAAAAACGCCTATCTCATCCGGGGGGCTGAACGTATTCCTCTGAACCTGAACCCTATGCTCTATGATTCATCATACCGTAGCCAGTATTTTGTGGAGCATAACGATACCCTGATCATCCCCTTCCGACAGTACTTTGTAACAGTATCCGGGGCGGTCTATTCTCCGGGACGCTTCCCTTATATTCCGGACCGTTCCTGGGATTACTATATTGGCCTAGCTGGGGGCTTCCTTCCTGAACGTAACTCTCGTGAGAAAGTGGATATCGTGGACTTGGCAGGGAAGAAGCTGACGAAGAAAGATATTATTACCCCGGAGACAAACATCAATGCCCGGGCGAACAGTGGGCTGTATTATTTTAACCAGTATGCGCCGGTGATTACCACCGTATTGTCTGTCGTTTCTACCTTCATTACTATTACGTTGCTTATTACGCAGTAAACGCCCAGTTTTTCTATTTTTCCTAAAATCCAATCTCATTGAATTCAATAGTTGATATTCCTCTTCTGAATAAAGGCGATAGGAAATTTCGATGAATTTCAATTCCTGGCAGTTTCTGGTATTTTTCTTGGTCGTTTCGGCGCTGTATTTTGTCATTGCCATATTTCCGAAAAGACGAGAATCGGCATATCTTAGTAAACCTATCGGAGTGATTGGTAGCAACACCCTGTCCCGACTTCTTCTGCTTACCTCATCTTTGTTTTTCTATGCCTGGTGGAATCCGGTCTACCTTGGGCTGATGCTATTTTCAGTTGTCGTTACTTGGCTGTCTGGGATACTGATGGCAGGGGCAACGCAGGAGAGGCGGAAATTCATCCTTATCGAGTCCCTGGTTTTGAATTTGGGCATCCTGTTTTTCTTCAAGTACTATAATTTTTTTGCTGATACCGTGAATCCTCTCCTGTTCAAAATGAGACTCAGCGCAACATTTCCCGCCTTCAGTGTGCTTCTGCCGGTAGGGATTTCCTTTTACACTTTTCAAGCCTTGGGTTATTCGATTGATGTGTTTCGTGGAACTGTGACGGCGGAACGGAATTTTGTGAGCTACGCCCTTTTTGTCACTTTTTTTCCCCAACTGGTTGCAGGGCCGATTGAACGAACCGGAAACCTGTTGCCCCAATTTAAAGTTGACCATACCTTTAATTACGACCGGGTAACTTCAGGCTTGAAGCTTGCTACCTGGGGGATGTTCAAAAAGGTTGTTATTGCCGACCGTATCGCGGTATATGTAAACACTGTCTATGGTGAACCCGGTGTATATCCTGCAGCGGCGCTGCTTTTGGCGACTTTCTTTTTTACTTTTCAGATTTACTGTGATTTTTCAGGTTACTCGGATATCGCAATCGGTACAGCTCGGGTTCTGGGTTTTGATCTGATGACTAATTTCCGAAGGCCCTATTTTTCCAAGTCAATCACCGAATTTTGGCGATGCTGGCATATTTCCCTTTCTACTTGGCTCAAAGATTATATCTATATTCCTCTGGGTGGCAACCGGAAGGGTATGTTCAGGCAAAAGCTGAATCTGCTTTTTACTTTTTTGCTTAGCGGCCTCTGGCATGGAGCCGCTTGGCATTTTGTAATCTGGGGGCTTTTACATGGGCTATTCCAGGTAATTGAACGGAGTATCCCCGAACGGGTTAGTGAGGGGCTCAAGAAAATCCCAGTTTTGCAGATGGGTTTCACTTTTTTGCTTGTATGCTTGGCCTGGATATTTTTCCGCGCAAATACTACAAGGGATGCAGTTCTTATAATTGGGAAACTGACCACCCTCCTGGCTGAGTGTGTGGAATATTTTGCACTGATTCCGAAGCAGGGTATTGTCGGTACGGCACGGATTGCGTTTCAGTTAGGGGCAAAAAGTCAGGGTGTGATCCATTCAATTATGGGATTTGGACTATTCAATTGGTTCTTTTCTATGATATTGATAGTAATACTGCTCTTTGGTGATTGGTGGACAAAAGTTATTGCGGAGACAAAACGGGTAATATGCCTCCCTCTGGTCATTCGTTGGGCTGGATACTATGCGTTGATTCTGGCCATCATTCTGAATTGGAATGTGGATACCTCGCAATTTATCTATTTTACTTTTTAAAATATTTGGCACACAATGAAAAAATTATTTTATAAATTAGTTGTTCTTTTCTTCTTGCTTTTTATACCTATGCTAATTATTGTGTTGCTTCCATCTTCACATAATAATTATTTGTTTGCGATTATTGATAAACATCAAAGGTTATCAAACACCGAATCGCCACGTATTGTTCTTGCAGGTGGGTCAAATCTTGCATTTGGGATTGATAGTAAAATGATGCAAGAAACGCTAAATATTTCTGTGATAAATACCGGAATTCATGTTGGTATCGGTTTAGGTCGCACCCTTGATGACATAATGCCCTATCTCAGTACAGGCGATATACTGGTAATAGCTCCAGAATACCAATGTTTTACTGATGCCTGGAATGGTAGTGTACCTGCTTACGAGCTGATTTTTGATATGCATAACTATCCGCTTGCAAAGCATTCATCGTTTTATAAGATGCCTTTCGGAAACAGTTTCATTATTTATGCAAAAAACAAGATACTTGCTTTGATACCTCGGTCGTCCAATCCTATTTCATACTCACGGGATGGGTTTAATGAATACGGTGATTACATAAAACATCTAGAATTAGAAAATCAGCCATTTGAATCATTGTCTGTATCGGGAAAGATCAACGCATCCTATCTTTCCGCGTTTTATCGTATTGTCGATTCTTTTAAAAAACAGGGGATTCAGGTATTTATTACTTACCCTTCCTATGAGGAAATATCATTTCAATATTCTATAGACATGATCAATGAATTAGATATGGCTTTACAGGAAGAACGAGCGATGACGGTTATCTCGTCCCCGGAAGATTATTGCTTTCCTACGAATTATTTTTACGATACAGCCTACCACCTTAACTCGAAGGGCCGGGAAATCCGAACCGCTCGGTTGGTACAAGATATTACGCGATACATTGGGATAGCAAACTAATTTTAGATATCATAAAGGTGCAGTAATATTCAGTCAGTATCTAGATGATTATTTTACAGACATTGAATAAGATAAAATCCTGTAAAGATAGTCTTTGTGAAAACGTGATCTGGTTGTCCCTGTTTTGTATGATGCCAGATTATCAAACTGGATAAAGCTGGGTTATTTGAAAACATAAAAATATGGTAGTTGTAAATAAGGTTTTTAGAATTATCTTATCCTTGAGTATCGCTTTTTGCATATCAAATATTTTTTGTCTAGTATATTACCACTTGGAAAAGCTAATCAACTATCACGATACTTATTTACAAGGTACAACTTAGCTAGATTATTCCAATTTTTTTTTGCCTGAATCCGCTTATATGGATATATCTCACTTAAATCATAAAGGCGCTGTGATATTCAGTCAGTATCTGGAAAATTATTTTACAAATCTCGATATGGAGTAAAAAATCTGTAAAGATAGTCTTTGTTTATTGAAATTAATGATTGATGGAATTAATCATTTAAACTATAAAGGCGCGGAAATTTTTAGTCAATATTTAGAAGGTACTTATTGTTGCACCATTAATGGATGGGGTGTGGCATTTTATTTTCTCTCAAGAATGAAAGATTTTAGAAAAATGTCATAATAAACTTATTCTGCTATGTATTTACTCTTTCCATCATGATGGAATCCATCCCAAAATACACCCCTAGGCTCTTTTATATCTAACGGATACAGCCCTATATTAATTCCTATATTATCAAGGTATTGGCCGGCTAGCGGCGGGCGGGAGAGAGCGATATCCTGTACTAGCTGATTGATGAAATCAGGAAGGAAACCCCCCAGGCCGCTGTCATTTATATCAATACTGAGTTGGCCGAATACTGGGATATACGAACGATAGTGATTTATATCAGCACATTGCGAGCCGACTTGATGCACAAAAGGCAAAGTATGTATTTATTGACGAGATTCAGGATATAATCCGGTTTGAGATTGCAGTGCGGTCCTTGTTTGCTGAAGAAAAATGCGATTTGTACATCACCGGAAGCAATGCCCATCTTTTGTCAGGGGAGTCGGCGACTTATTTGGCCGGGCGGTATATTCAGATTGAGGTGCATCCTTTAAGCTATGCCGTGAAGGATTTTCTGGATCAGGCAATTAATGCTGTAAAATTAATTTAACGAGAATCTATAGTAAATGGGCTGGATAAAACAACTTTGAAACTAAAATCGAAAACGGTGAAAGCCCAATTTCTCCCCCTAGCGGTTACCCTTCTATAAGAAATTTCCCTTGCCCAGCCCCCCGTAGAACCCGGTATACTCAAATCAGGGAGAATTTTTATGCCGCAAGCCCAAAGTATGACCATAGGTGAAAAACTCGATATGCGAATGAAAAGCCTTGAACTGGAAAAACAGGGTAAATTGGTGGAGGCCGAAAAACTTAAAAAACAGATACCCTTAGCGCCATATCTGGCAAAATTCTACAAGGAACACCTTGGCCTTGGCGCCCTCTTAAAGACCGGCTGGAATTTGTCGGAGGCGGTAGCGAAATATGGCTCTGATTTCCTTTCTTGATGACCTCACTTCCCATGCCAACGATATTGATTTAGGCCGCAAAGGTCTTGAAGGCCGTATCGCCTATGAAACGGGGATTACCGGCGCTTTAACCGTTTTTCAAGAGGCCCAAACCCACCGCCGATCCCCAAACTCTTATCCTTGCCGAGCTGACCTTTTTGCAACAGGAATTACAGTTTTGCCATGAAACTGATACTGATACCTTAAGTAGTCTTACCCAGGCAATACAGAGTTTTGATGATGCCCTCCGTTCCCTTGAAGCCGTTGCAGATTCCGCTATTTACCGGGGAGCCGAAAAACCCATCCCACCAACCCCAAGTACCGCATAAGCGGCTTTCCAAAAGACGCTTTTCATATTGCCTGTATTGCCCACCGGACAAGGATCCGCAATGTTCTCCGCTCTCCCGGAATAAACACCGCCCAAAACGGCTATATCGAAAAACAAAAAGAGGCTCTGAATATATGAAACCAAAGGTGGCAGTCACCTTGTTTTATTTTTCTCAAGAATGACACATTTTAGAAAAACGTCATAATAAAGGGGTATTTTCCGCATAGTTCTCGATAAATTTGACATAGTGAAATAATGGTATCGTAATCCCGAGAATATAGGGATTACGATACCATATTTACAAGGATGATAAATGCACTATTACCACAGGCTTTTAGACAATCTTATCGAAGAAATGGCGATGATCGGTACTTTCCATGAAAATCTTGTAGTATTATCTACATTCGTTAAAATATTTTTTTGTTTTCCTTGGTTTTTGTAATGCCTATGGTTAAAATCTAAAGAAACTGTAAGCAATTACAAAATAGCAAGGAAAACAACTATGAAGCGCTTGGCCTGCCTGGCGGGTATCTTTTTCTCCATCATTTTTGGGGTGTATGCAGAGGTTTCTAAAGATTCTAAGGATCCTGAAGTTTCCAAGGTTTCCAAAGTTCCTGAGCTTTCTAAGGTTCCTGGGAATTCCAAGGATTCGCCAATTGAGCAGCATGCCCTGCTTGCCTTGTCCAGCCCCGATTACAGAGTAACCGCCGGGGATATGTATACCCTCACCTATGCGGCAGAAGGAAAAGCTGTTATTTATGTTATAGTTGTTGATAGCAGTTATCGTGTGCGGGTGTCCAATTTGGGGATTGTTAATGCTGCGGGGAAAACATATCGGCAGTTTAAAACCGAGGCGGAGGCAATTGTGACCAATAACTATCCCCTAAGCGGGGTTCAGTTGGTTTTAACCCAGCCGGCGCTTTTTACGGTGTATGTTTCAGGAGAGGTCCTGGAGCCACGGGAATATTCGGCCTGGGCTTTAGCCCGTTTGTCTTCGCTTATGGATGGCGCCTTAAGCGCCTATTCGTCAATCCGGGATATCACGGTGATCCCCATGTCCGGGCAAAGTAAAACCTATGATCTGTTTAAGGCCCAGCGTGACGGTGACCTTGGTCAGGATCCTTACCTGCGGCCCGGGGACACTGTTAAGGTGAACCGGATTGACAGGGTGGTTGCCGTTCACGGGGCGGTGGAGCGGCCCGGGGAATATCAATTATTACCTGGGGAGAATTTATCAGATTTAATACTGCGCTATGCTTCCGGCCTGGAGCCTGTCGCCGATCCCAGCAGGATAGAGCTGGTGCGCCACATTGAAACAGAAACCGATTCCGGGGATAAGATATATCTTACCGGGCAGGATATACAGGATAACTACCCGCTGCATCACCTTGATGAGCTTACCGTTCCTTCGATTATCGACTTGATACCGGTTATGTTTGTGGAGGGCGCAGTGCAGGAGAGCAGCGATTCCCTGGTGATTGCCGGCAGCAACGTTGCGAATCGGCTTACGGTGCGCTTTAATCATGGGGAAAATTATGCCTCCCTGGTGCAGCGGAACCGTGTCTGGTTCACGGCCATATCGGACACCCAGAATGCCTACGTTATTCGGGGAGCGGAACGGATTCCCCTGAACATCAACCCTATGCTGTACGACTCAAGCTACCGGAGCCAATATTTTGTGGAAAGAAACGATGTGCTCATCATCCCTTTCCGGCAGTACTTTGTAACCGTGGCCGGCGCGGTCGCGGTTCCCGGGCGTTACCCCTACATTCCGGACCGGGGATGGGATTACTATGTGGCCTTGGCCGGGGGGTTTGTCATGGAACGGAACTCCCGGGAATCCGTGGCCATACAGGACATTGGCGGGCGGGTGATGAAAAAGACGGATCCTGTAAGCCCGGAAACAATAATAACCGCCAGGACTAACGCCGGATTATATTACTTTAACCACTATGCGCCGGTGGTAACAACCATGCTGTCTATTGTCACCACCTTTATCAGCGTGACTCTGCTTGTTTCCCGTTAATGGCCCCAGGTAAACTTTCCTAATCCTTCGGGATCTAATTGCCCGTGTTTTGCCTTACCTCTTTCCGCCCTTAGCCCCGCCTGCAAAATTAACTAAAATATTAGTCTCTATTGAAAACGACAAGCTCGACTCCTCCCGCTCCCGTTTCAGGGTCAGACTGACAAGCCTATCCAGGAGTTCCTTGTAGGGCACTCCCACGGGCTCCCAGAGATAAAAGGACAGGGAACCGGGGATGGTGTTGATCTCATTGACCAGCACAGTATTAGTGTCTTTATCTACAAATAAATCTATTCGGGAGACCCCGTTGCAGCCCAGGGCCTGAAAGGTTTTCAGCGCCAGGGAACGGATTTCTTCCCTGAGTTCCGGGCTTAGGTCCGCGGGCAGTATCCGTTTGGCGGAACTCATCCCCTTGGAGCCTGTTTTGTCACCGGACACGTATTTATCCTTATAGCTCAGGATGGCGTCCGTATTGATGGGCTCTTCACACTCAGAGGCGATGGCTGAATCCTGATCGCCCAGCACGGCGCAGTTAATTTCCCTGAAATTGGTCAAAGCGTGTTCTACCAGGGCCGTGTGGGCGTACTGAAAGGTGTATTCAAAGGCGTCTGTCAGTTCTTCGCGGTTAAAGGCTTTTTTGATGCCTATGCTGGAACCCAGGTTCGAGGGTTTTACTATTATGGGATAGGGGGCGAATTGTTCAATTTCATTGAGCAGTTTTTCTGTGTCCTTGTAATAGGCGCTGGATAAAACACGCACACCGTCCAGCACAGGGATATTGTTGTACTTTAAGACTGCTTTCTGAACGTACTTATCCATGCCTACTGCAGAGGCGCATACATCGCAGCCTGCAAAGGGGATGGACAGGGTTTTCAAATAGCCCTGGAGTGCGCCGTCTTCCACATTGGTGCCGTGTACTATGGGGAAGATAAGGTCCACTTCGCCGCAGCTCTGTTTGCCCCAGGCTTTAACCGGGTATTTGATCAAAAGGTATTTGCCGGCTTCGTTGATCAGGGTAACCCGCTGGAGTTTTTTTAAAAGAGCGGGGATATCCCGGTATTCCTCTATCTTGTCTGCTACGTCCCCGGTGTAGAGTTCCCCTTCCCGGGTCATATAAATCGGAATGATTTCGTACTTTTCCTGGTCAAAGGCATTGATTGCCTGTATGCCGGAAATGACCGAAACTTCGTGCTCCACGCTCTTCCCGCCAAATAAAACCCCAACCCGTATCCGCATCGATTCCCCTCCCCTAATAGTTATCCGGCAGATCGTTTTCCAGTAACGCTACCTTCCGCTTCCCCGCCGAGTTGATAAGCCCAATCTTCTTAAAAGCCCCTTCTATCGTTTCAGCAATGAACAGTTTTTCTTCCGAATACCCGGCGCCTCGCAGGCCTTCCGCAATGGGCGCGGTCTGCCTGGCCCCTACCAGGATCACAAAATCGCAAAGTTCGGCGGCCTTTGTTCCAAAATCACGATTGTAGCTGTCCTGTTTGTCCCCAAGCTCTACCATGCCGGGGGTCACCAGTATCTTGAAGCCATCAAAGGTGTTCAGGGCATCCAGGGCCATCATAGCACCCCTGATGTTTGAGTTAAAGGCATCGTCGATGATGGTCATCCCGGAACGGTTCAAAAGCTGCAGTCGGTGGGGTACGCTCTCAAGCCTACGGACTGCGGTGACCATATCTGCCGGGGGGACGCCCAAGTAATCTGCGGTAGCAATGCAGCCGGCTATGTTTTCTACATTGTGGAGGCCGAGCAGTTTTGTGACAAAGCGGTATTCTTTGCCATCCGATAATTGTAGGTCAAAGGAGCAGCCTTCACCGGATGCGGAGATGTTTCTGGCGGTATAATCACTGTTTTCAACTGAGAGGGCGTAGCTGATTTTTTTGGTATTACAATTTGTATTACGGATATACTCGTTTTCATAATTCAGGAACAATATCCCGTCTTTTGGCAGGGCTTCTGCCAGTTCGAATTTGGTACGGATGATGTTTTCCAGGGTTTTAAATGTTTCCAGGTGCTGGGGGCCTATGGATGTCAAAATGCCATGTTTGGGGTGGACTATATCGCAGATTTCCTTTATTTCCCCTACATACTTGGCGCCCATTTCGCAGATGAAAATGTCGTGGAAGGGGCGCAGCTGGGACCGTATGGTTTTGACCACCCCCATGGGGGTATTGTAGCTTTCCGGAGTCATGAGCACGTTGTATTTGACGGACAGGATTTTGTGCAAAAAATACTTGGTGCTGGTTTTCCCGTAGCTGCCGGTGATGCCGATAATGGTCAGGTTCTTCATGCCCCGCAATATCCGTTTTGCGTCATTGATGTACCATTGGTTTACGCCCTTCTCTATGGGGGTGTTTATCAGATTGGATAGAAGCGTAAAGAAGGGGCTTAGCAATACTATCAGCGCAAGAAGGGCGATTTGCAGGGGAAGGGGCAGGGAGAAGGAACAGGCAGCAAGGGCGCCTGAAGCCAGAATATTGGTAACCAGCATCCGCTTGACCCGGTTGGTAAACACCAGGGGCTTTTTGGCTTTCCGGGGACGGTTACAGTAGGCTTGTATTAAGAACAAAGCGGATGAAACTGCGGCGGCTGCGTAGGAATGAAAGAAGGCTGCGCCGAAAATGGGCAGTATCAGTATGTGGCGTAATAAATAGGCTTTGTAAAAATTATGGGCTATCCATTTGAGATGGGTAGCAGGTTTGTACGAATTGAGCTGAAACATATGGTAGTCGTAGAGAGAACTGAGGCAATAGCAGATGATGAAGGACAGTAGTACTGCGATTTGCAGGATAAGTGTCATGAGGCCCTCGTAATATTCAGGAATGAGTCGAGTACCCGGGAAAAAGTGAAGCTCTGGTCCAGGAAGGAGTAGTGGCCGGCATTTTTCAGGGTTACTAATCCGGCATCAGGGATAAGGCGTTCCATGGTTTTTCCGTCCTCCAGGGGGGTTTCAAGATCCGCGTCTCCCCAGATTATCAGGGTGGGATAGGAAATCTGCGGGAGCAGGGGGGTCAGGTCTTCGTTGATAACCTTTACAAAACATTCCCGCATCCTCGGGCTTGCGTTGAGGTAGTCAGGGGAACTGTTTTTTCGCCGCCATTGATCCAGGGCTTCAGGGAATTTCCGGCGTAGGTATTCCAGGGAAATGAGCTGCTTTACGGCCTTATAAAAACACTGTTTGATTTTTTGCTTGGCGGTTCTTTTTCGTCGTATTCCTGCGGAATCTATCAGGATGATCTTTTCGATTTTTATCGGCAGAACCTTCCTGCTTGCCAGTTTTATGATGATCCTGCCCCCGAAGGAATGGCCAATGAGTATTGCCTTTTCGATGTCCAGTTGTTCCATGAAGGCGAGGACAAAATCCGCGTAATCATCCACCGACCAGCCTTCCGGGGGTTCCCCGGTTTCCCCGAAGCCCGGCAGGTCCAGGGCGCAGACCCGATAGTAGGGGGCAATGTTGTCCAGGAATTGCTTAAACGACCCAAATTCTGAGCCCCACCCGTGGAGGAACAGCACCGTATCCCCTTGGCCTTGGTTGAAATAATGTACTCCGATACCTTTGACATCCATTTGTACAGGAATTGTACCCGTGGAGGGCAGGGGTGTCAAGAAAACACGTACTGTTACTTGTATGTTACCAGGTCATTCAGGGCTTTCCGGGTGGAGGCGCCGCTTACGGCGTCAGCTCCGGCGGGGAGGCGGCCTATACGGACCAGGGCAACGGCGCTGTAGCCGCTGGGGAGGCCGAGATCCGCCTTGAGCTTGGAGTTGAGGGCGTCTATGGGGCCGGTGTAGATCCGGGAGCCCAGACCCAGGGATTGGGCTGCTAGATAGATGCTCTGGGTTGCCAGGCCACAGTCCAGCATAACCGCGCCGTTGGTTTTGCTGTCCCCGGGGCCTGAGATGACGATGAGGATGTTGCCGTCGGTGATGTTAGAAACGATTTGCTTGGTCAGGTTCTGGTCCTGGACCACCGTGAAATGCCATGGCTGGCGGTTACTGGCGCTGGGGGCACGGACCGCCGCCGAGAGGATCTTGTCCAGGTCGGTGCGGCTTACCGAACCGGCGGCAAAATTCCGGGGGGCGTAGTGGCCGGTGATGACCCCGATAGCCCGGGCATCCACGTCCGCCGCAAAAAGGTTCGGCTGCTGGAAGATCAAAACGGCAAGAGCGAAACTGGTTAAAAAAGCGATCTTTTTCATAGGGTCCTTCCTTTTCAATGGAGTATATCTTTCATCAAATTCCTATTCAATAGCACAGAATTCACGTGTTCTTTCTAATTAGCCGGATAGAGTATCACCGACACAACCCCCCTTGCCAAAAGTTTCCCCATCATCCCCTGTAGATCCTGCACCGTAACAGCTTGGTACAACTCAGGCGGCTGTTCCAGGTGGGACAGGGGCAAATTGTAAAGCGTGGTCAAATAGGCCAGGCTCCGGCCGATATAGCCATTGTCCTGCATCTTGAGGTCAAAGGATTTTTTCAGCCCCTCCACAGATTTATTAAAGGCATCTTTATCGATGGTTCCCTTGGCGACTAATTCAAGTTCCTCCATAACTGCGGTGCGCAGTTCCTGTACTCGCTGGGGATCGCAGGGAAAGTACACGCTCATGGTGGTTTCTCCCGGCGAGGGCAGGGGCGACAGGGAAACGTTACCGGAGATAGAATAGGCGCCTCCCATTTGTTTCCGGATTCTTTCCATCAGCTTATTGTCCAGGTATTCGGACAGCACATCCGCTGCGGCTGACCCGGCCGCCGTATATTCTGTCTTGGGCAGCATCCAGCTTAGGTATACCAGGCTCTTTTCTTCCAATCCCTTTCGGACTTCCCGTTCGACATTTTCCGGCCTGACTATTTGGGGATCCGTCCAGGTGTTCCAGGTTTCACCTGGGGGTATGGAGGCCAGGTAGGCTTCAGTAAAGCTGCGCAGGGCTGGGATGTCCAGGTTGCCGGTGAAGACAAAGGTGTAATCCCCGGGGTTGCTGGCCTGCTTCAGGAAAGCCAGGGCGTCATCGATGTTGATCTTTTCCAGATCTTCCATGGCCATGGGCTTATAGTAGATATTATTATTGTAGAGGGTACGGGTTACTTCGTCATAGAAAAGCGCTTCCGGATTTTCGTTGCGCTGGGCCAGCTCGGTACGGTAGTCATCGATCAGGGAAGCAACCGGCTCGGGGTCGATCCGGGGCTGGGTAAAGTGCAGGTAGAGCAGCTCAAAGAGGGTTTGGAGGTCCCCGGTGGTGGAGGAACCCTGGACATTTCTCAGCATCCCCGAAACGCCAAAAGAAATGGAAACCTGCTTGTCCGCAAGTTTTTTTGCCAAATCAGACCGGGAATATGGGCCGACCCCGGAGGCGCTCATCATTTCTGCGCTGAGGTCCGCAGAAACTATTTGGTTTTCCGGTACCGAGGTAAGCCCTCCCCGAGCCATGGCGTAGAGGACGATCTGGTTGTTTTTGTTTTTCGTTTCTTTAAGGATAACCTTTGCACCATTGCTGAGTTCCCATTGTATTGTGCCGCTGGATTCATCTTTGGTTTCGGAGCTGATACTTCCCGGCGTTGGGCGCCGGTCCAGGAGTGTGGCGTCCAGGTTTTCGTTTACTGGCCGTGGGACACTGGCCCGTTCGCTCTGTTTGACCAGCCTGCGTACCGTGTCGGGGTTTGGCAGGGAAGCCGCATCTGCATCCGGGGCGGAGATGAATACTGTGAGGTCCTTATAGGCAAAGTAGTTTTTTGCAGCGCCGGCAATTTCCCGTGTACTGATGCCCGGGAGTAGTACGGTCAGGGCGTTCAAATCCCAGGACGTGTCGGTGGGCGTGTCGCCGTTAATAAAATGGTTAACAAAACTGTCGAGGTAACCCGACGAATGTTGCCGGTCTTTTTCCGAGACTATTCGTTCCATATCCGCCAAGAGGGACCGTTTTGCCTGATCAATTTCTGAATCTGTAAAGCCGTAGCGGGCCATCTTTTCTTTTTCCAAAAGTAGGGCGCTCAGGGCTGCTTCGGCGCTGCCGGTTTTTGCAATTGCTATGAACATATAATTATTGACAGCCCCGGCATATTCACTGAGCCCGGCTCCTGCGGCGGTATAGGGGGTGTCCGGTTTATGGGCGGCTTCGTCAAAGCGCATGGATAACATACGATCGATGAGGTTGTTGATTATCCCCTGCCGGTAAGAAGCCAGATCAGTTTCATTGGTAAGTTTATTGACAGGAAGTTTGTAGAAAAGGTCGATTCGGGTGTGGGGCAGTTCAGGATCCGTGTTGATCTCCACGGCGAGGTTTCCCTTTTTCGGATTGGAGGGGATAAGGCTGGGCCGTTCCAGGGAACTTGCCGGGGCAGAAGCTGAAAAATGGGAGGCCAGTTCTGTCTCAAGTTTTTCACCATCAAAGTCGCCTACAAAAACTAAGGCCATGTTGTCCGCCCGGTACCAGGTCCGGTAGTAATCGACCAGCCGTTCCCTGGGGGCGCTCCCGATAATTTCCGGAACCCCGATGGGGAAGCGGTCAACGTAGGGGGTTCCCTTGAAGATGACCGCCGCCATTTTTCGCCATATCCGTTCCCAGGCCCCCAGCCGGGTCCGGTATTCTTCCAATACAACCCCCCGTTCGCTGTCCACTTCCTCCGGTGCAAAGGTGACAGCCCGGGTCCAGTCATCAATAACCGCAAGGGCCTGGTCAGGGACGATTTTGCGGCCTTCTCCATCGGCCTCCACCGGGACTTCAATGCCGTAGACGGTCTGGTCGTAGGAGGTATAGGCGTTTACCTCCGGGCCCCAGCGCATACCCAGGGAGCGGAGGTATTCGATTAGCTCCGACTTAGGGAAACGTTCAGTCCCGTTGAAAGCCATGTGTTCCACAAAGTGGGCCAGCCCCTGCTGGTCGTCCTCTTCCTGGAGGGAGCCGGCGTGTACCGCCATGGTCAAATAGGCCCGGCCTTCGGGCATGGCATTTTCAAGGATATAGTACTTCAGGCCGTTGGGAAGGGTTCCGGTCCGGGCGGCGGGCATGAAGGGCACGGCGTCTTTTGGCGCCCCCAGGTTTCCATAAAGGGCCGGCTTGTAGGCGCCTGATGTGGCGCAGGAGAAAAGGGTAAGACTCAGGGTGAGGGCCATGAGGCCGGGGATTTTTGACAGGTTCTTAAAAGTATACATATTCCTATTATAGTGATTTGCCGGGTTTGTACAATTTGCACGCCCCGGCCTTTGCAAGGGCTGCTTAGAAGTTGTATAACCTTTTTATGGCAGAAGCCCACAGCGAGGATCTTATCCGTTGCCCCTGGTGTCTTGGGGATGACGATTATACCCATTACCATGACAAGGAATGGGGGCGGCCCTTGAAAAACAACCGGAAGCTCTTTGAGCTGCTGGTCCTGGAGGGGGCTCAGGCCGGGCTTTCCTGGCTGACTATTCTTAAGCGCCGGAACGGGTACCGGGAAGTCTTTGACGGGATGGACCCTGAAAAAATCGCCCGGTATGGGGATAAGGATATAGAACGCTGCATGGGGGACGCCCGGATTATTCGGAACCGGCGGAAGATACAGTCGGCCATTGAAAACTCCAAGGTGTTTCTTGAAATGATGGAAGGCCCAGTTTCTTTTTCAAAATGGCTCTGGAACTGGGTGGATGGGGAGCCCATTATCCATCATTACAAAACCATGAAGGAAGTCCCTGCCACCACAGAGCTTTCGGACCGGATTGCCAAGGAAATGAAAAAGAAGGGGTTTTCCTTTGTGGGGTCTACTATTGTGTATGCTTATATGCAGTCCGCGGGGTTGGTGAACGATCATCTGGTGGATTGTTTTAGACGGCAGAGTTGAAAATCGACTCCCTTGTTTTTTCCCCGTTTTTTTTATACTATATTTTACCATGCCTATAAAAATTCCAAAAACATTGCCCGCTTATAATGCCCTGACCAAAGAAAATGTCTTTGTTATAACCGATGACCGGGCTGAACACCAGGATATACGTCCCCTCAAGGTGGGGATACTCAACCTCATGCCCACCACGGTGGACACGGAGATACAGCTTTTGCGGCTTTTGGGGAATAGCCCCCTTCAGGTGGATATCAGTTTCCTGCGTATGGGGAGCCATGAGTCCCGGAACGCCCCTCCGGGGCACCTGGACCGTTTTTATGTCAGTTCTGATGAAATCATCCGGAATGATTACCGTTATGACGGGCTTATTATTACCGGCGCCCCGGTGGAGACCTTGCCCTTTGAGGAAGTGGATTATTGGAAGGAACTGGCGGCGGTTTTGGACTATTCGGCGAAAAACGTGTGGTCCACCCTGCACATCTGCTGGGGCGCCCAGGCAGGGCTCTATCACCGCTATGGAGTGCCGAAACTGGAACTGCCCCGCAAGCTTTTCGGCATCTTTCCCCATGGGGTTAATGAACGGCATACCACCATTTTTCGGGGCTTTGATGATGAATTCCTTGCCCCCCAGTCCCGGCATACTGAAAGCGACCGCAAGGCCATTGCCGCTAGACCGGAGTTGACCATTGAGTCTGAAACCGACGAAGTGGGTGTTTTCATCGTCACCGCCCGGGAGGGTCGGGAGCTCTACGTGACCGGCCACCTGGAATACGACCCCCTGACCCTGGACAGGGAATATCGCCGGGACTTGGACAAGGGGCTTCTTATCAACGTGCCTAAGAACTACTACCCCGGGGACGACCCTTCAAAGGAGCCGGTGGTTCGCTGGCGGGCCCACGCCCACTTATTTTTCCGGAACTGGCTGAACTATGTGTACCAGGAGACGCCTTTTGACTTGGGGGAGCTTTAGGGAAAAGGTGACAGTCACTTTTTTTAAAATTTTTGCAAAATCCCCTTGACAGAAATTTTTATTTTGGCTATATTCCTAGTATATTCATATGTTTTATATGAATATACATTTATTAAAAACTTACCGGATGGATCCCGCGTATTTCCGATCCGGCATTTAAAAAAAAGAGGTGAAATGGGCGGTAGAGGTCTCCTCCCTCTGCCGCCCTCTTTTTTGGTGAACGCCTTGTCTGTTACCCGGGGGGTGGGATAAAATACCCTATGGCTGATTCAAAAACGATAACCCGGGACCAGGCCTGGGAACTTTTAAAGACCTACAATAAAGACCCCTTTCATTTGCAACACGCCCTTACGGTGGAGGGGGTTCTGCGATGGTTTGCCCGGGACCTGGGCTATGGGGCGGAAGAGGATTTTTGGGGTATCGTGGGGCTGCTCCACGATATCGACTTTGAGCAATTTCCTACCGAGCACTGTATCAAGGCGCCGGAGCTGCTGCGCCAGGGCGGGGTTGGGGAGGACATTATCCACGGGGTTTGCAGCCACGGCTATGAGCTGACCGTGGACGTGAAGCCGGAACACGAGATGGAGAAGGTACTCTACGCTTCCGACGAACTAACCGGGCTTATCTGGGCAGTGGCTATTATCCGGCCTTCAAAAAGCGTTCAGGATATGGAAGTGAAGTCGGTGAAGAAGAAGTACAAGACCCCGGCTTTTGCGGCGGGTTGTTCCCGGCCGGTTATCGAAAAAGGGGCGGCTATGCTGGGCTGGGAGTTGGATACGCTTATCGAAAAAACCATCCTGGCCATGCGTTCCTGTGAGGGTGATATCAACGCTTTCATGGAAGGGCTTACCGGGAAGGGATGAAGGATAAAGCCGTAATCGCCATGTCCGGCGGGGTGGATAGCTCCGTTGCGGCCTGGCTTATGTTGGAGCGGGGGTACCAGTGCATTGGCATCACCCTGAAGCTCTTTACCAATGATGATATTGAACCCTCTGCCAATGGTAGAGCCACGCATAAAGGCTGCTGTTCCCTTGATGACGTGAACGATGCCCGGGCAGTGGCGGACCGTTTGGGTATGCCCCACTATGTGCTTAACTTTGCCGGGGAATTCCGGGACAAGGTGATACGCCGTTTTATCGAAACCTACGAACAGGGGGCCACCCCCAATCCTTGTATTGACTGTAACCGGTTTATCAAATTTTCCAGGCTCCTGGAACGGGCCAGGCAGCTTGAGTTTGACACTATTGTTACCGGCCACTATGCCCGGATAGAACAGGATGGCCCTGAAGGCCGGTTTCTGTTAAAGAAGGCCCTGGATGCAAAGAAAGACCAGAGCTATGTCCTCTATGCCATGACCCAGGATCAGCTTGCAAATACCCAATTTCCCCTGGGGGAATTGACTAAGCCCCAGGTCCGGGACATTGCGGAAGCCCGGGGCTTTGTGAATGCCAGGAAACATGACAGCCAGGATATCTGCTTTGTTCCTGACCGGGACTACGGTAGCTTTATTGAGCAGTATAGCGGGAAGACTTTTGATCAGGGGAATATCATTGACGAAGAGGGGCGCATTCTGGGGCGGCATAAGGGGCTGGTCCGGTACACCATAGGCCAACGCAGGGGGCTGGGGGTCGCCATGAACGAGCCGGTGTATGTGAAGGCCAAATCTGTCGCCGACAATACGGTTACCCTAGGCCCTGAGGAATCCCTTTACACAAAATCTCTGACCGCCTCTGACCTTAACCTTATTGCATATTCCCGGCTGGAAAGGCCCCTGCGCTTAAGCGTGAAGACCCGCTACCTCCAGGCGGAACAGCCGGCCATAGCGGAACAGATTGGGGAGGATACCCTGAGTATTGAATTTGATGCGCCCCAGCGGGCCATTACTCCGGGGCAGGCAGTGGTGCTCTATGACGGTGATGTGGTAGTTGGCGGCGGTACTATCAAGGCTGCGGAATTTTAAAGCCCATTTAAGCCTTAATAAAAAATCTGTATATGCTCCGTAGTCAGCCGGTGCTTCATCTTGATCATCAGGGTCTGTTCCGAAGGAGAGTAGGACCAACCTGAGGAATCGTAACGTTCAAACTGGGGATCAGTACGGAAGGGGATATTGTAAAGCTGTATCTGCTGGAAGGACTGTATACCCCGGATGAGCATGTAATGGGTTTCTCCGCTGGGGAAGGACACGGAAATATCCAGTACCTTGTTTTCCTGGTTGAAATTTGCCAGCACCGCCGTAGCCGCAGTCCAGGTCCAGATATTACTTGCCATGGCGTCTATGTTTAACGCCCGGGGAATATTTTCGCCAAGTCGGAGGACCCGGTAAATGCGAGCGCTGCTGAGAAGGCCCGCCGGGGTGAAGGAACCGTTTTCGGCCAGGCCCAGGGTTTGGGGAATCATCCCGGCAGTGTCGGCCAGGGAGAGGGCCGAGAGTATCAGTGAACGGCCTATGCCCCCCCATATTTCCTGGCCGGGGTTTTCCCCAAAGGCCACCAGGGCGGCGCCCAGACGGAGGTTGAATTCCGTGTTGGCTTCCCCCTGGTGAAATACAAAGATACGCTCTCCCTGTTTATCCGCTTTGATATCTTCGGTTATTGAAAAACAGGCTTGGCCGGTAAGCCCTTCAAAGGGGTTTCCCTTATTCTTGCGGAAGAGTTCCCAGTCTGTGTACCCTTCCAGGATACCCGGGATCAGAGCCGGGTCCAGGGCTGCGGGATCGATGGCTTCGATTATCCCCGGCGTTTCGTCAAGGAGCTCATTGTGGTCCCGGATGGCAAGAAATTCAACGATATGGGTGTCCTTGAGGAAATCCGGAGACTTATCACGGATGAGCCGGGAGAGGCGGTTGACAGAATCTCGCTCAAAAGCGGCAATGGAACGCAGTCCCTGGTCCATACGCCCTAAAAAGGCTGAGGATTCATAGTTCCGCCGGGAATTTCCCAGAAATGATTCGGGTATTTCGGCCACCGCAGTCGAATAGTCATTCCGCTGTATTGATTCGGTGATATAGGCTATGACGGCATCATCGGTTGGGTTGTTTTCGATTTCCCGATGCCAGAGGGGAAAGGATCGATCCAGAAACCGGTTAAGGGCTTCATCATAACTTTGTTTATCCTTGGCGGAGGAAATAATTAAGTTGGAGGGATCAAAAACCTCTCCCCCGGGAACGGCGCCGTAAGAAATAACCGGTTCAGCGCTATCCATGAGGACAAGCCGCCTGGCGGGATCAACCGTAGAATTGTTAAAACGGTAGCTTTTCCCATCGGCGATGATTTGGTATTCCCCGTCGCCGCTGTGCCTGATCCGGGAACTTCGCAGGGGCCGGTAGGGGAGTTCCAGCCGTTTTAAGCCTTCAGGCAGTAGGGCGTAAATTCTCAGTTCCTGGCTGCTGCCGGCATACTGGGTATCGAAACTGAGTTCCACCCCGCCTGCCAGGAGGAAGCGAGCGCTTTCACCTGAAACAGACATGGATAGAGGTCTGGAGTTTTCTTTTTTTCCGTCCGCCCCTACCATACCCAGGCTGTCATGGTCATCATCAACGGTCAGCAGGAATTCCATGCCTCCAAAAAAAATGCTCACCTCTCCGTCCAGAGGGTACTCGCCGACCTGGGGAGCCGCCTTTTGGTCATCCCGGGATGAATCCGGTTCCCCGGCAATTTCGGCGGTATTTCCATTAGAGTTTCCATAGTAGCCGGAGACCACAAAAGAACCGATCTGCCGGGTAAAACTTCCCTTTCTGGTGAATTGGATCATTACCAAAAGGATAAAGACACCCAAGTAGATCAAGATGAGGCTGACAATCCGGGGAAATATGGGTTTTTTCATTCTGTTCTAAGATATCCTATAGGTGTTCAAATTGCAACTTGTTGCTTTTAAGAGGATTGTATACTATATGATGGATGAATACCAGATTGCGGTTTTTTTTCTTGCTGTTAATCACTATTCCGTTTATATTCTCTTGTGCTTCCCGCTCGGAACCCGGTGCTATACCGGTGGCGCCTGCCCCGGAAGCTCCGGTACCTTCCGGGGAACCTGTCCCGGAAGCGCCACCTGCGCCGCCGGCGCCATTGGCGCCATTGGCGGCGCCTGAGGGGAGCCTTCAGGCCATACTGTCTGCGGTGGCGGAATTTCTCAGCCAGGGGGACTATGACGGCGCATTGGCCTGTTTTGACCGGCTTGAACCTGAAGACGCCGCTTCTACGGGGATCCGCCTTTTAAGGGCTTCGGTTTTAAGTTCCGCAGGCCGTATGGGGGACGCCCGGGCTATTGCGGATGAAATACTCCTTAAAGAGCCCACTAATACGGAGGCCCTTTTTGTGCTTGCCACCCTGGAAAGCGCCCAGGGTAAGGCACGGGAACAGAGGGCGCTTTTGGAGAAGATACTTACAATAGATCCCAAGCACGTGCAGGCCCTTTGTGCTCTTGGAACGATAGCTTTCCAGGGCAATTCCCTGACAAATGCGGCGTCCTACTTTGACCGGGCCTTGGCGGCGGAACCCAATAATGGGGACGCCCTGGTCGGCCGGGCCGGGGTCTACCGGTCCCAGCGGAAACCCAAGGAGTCCGAGTCCCTGCTGAACAAGGCTATTACCCTCTACCCCCGGTGGTCTGTCCCCTTCAGCGAGCGGGCCCGGCTGTATCGGGGTGCAGGGTTTTATGACGATGCCTTGAAGGATCTGGATCGGGCAAAGCGGCTTAATGGGCAGGATTACTGGATCGCCGTGGACCGGGGGATGACCCTGGTGGATTTGGACCGCAAGCAGGAAGCCCTTCCGGAATTTAACCGGGCCATTGCCATGGACCCGGAGGTATTCATTGCCTATGTGTACAGTGCCGGCATTAAGGACGAACTAGGGGACTACGAGGGGGCGGAGCGGGATTACGGGGTCCTGGTCAAGCTTAAGCCGGAGTACTACTTTGCCTATGAGGGACTTGGGGTTCAGAAAATGCGTCGGGGCCTCTGGGCGGAAGCTCGGGATGCTTTCATGGAAGCCTATAAGCAGACGCCGGAAACTTCCTACGCCCTGTTGGCTTCCTTGTGCTGGATGCGGGCGGGCCGGGTAACGGATCCCAAGCAGTTTTTGGAACAGGCCCTGCGCAAGGTGGAGCGGGAAAGCCTGGAGTGGTATATGCTCAGGCTTTACCACGATCTGAGCGGGGACAGTGATGTTGCGGCGCGGATTGACCGGGAAAAAGATCCGGTTGCAAAGGCCCGGATGTTGTACTATCTGGCAGGTTTTTACGATGTCCGGGGCAATACAAGTTTGGCAAACCGGTATTACGCCCAGGTCTATGAGTTAGAGCAGCGTTCCATTATCGAGTGGCGGCTTAACGAGTGGATCGTAGATGAACGGAACCTGAAGGTCAATTGATATGGATAAATCAGTGGAGCCGCCGGAATTGAGTTCCGGGGCCAGTTTTACCAGGTTCCTCAGTCTTTTGGAGGAATCCTGCCGCCTTTCGGACCGCTTTTCTGCGGGGAGCGGCGATTCTGCGGAGACCCCCCAAAGGCGGGTGGTGATTCAAACCCATGATTTTCCGGATCATGACGCGGTGGCCTCTGCCTTTGCCCTCAGTCAGCTTCTGGAGCGTTATGGTTTTACCCCCAAGCTTCTGTACCGGGGCATTATTCGTAGCTATTCACTCTGGTCTATGATTTCTCAACTGGCGGTTCCCATTACCCAGGTTACTGGCAAAGTCAGCGAAGAATGGCGCCAGGTTCCCTGCGTTTTAGTGGACGGGAACCCCACCAACACCAATGCCCGGCAGATAACAGAAAAACTGTTCGGGGTAATTGACCATCATGGTAATTCTGAAACCCCGGACTGCCCCTTTGTGGACATCCGCACGGATAGTGGTTCCTGTTCTTCAATTATCGAAAGCTACTGGCATGAACTGGGCCTGAGTCCCGACCGGGTTACTGCCACTGCCCTGCTCATGGGAATCCAGATGGATACGGATTTCCTTTCCCGCCGGGTACACCCGGCCGACCTGGACGCCCTGCACCGGATCTTTTTTACCGCCGACTGGGAGTACGGGTCCCGGGTGGTAAAGACCGCCCTTTCCAAGAAAGACCTGAATTCCCTGCAACTGGCCATCGCCAATGCCCGGATACAGGAAGGGCTTTTCTTTACGGTAATTTCTGAGGATACCACCCAGGAGGTGATTTCCATCCTGGCGGATTTTTTTCTGCGGCTTCGGGAAATTTCCATCACCGTGCTGGTGGAGAACAAGGGAGAGATACGGCCCGTGTCGGTGCGGAGCCAGCTGCCGGAGGTTTCCGCTGCCCGGGTGATCCGCACCGCCCTCAAGGATATCGGCGAAGGGGGCGGCCATGACTATATGGCCGGGGGCCTCCTGTCCGCTTCCACTGAAATAAGCGACGACGAATTGTTCGAGCGCTTTCTTAACGCAATAAAGGAGCCTTCATGAAGGATACTAACATCACGGTGAATCTTCCGGGCAGAGAAATTATATTAATCGGCACCGCCCATGTTTCCAAAGACAGCATTGATGAAGTGGCCGGGGTCATCCGGGAAGAAAAACCGGATCAGGTTTGCGTTGAGCTGGACTCGGGCCGCTATACCGCCATGACCGAGAAGGATTCCTGGGAAAAGCTGAACGTAGCCAAGGTGTTCCGGGAGGGCAAGGGGTTTCTATTGATGGCAAACCTGGTGCTCTCGGGTTTCCAGCGCCGTATGGGGCAGGAACTGGGGGTAAAGCCCGGAGATGAGATGAAAGCCGCCATTGATACTGCTGAAGAATTAGGTATCCCTTATATTTTCTGCGACCGGGAGGTGCAGCTCACCCTCCGTCGGGCTTGGGCGCACTGCGGTTTCTGGAGCAAAAGCAAACTCCTGGCCTCCCTGGTTTCCAGTGCCTTTACCACGGAAAAAATGAGCGAAGCGGAAATCGAGGGCCTGAAAAACCGCAGCGAGCTGGACGGCATGATGGCCGAACTGGCGGACTATCTGCCCGGGGTAAAGGAGACCCTCATTGATGAGCGGGACCAGTACCTGGCGGCGAAAATCTGGGCTGGCGGGTCGGCCAAGCAGGTCGCCGTGGTTGGGGCAGGGCACCTGATGGGGATCAAGGCCCACCTGGAACGGATAGCCGCCGGTGGGGAAAGCGCCGATGTGGCGGAACTGGACAGTATTCCGGCGCCGTCCATCCTTTCCAAAGCTGCTGGGTGGATCATCCCTCTCATTATTGTTGCCATTATCGCCCTGGGATTTTTCCGGGCCGGCGCCGGGGTCAGCCTTGCCATGCTGATCCGCTGGGTGCTCTGGAACGGGTCTCTGGCCGCAGTGGGGACTCTCCTCGCCCTGGGCCACCCACTGTCAATACTGGTGTCCTTTGTGGGCGCCCCCATTGCCACCATCAACCCCTTTATTGGGGTGGGACTTTTCTCTGGTATTACCGAGGCTACCATGCGGAAACCCCGGGTCAGTGATGCCGAAACCATTTCTGAAGATGTTTCCAGTCTGAAGGGTATTTACCGGAATCGGATAACCCGGGCCCTTCTGGTGTTTCTCCTTTCTTCCCTGGGGGGAATGGCGGGGAATTTTATCTCCATCCCCTCCCTGGCGGGGTTGTTGGTTAAGTAAAAGAAGTATTTTTCAAAGATCCTTCATAATTTCCACATAGTTTCGGTATATCCTTATCCTCATGGAGACCGGCGTTAAAACCCAACGGCTGCGCATTGACGGGATGACCTGCGTGCATTGCCAGAACAAGATTGAAAAAACCCTCCGGGGTTCGCCGGGGATTGTGAAAGCCGAGGTGGATTACAATGCCGGTGCTGCGGTGGTTAGCTACCATACGGAAACCATCACCATCCAGGAAATTACGGCTATCATTGAAAAGCTCGATTACCAGGTGCGTGCCGGTAACGGGCCGGCGAACCGTAACCTGAACCGCGCTGTTGGGTTTCTCATCATCATTGCCGCCCTCTTTTTTGTGATCCGGAACCTGGGGTTTACAGCCCTGGTTAACGCCTTCCCCTTGGCTGAGGCCGGGATGGGCTACGGAGCGCTTTTTGTCATCGGGCTTATTACCTCGGTTCATTGCATTGCCATGTGCGGGGGGATCAACCTTTCCCAGTGTATTCCGGGAACCCCTTCTCCGACTGAATCAGGCGCGGGGAGTGCTTCCGGCAAAGCTTCCCGTGCTGCTGGGGGCGCTGCATTACGGCCCGGGCTTTTGTACAACCTGGGCAGGGTAATTTCCTATACCGTCGTGGGGATCATAGTGGGCGCCCTGGGGTCGGTGATCAGTTTTTCCGGGGCCATGAAGGGGCTGGTGCAGATCGCCGCAGGTGTTTTCATGCTTATCATGGGGATAACCATGCTGGATATCTTCCCGTGGCTGCGGAAATTTACCCCCCGGATGCCGAAGGTGTTTGCCCGCCGTATTGATGCGGAAAAGGGGCGAAATAACAGCCCTTTCTATGTGGGGCTTTTGAACGGGCTCATGCCCTGCGGTCCCCTGCAGGCCATGCAGCTTTACGCCCTCTCCACCGGGAGCCCGGTGCAGGGCGGGCTTTCCATGCTGATCTTCTGCCTGGGGACCGTGCCCCTGATGTTCGGCCTGGGTGCCCTGAGTTCCCTGCTGAGCAAAAAGTTTACCAAAACCGTGATGACCCTGGGGGCAGTGCTGGTGGCGGTGCTTGGGCTGATCATGTTTTCCAACGGCTGGAGCCTTTCGGGCTTTACCAGCCCCTTTGACTTGATAGCCGATAGGAATGCTGCGCCAACTGTGGGGGGACCGGATATCCGTATGGAGAATGGTTTCCAGCTGGTGAATACCACCCTGGAGAGCGGGCGCTACAAGCCCATCGTGGTGCAGGCGGGAGTTCCGGTGAAGTGGACCATCGACGCCCCCCCGGGGAGCATCAACGGCTGCAATAACCGGATGATCGTCCCCGAATACGGCATTGAGCACAGGTTTACTGCGGGGGATAATGTGGTGGAATTTACGCCGGAGAAGGCCGGGGTGTTCCGGTACAGTTGCTGGATGGGGATGATACGCAGCAGTATTACGGTGCTGGAAAGCGGGGTAGATGCAGATGCTGCCAAGGCTGCGGCGCTTGCTGCTGAAGCGGCTGAGGATGAGTTTTACTTTGACGAATCGGAACTTGAGGGATTTGGAGATTTTGAAGACATGGACGATGAAGATTTCTGGGCCCTGTTTGAGGCAGAGTTTTTCAGCGAAAATTCCGGGGAAGCCCCGGACGGGGAATCGGGAAACTGAGTAAAAGGAGGAATGGATGGAATTTCTATTGAGCCATTGGCACTGTTTATTGCCGGTACTGGTAATTGTGATAGCCTCGGTTTTTATGAACCGGGGAAAAAACAAGAATGCTAATAAATAATTATTATGGAGATGCTACTATGAAAAAGAAGATGGAGAAAAAAATGAATAATCGTAAGTCCTTATGGATACTGTCGGCCCTGTTTGTCACCGCGTTTTTACTGGTGGCGCAGGTTCAGGTTTCAGCCCAGCGTGCCGGGGGTGCCCAGAGCAGCAGCGGCGTTCAGGCCCACAGTGCGGTGGTGGATCAGGATCTGGTTATTCCCTTGGGGGACCTTTCCGCAACCGCCCAGTTTTACCCCGTGGTGATTGAGGGGGTGCAGATGGAGGTCCTGGCGGTAAAGGCGCCGGACGGTACCTTCCGCACCGCTTTTAATACCTGCCAGGTTTGCTACGCCTCTGGCCGGGGCTACTACAAGCAGTCGGGGAATGCCCTGGTTTGCCAGAACTGTGGCAACCGGTTCACCATGGGCCGTGTTGAGGTGTCCTCCGGGGGCTGCAATCCGGTCCCGATTTTCCCCCAGTACAAGACCGTGGACAGCGAAAAAATTACTATTTCAAAAGATTTTCTGGTAAAGGCGAAGGGGATATTTGCCAAATGGCGGTGAAGGAATGAGAGGGATGGAGAACTTTCTCCTCCCTCTCTCCTCATTGCCTAAGGCTGATAAATGGGATATCCGCTACCTCAGTGTCCAGGTACTGCCACCTGGAGGTAGCTATTTTACTGTAGCCCCTAAATAAAATCAAATTTTAAGATAAATTTCCCAAAATCCTCTTGACATGCCTCATGTTTCTATATAAAGTAACATTATCGTTTCTATATAAAGAAACGTAAAAAGGAAGGAAAACATGAACTGCCGGCCAAGCCCGGAGGAAGTAAAAAACCTCACCAAAGAATTCAGGACCATCCCGGTATCCCTGACCTTGCCCGCAGGGGAACGCACCCCGGTGGAAACCTTCAGGATCATCAAGAACCTGAGCCGCCAGTGCTTTATCCTGGAAAGCCTGGAAGATCCAAACCGGCATGGCCGGTACACCTTCCTGGGCTACGATCCCAAGCTGGAGATCACCTGTACCAACGGGAACCTGAGCATAAAAAACGGAACCCACATTACCATGACCGTAAAAAACCCCGGGGCCAATATTAATCAAATCATAGAAGAAAACCGGAGCCCTCGGTTCCCCTACCTTCCCCCCTTTACCGGCGGGCTGGTGGGGTACTTTTCTTACGATTATATCAAGTACAGCGAGCCGGGACTGAAACTCGACGTCGCGGATCAAGAGCATTTTAAGGATGTAGACCTGATGCTCTTCGATAAAATAATCGCCTACGATCACCTGGAAAACACCATCATCCTCATGGTGAACATGAAAACCGGCGCGGAGGAAAACTACAACCGGGCGGTGACGGAACTGGAAAACCTGGCCCGGATCATAGATGTCGGGAAGCCTGCTGAAATAAAGCCCCTCAAAATCCTCTCCCCTTTCCGGCCCCTCTTTGATAAGGTACAGTACTGTGCCATGGTCCGGCGGGCCAAGGAGTATATCCGTGAAGGGGACATTTTTCAGGTGGTGTTATCCAACCGGCTGGAGGCGGATGTTGAGGGCAGCCTCTTTGACACCTACCGTATACTCCGGGAGCGGAACCCTTCGCCCTATATGTTCTACTTTTCCAGTGACGATGCGGGCTTTGAGATCGCCGGGGCTTCTCCGGAGACCTTAGTAAAACTGCAAAAGGGAGAACTCCTCACCTTTCCTCTGGCCGGGACCCGGCCCCGGGGCGCTACGGAAGACGAAGACATAAGCCTGGAACGGGAGCTCCTCACGGATCCCAAGGAACTGGCGGAACACAATATGCTGGTGGACCTGGGACGGAATGATCTGGGGAAGATCAGCCGCTTCGGGTCCGTGATGCTGGAACGCTACCTTTCGGTAGAACGATTTTCCCATGTGATGCACCTGGGGTCCACGGTGAGAAGTTCTATTCAGGAGGGCAAAACCGGGATAGACGCAGTGGAGGCGGTGCTTCCCGCTGGGACCCTATCGGGGGCGCCCAAGATCCGGGCCTGCGAGATCATTAATGAACTGGAAAACAACAAGCGGGGTATCTACGGCGGGGCCATCGGTTACCTCGCTTTTAACGGGGATATGGACACCTGCATAGCCATCCGCATCGCCTTTAAGAAAAATGGCAAGGTCTTTGTCCGGTCTGGCGCAGGTATCGTGGCGGACAGCATCCCTGAAAATGAATATCAGGAATGCGGGAACAAGATGCAGGGGGTGCTGAACGCTTTGGAAGAAGCACAATCACTGACCACAGAGGATGTTCATCCTTCCAAAGGCGGGCACAGATTATGATTTTACTTATTGATAATTACGATAGTTTTTCCTATAATCTCTACCAGCTTATCGGGACCATCAATCCCGATATCCGGGTGATCCGAAACGATGAAATGGCCGTAGCGGACATCATAGTTCTCAGGCCCAGCCATATCGTGATTTCTCCCGGACCAGGTCGGCCTGTAGACGCCGGAATCTGTGAAAAGGTTATATCCGCCCTTGGGGTGCAAATTCCCATCCTGGGGGTATGCCTGGGTCATCAGGCCATCTGCGAGGTCTTCGGCGCGGTGGTGGGCTATGCAAAAACCCTGATGCACGGCAAGTCTTCGATGATCACCGTGGACACAGATAGCCCCCTTTTTGCAGGTCTGGACAAGACCATCCAGGGGGCCCGTTACCATTCCCTGGCCGCGGATATAAACACTATTCCTGCGGAACTCCGGGTTATTGCCTCCACTGATGATGGAGAAGTCATGGCGGTACAGCACCGGGAATACCCGGTGTACGGCGTGCAGTTTCACCCTGAATCTATTTTGACCCCCCAGGGGAAAAAGATACTAAGCAATTTTTTAGGAGTACGCAATGATTAAAGAGGCGATCATAAAAGCCGCGAACCGGGAAAATCTCAATTACGAAATGGCCGAGGTGGTGATGGACGAGATCATGGGGGGCAAGGCCAGCGATATCCAGATGGCCGCCTTCCTTACCGCCATGGCGGTGAAGGGCGAAACCATTGATGAGATCACCGCCTCTGCCGCGGGTATGCGGAAGCACTGCATCAGGATACTCCACGACATGGATGTGCTTGAGATTGTGGGAACCGGGGGTGATAAATCCAATTCCTTCAATATTTCGACAACCTCTGCCCTGGTGATCTCCGCTGCGGGGATACCGGTGGCCAAACACGGCAACCGTGCGGCTTCCAGCAAATCCGGGGCTGCGGATGTGCTGGAAGCCCTGGGGGTGGATATCACGGTCCCCCCGGAACAGAGCCTTCACCTTTTAAAAACCATCGGCCTCTGTTTTCTCTTTGCCCAGAACTACCACCTCTCCATGAAATACGTAGCTCCGGTACGGAAAGAGTTGGGCATCAGAACTATTTTCAATATCCTCGGTCCCCTGGTAAATCCAGCGGGGGCCAATATGGAATTGCTCGGGGTTTATGAAGAAGAACTTACGGAGCCCATGGCCCGGGTCCTGGCCAATCTGGGGGTAAAGAGCGCCCTGGTGGTTTACGGCCAGGAC
The DNA here is from genome assembly GCF_000214375.1 of Treponema primitia ZAS-2. Classification (NCBI taxonomy): domain Bacteria; kingdom Pseudomonadati; phylum Spirochaetota; class Spirochaetia; order Treponematales; family Treponemataceae; genus Treponema; species Treponema primitia. The sequence goes on along the minus strand of NC_015578.1, from coordinate 3,960,046 downwards.
GGGCTGGACGAAATTTCCATGAGCGCCCCCACCAGTGTTTGTGAAGTCCGGAATGGGGAATTTAAATCCTATGTGATTGAGCCGGAACAGTTCGGGTTTAAGCGCTGCAAAAAAGAAGATTTGGTCGGCGGCACTCCTGCCGATAACGCCATAATTACCCGGGCCATCCTGTCCGGGGAAACGGGTCCCAAGCGGGATGCGGTGCTGCTCAACTCTGCGGCAGCGATCCACATCGCCAGACCCAAGGTCTCCATAGCCGATGCGGTTAGTATCGCTAATAATATTATCGACAGTGGGAAGGCGCTGAAACAATTGGACCAGTTCATAGCATTGTCTGCGGGGAGTTTTCCATCTCCTTCCGGCGCTGGAAATGCCGCCAAGGCGCTTGTATGATCCTCGACGAAATCGCCGCCCATACCCGGCTTCGGGTGGAAAAGGCCAAGGTCGCGCGTTCCCTCGAACAGGTGCGGGATGCGGCTCTGACCCGGACGGCGATCTTCCGAACATCTGCTACCGGCGCCGGTCCGGAAAGTTCCGCCCGGTCCGCTGCGGTTTCTGCGCTGTCTCCTTCCGCGAACCCCGCCTTTGAGCAGGCCCTGTCTGTACCGGGGCTTTCATTTATCTGTGAGGTCAAAAAGGCCTCCCCCTCCAAGGGACTTATCGCCGGAGAGTTTCCCTACCTGGAAATCGCTCGGGATTACGAGGCCGCCGGAGCTGCAGCAGTTTCGGTGCTCACCGAGCCGGAATATTTTTTAGGCAGGGATGAATACCTCCGGGAGATAGCCACCGCAGTACAGATTCCTGCTTTGCGGAAAGATTTTGTCATTGATCCTTATCAGATATACGAGGCAAAACTTCTGGGAGCTTCCGCAGTATTGCTAATCTGTGCTCTCCTGGACACGAAAACTCTCGGTGAGTATATTGCCATAGCAGATACAGTGGGCCTTTCCGCTCTGATAGAGACCCATGCTGAAGATGAACTAAGATCCGCCCTGGATGCTGGGGCCCGGATCGTCGGGATAAACAACCGGGACCTTAAAACCTTCCAGGTGGATCTTTCCGTCACCGGCCGTCTCTGCAAACTCATCCCCAAGGATATACTCACGGTTTCTGAAAGCGGTATCCGGGGACCTGAGGATATACGGACCCTGACAAAGGAACAGCAAATCGACGCGGTACTCATCGGGGAAACCCTGATGCGTGCAGCGGACAAAAAGGGGTATCTAAAGGAACTCCGGGATGCTGCTGCGGAGACGAAACCGGTTTCAAAGGATAGGCAATGAAGATAAAAATATGCGGCCTTTTTCGGGAAGCTGACATTGATTTTGCCAATGAGGCTCGGCCCGATTACATAGGTTTTGTGTTTGCCAAAAGTAAACGCCAGGTTTCCCTGGAACAGGCTTCACAACTGAGGGCACGATTGAGGGACGATATTGTACCAGTTGGGGTGTTTGTGAATGCTCCGGTTGAGGAAATTGCCGCCCTGTACCAGGCCGGGGTGATCGATATCGTCCAGCTCCATGGGGGCGAGGATCGGGAGTACATCGCAGCGCTGCGCGGGGAACTCCGTTGCAAGTCGCGGAAGCAGACTGCCGGTGTCAGGGCCGGTTTTGGGCCAATCCCGGTGATTAAAGCCCTGCGAATAGACGGCGCTGCGGCTTTTACCCAGTCGGCGGGTAATCCTGCTACGGACGGCAGGGTCCCGAGGCTCGCCACGGATGGCGGATCTAGGCAAGACGCAGCCGTGAATCCCGGTGCTGGCAGCGCAGACTACCTACTCCTGGACCAGGGTTCTGGGGGCACCGGCACGGCCTTTGACTGGACCGTGCTTGGTGACGGTGCTTTCCGGGAGAGCCTGGGCGCGCCCTTCTTCCTTGCGGGGGGCATTAATGAGTATAATATAGAAGAAGCCGTCAGGTATGGGCCGTTTGGGATCGATGTTTCCAGCGGCGCGGAAACCGATGGGGTGAAGGACCGGGACAAGATGATCCGGTTGGTAAAAATTGTGAGGAACCATATATGAGCAATGTGCAACGAAGTTTCCAGCGCAAAGGCAGATTCGGCGAATACGGCGGGCAGTACATTCCGGAAACCCTGATGAACGAGATCATCAACCTGGAAAAGGCCTACAATCACTACAAAGACGATCCCGACTTTGTAGCGGAACTGGATGGCCTGTTGAAAAACTATGCAGGGCGACCGTCCATGCTTTACTACGCAGAAAAGATGAGCGCCGATCTGGGGGGAGCAAAGATCTACCTGAAACGGGAAGATATGAACCACACCGGCTCCCACAAGATTAACAACGTTCTGGGCCAGGCCTTGTTGGCAAAGCGTATGGGCAAAACCCGGATCATCGCCGAAACCGGTGCGGGTCAGCATGGGGTTGCTGCTGCTACTGCGGCCGCCCTCCTGGGCCTGGAGTGTGAAATTTTCATGGGCAAGGAAGACACCGATAGGCAGCGGCTTAATGTGTACCGCATGGAACTTCTGGGCGCCAAGGTAAATGCCGTCACCTCGGGTACACAAACCCTGAAGGATGCGGTGAACGAAACCATGCGTGAATGGGTCGGCAGGGTACAGGACACCCACTATGTGCTGGGCTCCGTCATGGGGCCCCATCCCTTTCCTACTATAGTGCGGGACTTCCAAAGCGTTATCAGCAAAGAAGCCCGGTCGCAGATTCTTGAACGAGAAGGAAAGCTTCCCGCAGCGGTTGTTGCCTGTGTGGGTGGCGGGAGTAACGCTATCGGTATGTTCTATAACTTTATTCCCGATGCAACAGTAAAACTAATAGGTTGCGAAGCTGCAGGACATGGGGTGGATACCCCAAAACACGCGGCCACCATAGCCAAGGGGAGTGTAGGAATATTCCACGGCATGAAGTCCTACTTCTGCCAGAATGATGAGGGGCAGATAGCCCCGGTCTATTCGATTTCCGCAGGGCTGGACTATCCGGGGATAGGCCCGGAACACGCCCATCTTCACGACACAGGCCGTGCCCAGTACGTGCCGGTCAGCGACGAAGCGGCTGTGTCCGCCTTTGAGTACCTGGCCCGTACTGAAGGGATCATCTGCGCCATAGAGAGCGCCCACGCCCTGGCCCACGCAAGGATATTGGCGCCCCAAATCGGTAAGGACGAGAACATCATCATCTGCCTCTCTGGCCGGGGGGACAAGGACGTTTCGGCAATAGCAAAATATCGCGGGGAGACTATCAATGAGTAATATTAACAAGGCTTTTCAGCAGAAGGACCCTTCAGGGAAGCCCCGGTCTGCCTTTATCGGTTTTTTAACCGGCGGGGATCCAAGCATGGAAAAATCAGAAGAGTTCGTCCTGGAAATGATCCGGGCCGGGGCGGACCTGGTGGAAATCGGCGTCCCCTTTTCGGACCCCATTGCCGAAGGTCCGGTTATCCAGGAAGCCAATATCCGCGCCCTGTCCGCCGGGGCTACCGTAGAAAAACTATTCGGCCTGGTAAAAAGCCTGCGCTCAAAAACTGATGTCCCCTTGGTTTTTCTCACTTACCTGAACCCGGTATTCCATTATGGCTATGACCCTTTCTTTAAGCGGGCCCGGGACGCCGGCCTGGACGGCATCATCATTCCTGACCTGCCCTTTGAGGAACAGCCTGAGGTCCGGGAATCCGCCTCTAAATACGGTGTGGATATCATCTCCCTTATCGCTCCTACTTCTGAGGCGAGGATTAAGGAAATTGCCAAAGCGGCAACAGGTTATATCTACCTGGTGTCGTCCATGGGAGTCACCGGGGTACGGAGTGAAATTAAGACCGACCTGGGTTCCATTATTGCTGCGCTCCGGGAGACCACGAAGATACCGGTCGCAGTGGGCTTTGGCATCCACACTCCTGCCCAGGCTGCTGAGATTGGGAAGATCGCCGATGGGGTTATCGTGGGGAGCGCTATTGTTAAGATTATCGCGGAACATGGCGCCGATGCGGGTAACCATGTCTACGAGTACGTGAGGAGGATGAAAATCGCCGTTGCCGGGGAATGAGGGAGGATATTTTTCCGGAGAAAAATATCCTTGACGAAGTATGCTTTTTATATCAAACTTAAATTAATAAAAAAATAATCAACATACCCCGCAGTCGCAGGGTATGTTGTTCTCTTAAGGAATTGGACTCGGGGGTTAAAAAGGAATTAACCCCCTCCCCACGAATAAACTTGCTAACCATTCCTTTTTTATTGTTAATGATCTAGGAGAAAAAGGTGCATTATAATAACAATGCCTTATTGATAAAGCGCAACCTGCTGGTATCCCTGATAAAGCTCTTTTTTGAGGATAAGCTTGAGGATGGTATAGACCGGATCCCCTATCAAATGACATCGGATCCAAACTACCAGCCCATACGCTGCTGCGTGTTTCATGACCGGGTGATCCTCAAGATCCGTATCTTGGCGCGGCTGGGTTTTTCCGTGGAAGACTATGAGGATGACGGTACTGCCCTTGCCCTTCACGCAAAAAAGGCCCTGGAACGGACCGCCATTTCAGGGCCGGTCCTCACGGTACTGGATGAAGCCTGCAACGCCTGTGTCAAGGCCCAGTTTCTGATCACCAATGCCTGCCAGGGCTGCCTTGCCCGGCCTTGCCTCCTCAACTGCCCTAAAAAAGCGGTTTCTATGAACGAAGGCCACGCAGGGATCGATAAAACCAAATGTATCAACTGCGGTATTTGTCAGCAGGTTTGTCCCTACCACGCGATCATAAAAATCCCCGTCCCCTGCGAGGAAGCCTGCCCAGTAGGGGCCATTTCCAAGAACGAAGCCGGTAAGGAACGGATCGATTACAATAAATGCATCTTCTGCGGCAATTGTATGCGGGAATGCCCCTTTGGAGCAATGATGGACAAGTCCCAGATCCTGGATGTGCTCATGGCAAAAAAGAGGGGAAAGAAAATCTCCGCCCTCTTTGCCCCGGCGGTGGCGGGACAGTTCCGGGCGTCCATCGGAAAACTTCTGGGAGCTCTGAAGCAGGCGGGGTTTGACGAGGTATATGAAGTTGCCTTGGGTGCAGACATCACCGCCAAAAACGAAGCCCTGGAATTTACCGAACGCATGGAGAAAGGAGAACCCTTCATGACCACTTCCTGCTGCCCTGCCTATATCGAGACCGTGCAGAAGCATATTCCGGATTTGAAAAGTCGGGTCTCTGAAACCAGGACCCCCATACACTATACTGCGGAGATCGCTGCCCGGGAGCACCCGGATCATCTCCGGGTCTTTATCGGCCCCTGTCTGGCGAAGCGGAAGGAGGGGCTGGATGATCCCCTGGTGGATTATGTTCTTACCGCAGAAGAATTGGGCGCCCTCTTCCTTGCCCTGGGGATCGACGTTGCCCAGGCTGAGGAGGCCCCGGTTCTCCGGCCCGCAAAAGCCGGCGGCCGGGGCTTCCCCTTATCCGGCGGGGTAGCCGAGGCGGTCCGGCGGAACTTGCCGGGGGATGCCAATTTCCACCCCGAGTACGTCAATGGCCTTAATAAAGAGGGGATTGCCCTTATGAAGGCATGGTCCGAGGGGCGCAACACCGGCAATATCCTGGAAGTGATGGCCTGCCCCGGGGGCTGCGTTGCGGGTCCCATGGTGTACGCCAACCCAAAAACAGCGACTAACCAGCTTAAGAAGATTGCCGAGGAGAGCGAGGGATAGCTCTCTAGCCAGAGGGCGTGTATTGAAATCGGGAAACTGAATAAAAGGAAAAAGGGATAGACCCGTTATCCATTACAGCAGGCCAGGATCGGGCACGGTCACGCACCCATCGGGAAGTACCAGGATTTTCGGCGACTTTACCCCCCCGGCTCTTGCCTTTGCCAGGGCCTCATCCAGGGCTGCCTGGGGGGAGGGGGCGCTTTCGATAAACATGCTTTTCAGTCGCTCCGGGGGAAGCTCAGTGACGGCCTTGACTGTGGCACGGGCGGATACGGCAGCCATTTTTGCAGCCTTGTGGTAGCCCAGCTTATAGCCGGCGCGGATCTTTTCCAGGGCGTCTGCGGGGTTTGAGGCGGAGGCCAGGAGATTGGCGTAGGCTTCGTCCCCGATGCCGTCCCGGCAGGAGGAAACCAGGATCAGGGTTCCCCCGTCTTTCAGGGCTGCCGCGCCGTTGTCTATGGCTTTCTGGGACTGGTAGAGGTCTATATCCATGGGAAATTTCGCCACCGAAACTACGATGTCTGCCTTTGCGGGAACGACCACGCAGAAGATTTTCCGGGCGATTTCAACGGCAGCGTAAAAGGAGGCCATCAGGTCCCCGGTGGTTGCGGCGGCTACCTGTTGTTCCTTATCCAGGACTGTCATAAAAGAGAAAATCGGCGCCTTTATCAGGGGCAGGGCGTCCATCATGTCCTCGTGGACCGGGTTTCCTTCCAGGGCCAGGGAACAGGCCGCATCGGAGAGGGCCTGCTTGTGGTTGGCCTGGATGGTTTTGTAGGCGGCGATCCCCGGGAGGAAAGCCTTGCGGCCCCCGGTAAAGCCGGCAAAATAATGGGGTTCCACGCTTCCTGTGGCAATGATCCGGTCCGCTTCAAAGAGCCGCTTGTTGAGCAGTATGGGGGTGCCGTTCCGGGTGCTTCCTAGGTCGACCATGTCTTCGTCCTTCCGGGAATCGTGATGGAAACAGCGGCTGCGGAGCTGGTCGTGAAATGCCCCCAGTATCTGCCGGTACTCCCCGTCGGTGGGGCCCCGGTGAGCGCCGGTGGCTACCAGGAGGGTGAGGTTTTCTGCCTTGAGGCCGGCCTTTTCAAAAACCGGCAGTAATCCCCTGAGAATCGCCTCCGTGGGGGTGGGCCGGGTGGCGTCGTTGATAATGACGAGCACCCGCTTTCCCCCCCGGATAAAATCCTCAAGACCTTGTCCCTTTTGCCCCCCAGGATTGGGGCCACTCTTAGTAAAACTATCCGGCCCGTAGGGGGCTTTCAGGGCGTTTTCCAGAATCTGTTCCGGGGCGCCTGAGCTTTTGAATTCATTCGGTTCTGCCAGGGCCAGGAGATTTTCATCGGGAAATTCCAAAGGGAAAGTTTTTTTAAGGTAGGGGATTTTGATCTTCATGGGTTCCTTTGTTTAAAGTTTGCTCTTTATCTGTTCAATAAGCCCCTTAAGCTCCTCCGGGGACACCGCTCCGGCAGGATCGGCACTGAGATCAAAGGGGCTTCCCCAGGATTTGCCCCCCTTGTATTTGGGGACCAGGTGAAAGTGCACATGGGGATAGCCGTCACCGTAGGCGGCATAGTTGATCTTGTCCGGGGAGAAGGCATCGTAGATGGCCTTTGAGGCCTTTGCCATATCCCGCCCGAATGCCTCAACTTCCGCGGTGCTCAGTTGGAAGACCTCGGTTTTATGTTCCTTTAGGGCAAGGATGCAGCGGCCCCTGTAGGCCTGGTCCTTGGTGATATACAGGGTGGACACTTCCAGATCCGCCACTATTTCTACGATATCAGTGGTACGGGTACAGTACCGGCAATTTGGATCACTCATAGTTTTACTCCTTTCAGTATTACTGAACAAAAACGAAGCAGGCGTACGCTCAGGGATCTTCGCCGGAAGTTCCCTGGGGCGGTACGCCTGGGTGGGGATGATCCCCCAGGATTTCGATCTATTTCTTTACCGCTTCCAGGGCTTTCGCCAGGGCGGCTTCCAGCATTTCTTTTGGCGGCTCTTTGATGTGCCCCAGCTTCTTCATGTCATCCACCAGGGCCCGGGCGGCAGCGATGTCCGCCTTTGCCTGGTTGTAGACCTCTTCCCAGGACAGCTGCAAACGGGCAACCCCTTCCTTGATAGCCTGCTGGGCAACATCCGCCGCTTCCTGGGCGAAGACATCCGTGTCCTCCATGGTGGCAATGATGCTGTCCGGGGTAATGCCCCGCTTTTCAGAGAAGTCCGCAATGGAGTGGGCGCAGCGTATGGCCATGCCGTCGGTGATCTTCTTTGCCCGCACCAGAAGTGCGCCCTTGAGGATGCCCGGGAAGCAGACTGAGTTGTTCACTTGGTTGGGAAAGTCACCACGACCGGTAGCAACGATGAAGGCCCCGGCTTCCTTGGCCGCGTAGGGCCAAATCTCCGGCACCGGGTTGGCGCACACAAACACTATGGCTTTTTTCGCCATGGAGCTGATCCACTCTCGCTTGACCGTGTCCGGTCCGGGGGTGGACAGGGCAATGAGCACGTCTGCGCCCTTGAGGGCTTCCGCTTCATTGGCTGCCCTACCGGGGTTGGTCTTTTCGCAGATTTCCCATTTCCGGTAGTTCCGTTTGTCTTTTTTGATGTCTTCCCGGCCCAAGTGCAGGGAGCCCTTGGAGTCAAAGACGGTCATCTTTGCGGGGTCCCCGCCGTCGGCCAGGATGAGCCGGGCAATAGTGGTATTGGCAGCCCCGGCGCCCAGGAGCACTATCTTTGCGTCGGAAAGTTTTTTTCCCGCCAGTTTTAGTGCGTTGAGTAACCCTGCCAGAGTAATACAGGCTGTTCCCTGGGCATCGTCGTGCCATACCGGAATATCGCAGGCTTCCCGCAGTTCGTCCAGAACCTTGAAACAGTTGGGCTGGCTGATGTCTTCTAGGTTTATGGCCCCGAAGGAATGTTGGACCATCTTCACAAAGCTGATGATCTTGTCCGGGTCATGCTTGCCGTCATCCCCTTTGGAATCAATGCAGAGTGGTACCGCGTCCACACCGCCCAGGTACTTCATAATCATGGCTTTGCCTTCCATGACACCCAGCCCTCCCGGGGGGGTACAGTCTCCGTCTCCCAGAACCCGGGTGGAGTCGGATACCACCGCTACCAGGTTTCCCCGGTTGGAGAGGGAAAAGGAAAGGTCGTTGTCATCCCGGACACTGGTAGAAACCTTTGATACACCGGGGGTGTACCAGACATTGAACCAGTTAAGGCCGTAGAGCCCACACTTGGGTACGGTCTGCATCTTCCCGCCGTAGAAACGATGCGCTTCCAGGGAAAGGTTTTTCAGAAACAGTGTTTTTGCCTGAGCTTTCTGGTCCTCGGTGAATTCCGCCGGGAACAGGGAGTCAAGGTCTTTTAAAGACGGGTCGATGTTCATTTCAGCTCCTATACTGTGGAGAACGCTTATGCGTTCTCCGAACGCGCAGTTTTTTTACTTTTTCCACTTGCCTAAGCCGAGATACTTGTTGGTTTCAGCGGTACCAGTAGCCGAGTCAGGCTGCATTTTCAGGGATGCCCTGATACCGTCCATGGTTTCCGGAATGGTTACCGATTCCTGGGGAATGTTGATGGCGTACATGATGTTGTCACCGCTTTCAACAATGCTGTCTTCCCAGAGTCCGATTTCGTACATATCACCCCGGGGGTTTCCCAGGTCACGGGCGTAGCGGAAGAAGGAGGCGTTCCCCAGGAACCCTTCGTCGATGGTCACTACCCGGATGCGGTTGTGGGTCTTAAAAGCCTCCAGAGCCATGTCCTTGGTTATCTTTCCTTTTTTGGCGTGGGCAACCACAGTAATGATGTGCCCGTGGGTAACCGGGGTGTGTACTAGTATACCAGTTGCTTCAATGTGGGGCATGATGGTCATCAGGTCCAGGGCCTGGTGGGAAGGGGCCTTGTCCATTTGCAGGGCGTTGGTTAAGCCGCGATGATAGTCCCCGGGATCAGCTACCCGGCGTATGATGGTGATGGCCACCCGGTCAATGCCGTACTTCCGGTCCAGGCAGTCCACTGAGCGGATGAGCCCGGTAGTATTACAGCTGGTGAGTTTGAGATAATTGACCCCCAAGCCCTTTTCGTAGTTAGCGTAGCCGTGGAAGAACACATCTGCCACAGAGTTTTTCTCGCCTCCCTGGAAAATGGCTTTGACCCCGGCTTTTGCATAGAGTTCTTTGTTCTTGGCGCCCACGCCGCCGGGGGAAGAGTCCAGCATGATATCAACCTTGCCGATCAGATCCTGGAAGCTTCCCTTGTAGGGGATCCCTGCGGCGTCAAATTTGGATTTATCCGCGCCTTCGACCAGGTACAGATCGTAGGGCATACCCTTTTCACGAAGTGCTTTAATAGAAAGGGTAGGGGCCAAGTCCGCGATGCCTACCAGTTCCATATCCTTTTGCAGTGCCACGCCGTCCGCCAGGCGCTGCCCGATTACTCCGTATCCCGCTACTCCGACTTTTACCATTTCTGTCTCCTTAAAAATTAGTTGGTACTATACAATCACCGCCTTTTTCAGGGGATGATCCCGTTACTTCTTCTGTTTGATCCCCGATCCGTGCCGCAGAGCCTTAACCACGGGCAATTCATCTCCGGTAAGGAAACGGATTAGCGCCCCTCCTCCGGTGCAGATATAGTTAATATCCGCAGTCTTGCCGTATTTTTTTGTGGCAGTAATACTGTCGCCACCACCTATGACCGTATAAGCCGCCGTATCCCCCAGGGCGTCCCACACCAGGCGGGTTCCAGCTTCGGTAGCCGCTTCTTCAAAAACCCCCATGGGGCCGTTGACGAAAACGGTTTTGGCGGACCGGATGGCTTCCTGGTATTTTTTGGCGGTTTCTGCGCCTATGTCCAGGATAAGCGCCGCCGTCGGGATTTTCCCCGGGGGGTATTCCACCCGCTTTCCGGCTTCCACTGAGGCGAAGTCAGTGGGCATTACAATTTTATCCCGGTACTTTGCCAGCAGTTCCTTGGCGGTTTCTACCAGGTTTTCGTAGCCCTCTTTTTTGATGAAAGCCCGGGCAGGTTCGCCGATGTCTTTGCCGTCGGCCCAGAGGAGTACTTCCCCTACCAGGCCGCCGCTTAGCACCTTGTCCGCCGAACCGCCGCCCAGGACCGCGTTCATCATCAGGAAGGCGTCACTGATCTTGGCGCCCCCCAGGACAAACACGCAGGGCCGTTCCGGCTTTTCCATGAGCCCCGAGACAACGCAGAATTCCTCTTCAAAGAGGCGGCCCATGGCACTGGGCAGAAGCTGTTCAAAGCCGCAGAGGCTGGGCTGATCCCGGTGGGCCGCAGCAAAGGCGTCGCAGACATAGACATCCCCCAGGGGTGCCAGCTTTCGCACTAATAGTGTTTTTGCCTGTTCCTCGTGGGAAAGGAGCAGCTTGGTTTCAAAGAGGGTTTGTTCCTCGGATACGAAACGTACATTGTCCAGAAGGAGTATGTCCCCGGACTTGAGGGCCTTGATGGCTTCCCGGGCCGCGGGGCCGCAAACATCGTCGATGAATTTCACTTCCTTCCCCAGGAATTTGGACAGGGCTTTGGCATGGGGTTCGGTGGTGTAGAAGTTTTTGTACTCAATATCGCTGCCCTGGTGGGCCAGGAGCACCAGCTTGGCGCCCTTGCTGTTTAGTTCTTTGAGGGTGGGGATACAGGCCTCTATACGGGTGGTATCCTTCAGGGTTCCGGTTGCCCGGTCTACAGGCTGATTGATATCCACCCGGCAGAGGACGGTCTTATCCTTTACATCAATATCATCCAGGGTGTTTATTCCGAAGCGCATCCTTAAATTCCGCCCGCTTTCTTGATATATTTCCGGGCTTTGATGGCGTATTCCAAGGGATTAGCCTTGGCAGGGTCCTGTTCGGCTTCCACAACCCACCAGCCTTCGTACTTTGCATCCTTCAGAATCTTGAAGATGGGCTCAAAGTCTATGCAGCCGTCTCCGGGCACTGTGAAGACCCCGGACTTAACCGAATAGAGGAAGGACCATTTTTCCTGGACCGCCTTTTCCCGAATCGCCGGGCGCATGTCTTTTAGATGCACATGGCGTATGCGCTTGATCCACTTTTTCAAGACCCTCAGGTGATCCTCCCCGGAGAATACCAGGTGGCCTGTATCGTAGAGGAGCCCCACCAGATTCGGGTCGGTGTTTTCCATAAGCCGATCAATCTCGGCGGCGGTCTGGACCCCGGTTCCCATGTGGTGATGGTAGGTCAGCTTCATTCCTTTTTCCGCGGCCAGTTTCCCCAGCTTGTTCAGCCCTTCGGTCAGGCGTTTCCATTCTTCGTCGGTGTACACCGGTTTTGCATCGAAAATCGGTGCTTCCTGGCCCTGGATGGAATGGCCCTGCTCGGCGGCGCCTATGATCTTGGCGCCCACTGCATGGAGGAAGTCCCGGTGTTTGATGAACGCTGCTTCCACTTCTTCGTAGGGCGCAGTGGTAAGGTAGGAACTGAACCATGCGTTACAAATGGTAAGCTTCTTGGGCTTCAGAGCTTGTTTGAGTACCTTGGGGTCCTTGGGGTATTTGTTACCCACTTCACTGCCGGCGAATCCCGCCAGGGCCATTTCACTGATGCATTGCTCAAAGGGGATATCCCCGCCCAATTCGGGAAGGTCGTCGTTGGTCCAGCCTATGGGGGCGATGGCCAGTTTGATCTTCGGCTTAACGGCCCTTGCTGTTACCGGTGCCTTCGCCTTGGCTGCTGCAAGTTTCGGGGTGGCCTTTACGGCCTTGGCCGGTTTGACGGCAAGGGCTTTTTTAACCCCGGTCTTAGCTTTTACTGCGGATTTGGCGGCCGTTTTTTTCACCACAGCCTTAGCCTTCACTGCGGGTTTTGCTTTTGCGGTTGTTTTGGGTTTTGCCGCTTTCACCGTTTTTTTCACCGCGGCTTTAGCCTTCGCTGTAGGTTTTGCTTTTGCGGTTGTCTTGGGTTTTGCTGCTTTCACCACAGCTTTAGCTTTTACTGCGGATTTGGCGGATGTTTTTTTCACAGCCGTCTTAGCTTTCACGGTTTTGGGTTTTGCTACCTTTACTGTTTTTTTCGGAACAGCCTTCGCTTTTAGCGCCGCTTTTTTAACCCCGGCCTTCGCCTTCACTGCGGATTTCGCTTTTACGGCCACCTTGGGTTTTGCTGCTTTTTTCGGTGCTGCTTTCGCCTTGGGCGCCGCTTTTTTTGCTTTTGGTGCGGCCTTGGCGGTTTTCGCCGGAGCCTTCGCTTTTGTTGACTTTGCTTTTACAATCTTTTCCTTTGCCATATTGTCCTCCTAATATTTCCTTGCCTTAGTTACTTCTGCAGCCATTTCCTTGGCCGCCTTTTCAACTTCAGGGTTGGTAGAAACCTGGGCGGTACCTACCCGCCACCAGGATTCATACCCGTGGGTCATGGTCTTCGCACTGGTCTTCACGTCGATCACCACGGATTTTTTGGAAGCTAAGGCTTCCTTTACCGCCTTCTCCAGTTCCGCCGGGGTTCTGGCACGCAGGCCCAGGGCGCCCCAACTTTCGCCGTTTTTGGCGTAATCCACCTGTACCGATGCCCCCTCCAGGCGGCCACTTTTATCGTCACGGGTCTTCCATTCGTTGCCGAAGTGGACTATCCCCTGGCTGTGCTGGAGGTTATCGATGCAGTGGAACCCGGCGTTATCCAAAACCACTACTATAATTTTCCTACCTTCTTGGACCGCAGTCAATAGTTCTGTGTGGAGCATGGTGTAGGCGCCGTCACCAACAAGGGCAACAATCTCTTTATCCGGGAAGGCGATCTTCGCCCCCAGGGCGGCGGCCACTTCGTAGCCCATACAGGAGAAGCCATATTCCATGTGGTAGGTATCTTCAGTCCGGGCGCGCCAGACCCGCTGCATATCGCTGGGTATGGACCCGGAGCCGGATACGACGATGGTGTCTTTAGGGAGGAGCCGATCGTTCAGTTCCCCGAGCACCCGGGCCTGTGAAAGCAGGGGAGAGCCATCCGGGGCGGGTTCGGCGTCTTCGCTGTAGAGCCGGTCAACTTCTGCCTTCCACTCATCACGGACCTGCTGTATCCTGTCGCCCCAGGTCGATTTGTAGCCCGGGGCCGCCTTAGTCAGGGCTTCCAAAGTGAGCTTGGCATCGGCGATGATGGGTTCGCCGTTCATCTTATAGGCGTCGAAGGACGCAACATTGATGCCCATGATGCGGGCATCGGGATGCTGGAACAGCCATTTGGAGCAGGTGGTAAAGTCCCCCAGCCGGGTCCCCACGGCGATGATCAGGTCCGCTTCCTTGGCGATTCTGTTCGCTGAAAGGGCGCCGGTATTGCCGATCCCCGAAAGGTTGTAGGGGTTGTCCCAGAGTATGGTTCCCTTTCCGGCCTGGGTTTCCCCAAAGGGAATGTGGTAGGTTTTGCAGAAATTTTCCAGCTCCTTTCCTGCGCCGGAAAAACGCACCCCGCCGCCGCAGATAACCATGGGCTTTTTTGCAGCCTTGAGCAGGGCCGAGGCCCGGTCGATTTGGCCTTTGGTGGGGATGCGCCGTTCAATGTGGTGGACCCGCTTGGCGAGGAATTCTTCGGGATAGTCGTAGGCTTCCCCCTGGACGTCTTGCGGAAGGGCGACGGTCACCGCCCCGGTGTCCGCAGGGTCCGTGAGTACCCGGAAGGCGTTGATCATGGCGGTCATAAGCTGTTCAGGCCGCTGGACCCGGTCCCAGTAGCGGCTTACCGCGCGGAATGCGTCGCTGGCAGTATTGGTGTAATCGTAGGGGCTTTCTACCTGCTGGAGCACCGGATCGGGCTGGCGGCAGGCAAAGGCATCGCCGGGCAGGAACAGTACCGGTATGCGGTTTACTGTGGCGGTTCCCGCGGCGGTCACCATGTTCAGGGCGCCGGGCCCGATGGAACTGCATACCGCCATGATCCGGCGGCGGTTGTTCTGCTTGGCAAAGCCCATGGCGGCGTGTCCCGCGCCCTGTTCGTTTTTGCCCTGGTAAAATCGGAGGCCGTGATCTTTAGCAGCCAGGGCTTCCCCCAGGCCGACTACCACGCCGTGGCCGAATATGCCGAATACCCCGTGGACGTATTTGATTTCTTCGCCGTCCACTTCAATGTACTGATTGTCCAGAAAGCGCAACAAGGCCTGAGCCATGGTAAGCCGAACTGTTTTCATATTGTTCTCCTTCAGGTTAGCAAATATTATTTTTTGGGCTGCCAGATCTTGTCTTGCGGTCCCATTACCCACTTGTGTTCTTCTATAAATATAGGCGTATTGGTGGCAGGGCCGTAGTGGGCGCCCTCTATGTGGCGTATTACCCAAAGGTACCACATGGCATAGCCCGGGGCGGTAACCTGGGGATGTATCTCCCCTTCCCGTATGAGGATAGTGTCCTTGTCTTTGATGATATAGGGAGTGTCCCCGATAGCGGTCAGGCCGAACCCATGGGCCGGGAGGAACCGGTAATGGTAAATCTCCGGCTGGGGGTGGTGATGGGGCGGGTAGCTAGACCACTTTCCGGGAACTCCGATAACTTCTCCGATAACCAGGTTTGATTCAGGCCGGTTGGTGTCATCAAAGACGGTTCTGACCACCCGGGTAGAGGTTTCCCGCATGGTGCCTTCACCCCGGAATTCGCTTTTACATTCCTCGGGGGTGAAGAGCTTTGGCTTGATGGGCTTGGGGTTGTCCGTTGCGGTGTAGTAAAATTCAGCCCCCTCGCTGCCGGCCTTGATGGTCACCTGGTTTTTTGCAGGAACTGAAAGGCACCAGGGAGAATAATCAAAGAGGTTGGGCCGGGAAATTTCTTTTTCTCCGCCTTCCCAGCTGATCTTTGCGCTTCCTTCCGACAGGAGCCAGACCCGCTCATCGGTGTCCGAGTTGCTCTGGTAGCTGTCCCCGGGCAGGAGCTTGATGACCCCAAAATCCATGAGCATGTTCGCGGTAGCCCCGCCCCGGGGTGAAAGGGGGGTGTAGCCCCGGTTAAACGGCGGTTTGTGCGGTATTTGCATTCTGTGCCTTCCTTATAAATACTATTATTGGGCCTTAATTTCTTCTATTGAAACAGGCCGTTTTTCCTTAACCGATTTAAGCGCCGCCAGGGCAGCGTACATATTCGCCAGCCCGTCTTCGCCGGTTACGGCAATAGGCTTGTTGTTCAGGATGGAGTCAGTAAAGGAAATCATCTCGTCCACAAAGGCCTGCTTGTACCGTTCTAGGAAAAAGTAGAGAGGTTTCTCTGCGGAGACGCTGGTTTCGTTGGACAGCTTTACCGTATTCGGCAGGTCATTTTCAGCCTGGGCAGCCCCCTTAGATCCAAAAACTTCCACCCGCTGGTCATAGCCATAGGCGGCCTTCCGGGAATTGTCGATAACCCCGATGGCGCCGTTGGCAAATTTCAGGGTAACGATGGCGGTGTCTATGTCTCCGGCCTTGCCGATTTCCGGATCAACCAGGACCGCCCCTGCGGCGTACACTTCGGTGATCTCACTGCCCGCTTGGAATCGGGCCATGTCGAAATCGTGGATCATCATATCCATGAATATTCCCCCGGAGACCTTAACATAGGCAATGGGGGGCGGTGCGGGGTCCCGGGAAGTGATCTTAACCAGTTGGACATCGCCGATTGCGCCATCCAGGGTGTATTTCCGGACACGGGCAAAGTTATGGTCGAACCGGCGGTTAAACCCGATCTGGAGCTTAACCCCCGCCTTTTTTGCCGCGTCC
Source organism: Treponema primitia ZAS-2 (assembly GCF_000214375.1). NCBI lineage: Bacteria > Pseudomonadati > Spirochaetota > Spirochaetia > Treponematales > Treponemataceae > Treponema > Treponema primitia. The sequence goes on along the minus strand of NC_015578.1, from coordinate 3,943,663 downwards.
AGGGCGGCCCGAACCTTGCTTACGGTCAAATCTATAGGTTTTTCGCAGAAAATATGCTTTCCCGCCTGGGCTGCGGCAACCGTAAGGTCCGCATGAGTATCGGTAGAACTACAGATGATCACCGCGTTTATTTCCGGGTCCTTAAACAGATCCTGGGGATTCTTAGAGACGATCCGGGCGCCGAGCCCTTTGGCCCAGGCTTCCTGTTCCGGGGTGAGCATGATATCCGCTAACCCTTCCAGCTTGGCCTGGGGTATAAAACGGGCAATGTTCTCAATGTGTATCTTGCCGATCCGTCCGGCTCCGACAATTCCAATCTTTAATCTATCAGCCATGGTATTGCTCCTTGTTTGGATAGCCATATAATCCGTATGGCTATTATATGAAAACGTTATTATAATTATATATTCATAATTAAAATTTGTAAAGTCTTTTCTCATAATATCGATCTACATTTCTTAAATAATTACCGATAAAGGGGCTTATGGTTACTTAACTCGTTGTTATATAATAAATTAAGCTAATAATCCGTTGTATGTATGATTCTGTGATTTTTGCGGCAATTCCGTAATTTTTATTGACAGGCTTGAATAGTAATGTGATACTTATGTGAAAACGTTATTATGCCGATACTTTGTTTCAGGCTGTCGGAAATAACTTAAAGGAGTGCTGAGTTAATGTTGACCAGGAAACGTATTGCCTTAAACCGAATTATTTCTCCCTCCCAAGGACTGGAAGGGTTTGTAAAATTTAGCGCCGGGTTGGGACTTTCTCAGATAGAGCTTCGTAATGATCTGCCGGGGAAATCAAACATAGGGGATATTATTGATGGGTTAAGCCCTACTGAAGCCCTGAGGATAAGCCGGGGAGAAGGGGTTAGGTTCATTACGATTAATGCCCTGCAGAAATTCAACCTTCCCGCTAAGCGGTCCGCCTGTCTTGGGGAACTGGAACAACTTTTGGATCTGGCGGCGGCCATTGAATGTCCGGCCCTGGTGCTTTGCCCCAATAATGATAAGGGGGATACCCGATCTCCGAAGCAAAAGTACTTGGATACTGTAGAGGCTCTGCAAGAGTATGGCCCCCTTTTTGTCAAATACGGTATAGCCGCTTATGTTGAAGCCCTGGGGTTTGGAATCTCTTCCCTGGCGTCCCTGCCGGCTATTGTCCGCGCTATCAAAGCATCGGGCTATGGTTGTTATCGGGTGCTCTTGGATACCTTTCACCATTATATAGGTCCGGATGATGAGCATATATTCGGCATGGACGGGCTGGGCGCTTCCTATGAGCTGCTCTATACAGGGTTAGTACATATTTCCGGGGTTGAAGACGATATTCCCGTAGAAAAATACCTGGACAGTAACCGTGTTCTTGTGGGCCCCGGGGATAAAATGCACAATAAAGAACTGATACAAAGACTGGATGCTTTGGGATATTTGGGAACCTTCTCTTACGAACCCTTTGGCCCGGCGGTACAGAAATTGTCTCCGGATCAATTATCCGCAGCCTTGAAAGCCAGTTTTGAATACCTAGGGGTTAAATAAATAAGCAGATGATAGGTATTAAAGATATAGCAAAAAAAGTTGGAATGTCTCCCTCAACAGTTTCACGGGTGGTAAACGGAAAAAAGTATGTAAATACCGAAAAGCGGGAACAAATCCTGAAGTTAATAGAAGAAACCGGGTATGTGCCGAATAAGGCTGCCAGAAGCATGGTTCTGCAGCGCAGTTTTACCGTGGGAATTGTGATTCCCGATACCTTTAATATGTTTCAGCGGCAGCTTTTTTCAATTATAGAGCGGCATCTGGAATCCTTTGGATATCATACCCTGTTTTTTTATATAAAATTTGACGGCGCCAGTGAAAAAGAATGCCTGAACCGGTTAAAGTCAGAAAAGCTAGACGGGATCATCCTGCTTCAGGAGATTAGGGATAGTACTTTTTATGAAACCCTCAGACACCTACAGCTTCCCCTGGTTACCGCAACCTTTAGCTTTTCCGGTATTCCTTCCATACATGTTGATGAGGAACAGGCGGCAATGGACGCAGTGAATCATCTTATTGGCCTTGGTCATCATAAAATCAATATGATAAGCGGCAGTGGTTTTACTTTTGGCAAACAGCGGGTGGACGGGTATTATAAAGCCCTGGAAGCGGCGGGAATAGAGCTGGACGAGAGCCGGGTGGTTACTGCCCAGTACTATACTGCAGAATTTGGTATGTATGGAATGCGGGAGCTGCTGCTCCGGAACAGGGATTTTTCCGCTATTTTTGCCGGAACCGATGATTTAGCCATAGGGGTCATGCGGGTTTTGAAGGATGAGGGCCTCCGGGTTCCCGAGGATGTTTCGGTAGTGGGATTTGATGATATTGAAATTGCGGCATATATGATCCCCCGCTTAACTACCGTACGTCAGCCCTTGGGGGAATTGGGAGAACAAACCGCCTTAGCCTTGCACCGGGCAATACTCGGAAATAATGGATTGAAACAGGAACTGGTTCTTCCCTATAAATTGATAATCCGTGAGTCAACGGCGCGGATAAATTGAAAACGTTATCAGTTATAAGTCAATTTACAGTGAAAATTCATTAATAATCATTAAATTTGTAAAAAAAAGCTTGACAAATGGGTAAAGTGCCTCTTATAATTTGGTAACGTTTGCAAGACTTACACTTGAAATAGAACTAGGGGGCTAATTTTGGCGGATAACACGATATTTAAGCTTGCCGGAATTTCAAAAAGATTTCCCGGGGTCATAGCTTTGGATTCGGTGGATCTGGAAATTAAGGCAGGGGAAGTTCACGGCTTGGTAGGTGAGAATGGCGCCGGAAAATCAACCCTGATCAAAATAATTACGGGAGCCCACGCGCCGGATGAAGGGGATATTTTTTTTAACGGACAGAAACTTGGAAGCATCAACCCCCATTATTCAATGTCTCTGGGCATAGCCTGTATTTACCAGGAATTGAACCAGATACCCCACATGACGGTGGCGGAAAATATTTACCTGGGCCGGGAAAAACTCAGGACCAAATTTTTAAGTATCATTAACCGTGATGAAATGAAAAAGCGTTCCCGGGAAGTGCTCTCTTCCCTAGGGCTTGATATTGATCCGGCCCTGAATGTGGGGGCCCTGGGGGTCGGCAGGCAGCAGATGGTGGAAATCGCCCGGGCGGTTCAGGCGGAAGCCAGGCTGATCATCATGGATGAACCCACTGCCAGTCTGAGCGCCCGTGAATCAGAAGAACTGCTGCGGATCACCCGTTTTCTTAAAGAGAAGGGTGTTTCCGTTATCTATATCTCCCACCGCTTGGACGAAGTTAAGGCGATCTGTGATCGCATAACGATTCTGCGGGATGGGAAAACGGTTACCACGGTTAATAACGCCGACATCACCATTGATGAGATGGTCAAAGGCATGGTGGGCCGTGATATTGCCCAGAAGTATCCCAAGCTTAAGGTGCCGTTAGGCAAAGAATTGCTCCGGGCGGAACATCTTACACGGAAGGGCGTTTTTGAAGATGTCTCTTTCGTGATCCACTCAGGCGAGGTGGTCGGGTTTGCAGGGCTGGTTGGCGCAGGACGGACAGAAACGGTGCGGGCCCTTACCGGCGCGGATCCCCTGGACAGTGGTAAGGTTTTTGTGGATGGAAAGGAAGTCCATATCCGCAATCCCCGGGATTCAATCCAGGCGGGTATTGCCTTCCTCACTGAAGATCGCAAAGCCCAGGGGCTCATTCTTATTCAGGATATTGAATTCAATTCAACCATTGTGAATCTGCGGAAGTATGTCAAGCATATCTTCCTGAACCTCAAGGCAGCCAAAGCGGACGCCGAAAAAATGGTGCAGGAACTCCGTACCCGTACCCCCACTGTTACCATGCCCGCAGGAAACCTGAGCGGCGGGAATCAGCAGAAGGTGGTTATCGCCAAATGGCTGCTTTCCAAGGCTAAGATATTCATCATCGATGAGCCGACCCGGGGTATTGATGTGGGTGCCAAGGTTGAAGTCTATAACCTTATCAACCAGCTGGTAAAAGACGGAGCCGCGGTTCTTATGATAAGTTCCGAGATGGATGAATGTATCGGTATGTCCGATAGAATCGTTGTTATGCACGAAGGGCATGTTACCGCAGAGCTGAGCGGCGACAAGGTTACCCAGGAAAATGTAATGTACGCAGCTTCCGGTATTGCAGAACAGGAAAAGGGAAGCGCATAGCCGGCCGGTCGGTCGGTTTATAACAAGATTTAAGGAAGAAGAAATGGCTGAAAATCAAGAGGCGGTTAAGGCGGGAGTGGGAAAGAAATCGTTTGTGGGCGGGCTGAAGGAAAACCTGTACAGTTTCGGAATCGTATTAAGCCTTGTTTTGCTTTGTATTATTCTGACAATCCTGTCCCCCCGTTTCCTGACCGTTGACAATTTAATGAATGTCGCGTCCCAGGCATCGGTAAACGCTATTGTTTCCATCGGTTTGTTCCTGGCGATTTTGACATCCGGCATTGACCTGTCGGTGGGTTCCATCCTCGCCCTTTCCACCATGGGCATGGGCATATTGGCGGTTAAGTTGGGGCTGAACCCGATTTTTTCTCTGTTCATGTGTCTCCTTTTCGGTACCCTGTTGGGGTATATAAACGGGTTAATGCTTACCAAGCTGCGCCTTCCCCACCCCTTTATATCCACCATGGGCATGAAGCAGATGGCCCGGGGAATAGCCCTGGCCATTACCGCCGCCCAGCCCATAAGCGGTTTTCATCCTTCCATTGACTTCCTCGGGAGCAACCGGGTGGGGCCGGTTCCTGTATCCCTTTTCCTGGTAGCGTTTTTATACATTGTTATGTACCTTTTTTTAACCCGCACCGCCACGGGGCGTTATATCTACGCCGTTGGGGGTAATAAGGAAGCAAGCCGACTTTCGGGTATCAATGTGAACGGTATTCTCAACCTGGTGTTTACCATCAGCGGTTTCATGGCGGCCCTGGCCGGTATAGTCCTGGTCGGTCGGGTGGATTCCGCCTACCCCCTGGCGGGAATGGATTACGAATCCGATGCCATCGCTGCGGTTATTATAGGCGGCGCCAGTTTCTTTGGTGGTATCGGCAAGATCGGTAATACTATTGTAGGCGTTCTTATTATCGCGGTGTTGCGGAACGGACTCAATTTGCTTAACGTAAATTCGGCATTGCAAACTTTTACTATCGGCGCAGTTATTATCGTGGCGGTATTTGTCGATGTGCTTCGTCAACGGGTTATGAAAGCCAGATAAGGCTTTTAAATATTGAACTTACTTGGAGGTAAGGAAATGAAGACCAACAAATTAGTTGGAGTAATGGTGTGTTTACTGTTCGCAGTAAGCGTATCCGGCGTGTTCGCAGGAGGCCAGCAGGGTGGTACTACTGCTGCCAAAAGCGGACAGATAACCGTAGCGGCGGTGCTCAAGACGACAGTGTCTCCCTATTGGCAGACTGTTGTTTCTGGTCTGAAAGACGGCGCCAAAGAACACAATGTGAACCTGATCGGTCCCCTCGGGCCGCCCACGGAAGATGCGGTTGAGGAACAGATCAACATGATCCAGAGCGTTATTTCCCAGAAACCGGATGTGCTGGTGGTTTCTCCGTCCCAGCCCCCGGCTACTATCAGGGTGTTGCAGCAGGCGAGGGATGCGGGTATTAAGGTTATCCTTGTGGATACTCCCATGCCTGAGGGCTTCAATGATTATGCAACCTTTATCGGTACCACCAACTACACCGCCGGTGTGGATGCGGCGAACATGATCATCGCTTCCGGTAAGGTCGCCAAGGGCGCTAAAATCGTCCTGCTCGAAGGGGCTCCCGGTAACCCGTCCATGACCCAGCGCTGTGACGGTGCGGAAAAGACCTTTACCGATGCCGGTTATGTGATTGCTTCCCGTCAGCCCGCGTATTCCGACAAGGAACGGGCCTTCACGGTTATGCAGAACATACTCCAGACCACCCCGGATGTGGCCGCAGTATTCTCCGCCAACGATGATCAGGCCCTTGGCGCCTGGCGGGCCCTGAATCAGGCCGGCAAAGGCAGCGTGGTTGTTATCGGCGTGGACGGCACCCGAGATGCGCTGAATGCGATACTTGCGGATCAGCTGTATGGTTCCATGGGACAGAATTCCTATGGCATGGGTACCCTGGCTATCGAAAATGCGATCAAACTGGTTAACGGCGAGACGATTGAGAAGGGCATTGATAGCGGTACGATCAAACTGACCAAGGACAATGCTCAGAATCAGATTGCATTCCTTGATAAGATTGGCGGCTGATAGCAGCTTCGTATAATCGACGAGAGTTTTTGTAGCTGCCGGAATTTTAATTTCGGCAGCATTATTTTATCCGGAGGACAAGGATGATCAGTATCAAGGATATCGCGAGGCAGTCCGGAACCTCCGTTTCTACCGTTTCCCGGGTGGTAAATGAAAAAAGCCATGTGCACCCGAAAAAGCGGGAACTGATCCTCAAAATAATTGAAGAAACCGGGTATGCCCCTAATAAAGCGGCCAGGAGTATGGTGCTGCAGCGGAGTTTTACCGTTGGGTTAATGATCCCCGATATTTTTAACCTGTTTCAGCAGCAGCTTTTTTCAATGATTGAACGCCACTTGGAATCCCTCGGGTATCATACCCTGTTTTTTTTGATAAAGGACGATGAGGCCAGCGAAGAAGAATGTCTCAGCCGTCTGCGGAAGGAAAAACTGGATGGGGTGATCCTGTTCGGGCGAATTAAAAAACAGGAAATTTACGAGTTTATTGAACGGGAAAAACTTCCAGCCATCGCCGCTACCTGTTGTTATAACGGAATCCCCTCGGTAATGGTCAATGATAAACAGGCTGCCTTTGAAGGGGTATGTCATTTAGTCAGCCTGGGGCACCGCAGGATAGCTTTAATTGATGGTCCGGATTTTTATTTCAGCTCCGATCGTATGGATGGTTACTGTCAGGCCCTTGCTGCGGCAGGAGTTGTGGGGGATGAAAAACGGATGATACAGGTCCGCCACCAGACTGCCGATTTCGGCATGGAGGGTATGCGGGAACTGCTGAACCGGGGCAGGGATTTTTCCGCTGTTTTCGCAGTTACCGACGAAATAGCCATAGGCGCTGTCCGGGTTTTACGGGATGCGGGCCTCCGGGTTCCCGAGGATATTTCGGTGATGGGGTTTGATGATATCAGTATGGCAAGTTATGTGGTCCCCCGGCTTACCACGATACAACAGCCCATAAGTGAAATGGGAAAACAAACGGCCCAGCTCATACACCATTATATAAACGGGGATAGTACCCTGATATCCAATGTGGTACTTCCCCATAAACTGATAATCCGTGAGTCGACAGCTGCGGTTAGTGATGATACATCCGCCGGGGACAGGCAAGATCTTTGAGAAAGAAGTTTGAAATATGCAAACGTTACCCCAATCGCATTTGCCCTTTTTTAATCTGTCCGGTGATATTTCGTTAAATATTGCATTGACAGATGGGTAATATTGAATTACATTTACCTTGCAAACGTTATTATATATGAAGGAGGATTCTGGTATGGATAAAGAAAAATTGGCCCATTTAAAGACCCAGGCCAAGGAAATTCGGAAATTGACAATTGAAGAAATCGGAACCCTGGGCTCCGGTCATATCGGGGGGGCCATGTCCATTGCGGACGTGCTGGCCCTGCTGTATTTTCACCGTATGAAAATTGATCCCGCCCAGCCCCGGTTGAAGGACCGGGATCAGCTGGTGGTTTCCAAGGGCCACGCAGGCCCGGCGGTTTACTCCGCCCTGGCCCTGAAGGGGTATTTCCCCCTGGATTGGCTTAAAACCCTCAATCAGGGGGGGACCAAGCTGCCCAGCCACTGTGACCGGAACCTGACTCCCGGAATTGACATGACCGCCGGTTCCTTGGGGCAGGGATTTTCCGCAGCCTTGGGCATAGCTCTGGGGCTCAGGATCGACAAAAGCCCTGCCCGGGTGTATACGATCATCGGGGATGGTGAGTCCGACGAAGGCCAGATCTGGGAAGCTGCGCTTTTCGGAGCGGCACACCATCTTTCAAATGTTACGGCCTTTACGGATTACAACAAGCAGCAGCTTGACGGGTATACCAAGGACGTCCTTGATCTGGGTGATCTTGTTGCAAAATGGACAAGCTTCGGCTGGTACACCCTGGAGGTGGACGGTCATGATATACAGGCCCTGGATGAGGCGGTTGAAAAAACCCTGGCAGAGAAGGACAAGCCTTCGATGATCATCATGAACACCATCAAGGGTAAGGGCTGTAACTTTGCCGAAGGGGTTGAGAAAAACCACAGTATGGCCTTTGACCTTGCCAAAGCCCAAGAAGCCATAAGCGCCCTGTACGCAAAGGAGTAAACCATGGAAACCAAAGAAATTCGTGCCGCATACGTGGATACCGTATTTGAATTGGCGGCAAAAAACAGTAATATTGTTGTGTTGGAAGCAGACCTTATGTCCTGTACCAATACGGGAAATTTTAAGAAAGCCTACCCGGACCGATTCTACAATATGGGCATCGCCGAAGCAAACATGATTGGTGTTGCCGCAGGGCTTTCTGCGGTGGGAAAGATACCCTTTGCCGCTACCTTTGCCTGTTTTGCTACCCGGCGGGCCTACGATCAGTTTTTCATCTCCGCCAACTATGCCAAGCTCAACGTGAAGCTGATTGGTACAGACCCGGGGGTTACCGCAGCCTTTAACGGCGGCACCCACATGCCTTTTGAAGACCTTGCCCTGATGCGGGCAATTCCCCATCTTACCATTGTTGAGCCTTCGGACGCCTTTAGCGCAGCGGCCCTGGTAAAGGAAGCGGCGGAAGTCTACGGCTGTGTATACATCCGCTTCCCCCGCAAGCCGGTTCCGGTGTTGTACACCGCAAATGATACCTTCCGGTTTGGGAAAGCCAAGGTTTTCAAATCAGGAAAGGATATCTGTTTTGTTGCCCTGGGGAGCCTTATGGTGAACGAATCCCTGAAGGCCCGGGAAATCCTGGCCGGGGAAGGGATAGACGCCGGGGTGATCGATGTTCTTTCTCTGAAACCCATCGATGCTGAAACCATACTGGCGGAAGCCAACAAAGTTAAGGCCGTGATCAGCGCCGAGAATCACCAGATCAACAACGGCCTTGGCAGCGCCGTGGCAGAAGTTCTGTCGGAAAACGGGTTCAAGGGCAAATTCGGCCGGATCGGAATTCGTGATGAGTTTGGAGAAGTGGGAACCCAGGATTATCTTACCAAGCGTTTCGGTTTGGATGCGGAAAGTCTGGCAAAAAAAGCACGGGAACTGTTGAAATCAACAACCTCGCCCTAAAGGGTGAGGTATGTTGTTCTCATAAGGTATTTGTATTCGGGGTTTAATACCCCGCCCTAAAGGCGGGGTATTAAACCCCTCAACACGAATAGAGGAGTTACTAATGGATAAGGTACGTATCGGATCGGTCGGATTAGGCCGCTTGGGACTTCAGCACGCAGAAAACATAGCCGGAAGAATACAGAACGCCGAGCTTGTGGCTCTTTGCGATGTGGATAAGCCGAAACTGGAAGAGACCGCCAAGCGGCTTGCAGTGCGGCACCAGTTTACTTCCTTTGAGGAATTGATAGCCTGCAAGGATGTGGACGCAGTAGTGTTGGTGTCACCCTCCGCCCTGCACACCAAGCAGATTGCCGCAGCTCTCAACGCGGGGAAGCACGTGTTCAGCGAAAAGCCTCTGGGGGTAAATGTGGCGGAATGCAAGGAAGCTGAAAAGGCCGTGGAAGCCCACCCTGACAAGGTGTTCATGCTGGGCTTTATGCGCCGTTTCGACGAGTCCTACAAATACGCCCACGACAAGGTTGCTGCCGGTGAAATCGGGAAGCCGGTTCTGTTTCGCTCCTACAGCCAGGACCCTGAAAAGTTTATCCAGGGCGCCATAGCCTTTGCCCCCCATTCAGGCGGGCAGTTCCTGGACATGGCGGTCCACGATATCGACCTGGCCCGCTGGTTTACCGGCTCCGAGCCTGAGACGGTGTACGCCATAGGCGGTTGCTATGCCCACCCGGAATTCGCCGCCTCCAAGGACGGGGATAATGTGTCCTGCCTGATGAAATTCAAAAACGACTGTATGGTCTTCCTCTTTGCAGGCCGCACCGCTCCCCATGGGTACAATGTGGAAACCGAGATCATCGGTACCAAGGGAACCCTCAGGATCGCTTCGGTGCCCCAGAAAAACCTGGTAGAAGTCCTGGACAGCCACGGGGTAAGGAAAGAATGCAGCGAGAATTTCCTTGAACGTTTCGATACAGCCTATGTCAACGAGGTGCAGGAATTTGTGAACTGTATTTTCAACAAGCGCAAGCCTGCGGTGACCGTCTATGACGGGACCAGGGTTTCTGAAATTGCCTATACCTGTAAAAATGCCTTTGAAACAGGGGAATTGATCAGGTTCTGATTTTATCACAGTAATGGTGCGAGCTGTCCAGGCGGAGTTAAGCTGCTTGGACAGCTCTTTTTTTTGGAGAGGGGTTTTAACTATTTTTCATCACGCAAGGCCCTTGATAAAGAAGCAGGCGAATTCGACTAGGAAAACGATGATAGCCAGGTGAAGGGTTAATTCCATTAGTATGCAGACCCTGGGGCCTGCTGATTCCCTCCATGGCAGTGTTTGTATTTTTTCCCGCTCCCGCAGGGACAGGGATCATTCCGCCCCACCTTCGGGGAAGACCGAACCACCGTCTTGGGGACAATATCCCCTTCGTCGTAAAACCACTGCCCGTCAGTTTTTACAAACTTTGCTTTTTCGTGGTGTACGTCCTTGAGGCCGTCCCGTTCATAGTCCGCTTCAAACTCCACGGTTCCTTCGGTATCCCCGGGGCCGCCCTTGGTAAGCGCGAGTATCTTCAGCCCCAGCCAGCGGGATCGTTCACTCCAGGCCCGGGTTTCCTTTACGTCGATGTTCTCTTTTCCGTCCTGGACACAGGTTTCCACGATATAGTCAACGGCGTGTTCCACATAGGCGGAGTAGCGGCTGCGCATCAGGGCTTCCGCAGTAGGCGGCTTTTGGGTCCCTTTGATGTAGGGTTCGCAGCATTCGGCGTATGGGCGGCCGGAGCCGCAGGGGCAAGCTTTCATTTGTTTCTCCTATTTGAGTCTATTTTACACATCTAAAGACTGTACAATACTGTCTGTATGCTGTTCAAGCTCTCATCCGTCTTTATATTTTCCTGGAAAAAGGATATACTCACTTAATATGACCGGAACTGCCAACGAAGGGATATATACTAATACCGAATACAGCCTTTACGACCGGTTTCGGGCCATTCTGGACCGCCCGGAGCATAAGGATTTCTACCTTTACGCGGTTTCAGGCTATTTCCGGTCCTCCGCCTATTTCAAGCTCCGATCTTCCTTGAGCAAAGCCAAGGGAATGAAGATTTTGGTGGGGATCCAGGCCGATGCCCTTACGGGCAAGTGGTATAATCTAAGCAAGGAAAAACGGGACAAGCTGGTCCGGGAACAGGCCTACCGGGAGCTATGCGCGGATATAGCGCAGGCCCGGTACAGCGAGGAAACGGCGGAAAGCCTCCGGCTCTTTGTGGCGGATGTACTGGACGGCAGACTTGAAATGAAAGCTTATTCGCAGAAAATTGTTCACGCCAAATTTTATCTTTTTATTCCCGAAGGCTGGACGCCGGATCTCGCCCTTGGAACCCTGATAACCGGATCGTCCAATTTTACCGCCCCCGGCTTAGGTACAAACCCGGATTACAATAAGGCCAATTACGAACTCAATGTGGAGCTTCGTGACAGCGGAAAAATTGACTATGCAAACAGAGAATTTAAAGCCCTTTGGAATGAAGGGATTGATCTCATCCCTTTCGAGATCGAACAGACCTTTACAAAAAAGAGTTTCCTCCGTCAGGACATCAGCCCCCGGGAATTGTACCTCCGTTTTCTCTATGAAAGTCTGAAAGAAAATATTGAGTATGATGAACACCGGGTGGAGTATGATTTCCCCATGGGTTTTAAGCGCCTTACCTATCAGATTGATGCGGTTAATGAAGGCTTGAGCCTCCTGGAACGGCATAACGGCTTTATCCTGGCCGATGTGGTAGGGCTCGGGAAAACCATTGTGGCCACCCTCATTATCCGCAGCTTCCTTACCCGTCAGGACCGGCGCGCTAAAGTGCTGGTGGTAGCTCCCCCGGCCATACTTCCCAACTGGGAGCGTACCCTGATTGATTTTGGGATAAACCCCAATCACTATACCCTCCTTTCTTCAGGGAATTTAAAGAAGCTGGGTAACCCCGAAAATTACGCCCTCATGGTGGTAGACGAGGCCCATAACTTCCGTAATGCCGGCACCGATCGGTATCAGGAATTGCAGTACATTGCCAAGGCGCCTTCACAGTACAGCTCCCGAAAGGTCATGCTCATTTCCGCAACCCCCCTGAACAACCAGCCCCGGGAATTACTCAACCTTTTAGCCTTGTTTCAAGAAACCCGTAATTCTACCCTGGGAACCGGGGACCTGGTTAAATATTTTAACGAAAAACAGCGGGACTACGATGCCGCACGCCGGGAAGGAGTCCCTGCCGCCGAAGCAGTGGAACTGATGAAGCTCATCTACCGGGATATCCGCGAACGGATTCTATCAGAGGCGGTAATCCGGCGGACCCGGAGCGATCTTCTAGAGCATGATGAGTATAAAAAAGACCTTGATGCTCAAGGCATACGCTTTCCGGTCATTCAGAAGCCCAGGGTTTTGCAATACTATCTTGATACCGATTTAGATAGTTTATATGAATCAACCATCCTTGCCCTGACCAGTGAAATTTATTATTCATTGCACCGCTATTTGAGTTACCTCCGGGGGGTCAAGGCGGAGCGTTTTAATGTTACCCCCCATACCTTTGAACAGCTTTCCGGCTTGATGAAACGTTTTTTCCTGAAACGGCTCGATTCCAGTTTTCATGCCTTTACCGCATCCCTGGAAAGGTTCAGGGAATCCACCTTCGCTTTTATTAAAATGTATGAAGCCAACAGGATATTTATTTCCACCACCGTTGATGTAGCGGCCTTTGTGAATAACGATGATATTGAAGGGCTGGAACTCGCCTTGTCCGCAAACGAAGCCGCCGATCCGGCAATCACCGAATGTACTGCATCGGATTTTGATCCTTCGTTTATCGAACATCTCCGCTCCGATCTTGCCGCCCTGGATAAACTCCTCGGGGGGTGGAAAACTGTATCGGAGGATCCGAAACTGGATCAATTTATCCTTCAACTGGATAATCTCCTCAAACGAGACAAAAATCCTGCGGGTAAGCTGGTGGCATTTTCTGAGTCTGAGGAGACCATTAATTATATTGCCGAGGGCTTACGAAAAAACAAGCGGGATGATTTTATCGTTGTTTCCGCCCGTAACCGGGACGAGGTTGAGGAAGATATACGGGCGAATTTCGATGCCAACTTCCGAGGGACCATGCGGGATGAATACCGCATTCTGCTTTGTACCGATGTCCTGGCGGAAGGGGTTAACCTCCACCGGGCAAATACGATTGTTAATTACGATACTCCCTGGAATTCAGTGCGACTTTTCCAGCGCATAGGCCGGGTGAATCGGGTAGGAAGCACCGCCGACAAAATATTCATCTATAACTTTTTCCCCGTAAGCCATGTGGAAGACCACATAGAATTGGAAAAGAAAGCAAAAATGAAACTGCAAGCCTTCCACAGCGCCTTTGGCGAGGACGCCCCTATTTATTCCAGTGATGAATCGGTAGAACATTTCGGTATGTTCAATGCCGATGACATATTAGGCGCCGAAGCGGTTAATCCCCGGCTGACTGCCCTCATGGAAATCCGCTCGGTAAAGGAACAGGAACCGGAACTGTATCAAAAGATAGTAGATCTGCCGCCTAAATGTCATTGCCGGAGACTAGTGAAGGGGGAGCAATCACCCCAGGATTTTGTGTATCTCCGTTCCTCAAATGAAGCTTCCCTGCGGGATGTTTTTTATCTCGTGGAAAAGGAAACAATACGGCAGTTGAGCTTTACAGAGGCCTGCACTTTGCTCAAAGCCGCCGGAGAAGCAAAAAGCCCTCCGGGAGATTATAACGGTCTAGCCTCAGTAGATCTCTCTCGCACCGCTTTTATGGCTGCTGAGGAAGAAGATGCCCTTGAACGGACTGGGGCCAAAAAGCGCAGCGGCAATGAAGCAGCGGTATTGAAATATTTACAGACTTTTCTTGATAGCTTCGAAGAATTCGGATTAGCTCCGGAAATTCGCAAAACAATAAAAACAGCGTCGGAGATGATTCAACGGGGCGCCGCATCGGGACGGCTTATCCGGTTAATAGGGGAGATACGCAAGAATGCTGCCACAGGAAATGTGGCGGTACATACCCAGGCCGAACACCTGGGGAAGATTTTGCCACAATATATCGACTTGCCTGAAGGGGATACAGGAAAAAGTCCCGGCACCGGGGAATTGTATCATGGAGAAGAGCCGGATTTTATTCTGGGCGAATGGTTTATAGGATGATGTATGACTAAAAGCGAATGTATGGAACTACTGAAACAATCCTATTCCGCAGATCTTTCCCGTACCTTACTCCGGGAAATTTTTCTTGACAGTTTTATACCCGTCTCCAATATAGGCGCCGGTGAGGCAATAAAAAAAATCGGAACAGTCCGCCGCTTGGGAAGGATTCTTCTTAATAAAGATACGGATAAAGCGGAAGCCTATGAAGTTCTGGATATAGAAACGGATCCCAAGATACATATTGAACATAACCGGGTAAGCTTAAACATGGGTACCAAAGATTATTTCGATGGCATTGGTGTCCGGGGGATACTGGCGTTCTTTCATAATCCACAGGAAAAAGCCTGGCGTTTGACCTATGCGGCTAAAAGTTTTTCCTTTGATAAAAAGACCGGCAAAGAACTGATCAATCGCACCGGAACAAAGCGGTATACCTATGTTCTGGGGCCGTCAGCAGCAACGGGTACCGCCGCGGTTCGTCTGCTTTCAATCCGTTCTGTGATGCCCTACGGTAATTCAAAGCACCTGACGGAAGCCTTTTCCATGGAAGCGGTTTCCAAAGAGTTTTTTGAAACCTACCGTTCTTTCTACCGCCGTTTTACCGAGGCCCTTTCGGAAAAAAAGAAGTATCGCAGCCTGTTCAATATTTCGGCGTTTCCCGATGCTAAAGCTCAGGAATCTGCTGATAAGCCCTTTCGGGATTTTGCAAAGAAATTGTTAGGCCGTTTAGTCTTCCTCAAATTTCTTGAAAAGAAAGGCTGGCTGGGGGCCAAGGATTATGCCGCCGCTGATGGGGATACGGAATTCCTCAACCATCTGTATCGGGACCATGGGGACTCCTCAGGAAATTTCTACACCTCCGCCCTGGTTCCCCTCTTTTTTGAGACCCTCAATACCAAGCGGAAAGGAGACCTGTTCAGCCTGACCGGAACAAAAATCCCCTTCCTCAACGGCGGTCTTTTCGAAAACGATTACCCCCTGGACACCAACCGGGCCTTGTCCTTTCCCGCCAATCTTTTTAAGGAACTCCTTGAATTTCTTTCATCCTATAATTTTACTATTGATGAAAATGATCCCGGAGACGCCGACATCGGGGTAGACCCAGATATGCTGGGCAGAATTTTTGAACAGCTTATCGAAGACAATGAAAAAGACATGAACGGTACGATCTACACTCCCTTTGAGGTGGTGCGGTTCATGTGCCGGGAATCCCTGGTCCTTCATTTATGCCGTATCTTGGATTGTGACCGGGATTCCAAAAAAGCCCAGGCCGTAAAAGCTCTGATAGTCCGGGGAGAAATCGAAGGGCTTACCAAAAAAGAGCAGGCCACTCTGGATACGGCCATCAAAACAGTAAAGGTACTGGATCCCGCAGTAGGATCCGGCGCCTTCCCCATGGGAATGCTCAAGGAAATTCTTGCGGCCCGCATTGCCTTAGAAGGGGACACAGCAGATCGGGAAACCCTTAAGCGGGAAATTATCCGCAATTCCATTTACGGAGTTGATATAGATCACGGGGCGGTGGATATCGCCCGGCTCCGGTTTTTCCTTTCCCTGGTGGTGGACTCAAAAGAACCGGAACCGCTGCCGAACCTTGACTTTAAGCTGATGCAGGGCGATAGCCTCGCCGAGGAGTACGAAGGGGTAGACCTCTCTATGGAAAGCGAAAATATCCATGATACAAAGAAAAAGAAACAATACTCCATGGATTTTTCCGGCAAAGCCCTTACCAGAGAAACCCTAATTAAGGCGGTGAATGAATTTTATTCAACCACGGATCATCAGAAAAAGTTGGAATTGGAAGAGAGCATCCGCGCAACCGTAGTTGGGTTCATCCGGGAGAGGATGGAGGAAGAGAACAAACCGGTTAAGCTTGATAATCTTGAAGCTATGTTAAAACGGAATTCCCCCTTTTTCCTGTGGCATCTGTTTTTCAAGGATGTGTTTGATACCGGAGGCTTTGATATTATCATTGGGAATCCGCCATACCGGGCGAACCAGGAGAATGAAAACGACCAGGCAAAGAACAAGGTTTACCCCCATATCTACAGCCGAATTAAGGAAACTTTTGTAGCAAAATCGACGGCCCAGAAAACCAAGGTGTATGATCTGTTTGCCTGTTTCTTCCGGCTGGCTATGGATTTTTCTTTGAAGGCCGAGAAAAAGTCTATTATTGCGTTTATTACGAACTATGCCTTTATTGGCGCCCGGACTTATGATGGGTTCAGGCGGGATGTGCGAGAGAATTTTGGTTCCCTGCGTGTGGTCAATCTTGGCGGTGATGTACGGTCTAATCAAAAACTTTCAGGACCGGTAAACAGTATTTTTGGTATACAGGCCGGGGTGGCGATTAGTTTTTATCAGCCAAAGATGAATGATACGAATGCGTTTAATCTACGCTATACCGTTACTGAAGAAGAAGCGACGAGGGGTGAGAAGATAGAATTTCTTGCTGGGTATGATAAAACCGATATGATTTTTGATACAATTACGCCGGATGGGAAAGAAAATTGGGTAAACCAAAGCGATAGTGATTTTCAGAGTCTTTTGCCTTTGTGTAGTAAGGAAGCGAAAAGTGGGAAAGGTGAAGGGAAAACTGTATTTGAACTTTTTTCACTTGGAGTTGTTACGAATAGAGATGATTGGGTTTATGATTTTGATGAAAAAAATCTTATAGGGAAAATAAAGTATTTTATAAATGCTTTTAATGATTCTGTTTCAAACGATAAAAACAATATGAGCATAAAATGGACAAGAGCCGTATTAAATGACTTTACGAAGGGTAAAAAATACAAATTTTCGCAAATGTTTATTATTAAATCATTGTACCGCCCATTTATAAACGCATTTCTTTATTATTCAAAAGAATTAAATGAAATGCGTTATCAATTACCAAAGATATTTCCTGATAATTTAGTGATAACCATATCAGGTGTCCCAGGAACAAAATCTTTTTCAACATTAGCAGCTTCGATTGTTTATTGTTTGGATTTGCTAGAAAAGACCCAATGCCTTCCTCTCTATCGCTATGAAAAGAATAAAAAACTCGATAACATCACAGTTTGGGCTTTAGCCGAATTCCAAAATCACTACAAAGACAAGAATATCACCAAAGAAGATATTTTTCACTATGTTTACGCTGTATTACATAATCCCCTATATCGTGAAAAATACGCTATTGACTTGAAACAGGATTATCCACGGATTCCCCTTTACCGGGAATTCAAAAAATGGGCGGCCTGGGGCAAGGAGCTTATGGACCTTCATATCGGCTTTGAAAAAACAGCTCCCCATAAAGGAATTACCGTGATAACTGCGCCGGCAGACTATAGGGCGACAAAGACCCACCGCCTGGATTATACTAAGGATGAGCAAGGGGAAAAGGTTTTTTCCGGGTCCCTGACCTTCTGCGATGGTTCCGGGTTAAAGGGTATCCCGCCACGGGCTTTTGACTATAAGCTGGGAAATAAGAGCGCCATTGAGTGGGTGCTTGACCAGTATGTTGCCCCCTCCTGGCCTACGGATGCGGAACTTGCATCGGGGAAGCGGAAAATCCGGGAGGACGAGAAGGTTTTGCGGGATAAGTTTAATACCTTCAAGTTTGCCGATTATAGGGAGAAGGTTATTGACTTGATACGAAGGTTGGCGACGGTGAGCTTGCGGACGCTGGAGATACAGGGGATGATGGGGGAGGAGAAGTAAACAAAAAAAAGATTCACTGTTGCTTTAAGGAGATATCGCGGAAATGTTCAAGCCTAAAGTATTTATAAGTTCCTGTCAATACAATGATGAATTTATAGTTGAACGGCAATTATTACCAATATTGTTTGACAAGGAACCATTAAGGTCAATATTTGAATTGTGGGAGATTGAACAACAGGCTGCTGGAATAACTGTTGAAGCACAATATATTAGAAACATAAGACAATCGGAATATGTAATATTACTACTTGATTCTATAGTCAGGGATGCTGTAAAAAAAGAGATTGAAGAGGCAAGGAAGAACAATATTTTTATATTTCCATTTATTCGAATTAATAAAAATCGAAGTATTGAAGCAACAGCTTACATAAAATATCTTCAAGATTTTTGCACAACAGTTTTCTATTCAGATGTTAAAGATTTATCAAAAAAAATAGAATATTCTCTATTGGCAATATATTCGCAAGGTGATAAAAAAGTACAGAACATATACTCAAAATTAAATACAATAAAGCCACAGCATGATAAATCTATTTTCATTGCGACTATTATAGGCTCCTGGGATGACACTAATGCTGATGATATAAATATAATAAAGGAGATGACTGGAGAAAATTTTACAGAATGGGAGAGTGATATACATGAAGTTATTAATTATACAAGCGATATTTTAAAAGTTAACAATGGGCGTTGGAAAGTTCTAAATCGGTCGTTATTATTTGAAAAGTATGCTTTATCATTTTTTGATAAACATATTGAAAAAATAAAAAATATTGCAGATATAGTATTGTCAGAAAGACACCCTATGTTTGATTTAGCCCCTGAAAAAAGGATATCTTATTTTTATTATGGTGCAATGCCTAAATATTCAGACGAGTTGCGTATAGGTATTGCTGAAACCCTTGTATATTTAAATCTAAATGCTGATAAATTAGAACATTGCACACCATACAATTCGAAAAAAACAGTAAATTCAATAATAAAAGAACTTTTTGATAAGAAAGATTGGAAAACATGGGCAAGCCTGCGTAATTTATTACCCGTGCTTGCGGAAGCGTCTCCTAGGGTTTTTATGGAAGTTATAGAAAACGCCATTAATCAATTGCCATGTCCATTTATTGGACTTTTTCCTCGAAAAGATAAAATCATCCTAGGGCCTAATTATTTATCAGATTTATATTGGGCACTGGAAGCCCTTTCGTGGAGTGGTGAGTATATCACCCAAGCCATTTTAATTCTTGCGTATCTTGCAAATATTGATCCTGGCGGTGATTGGCCCAATACACCATTAAAATCAATAGAAACGATTTTAAATCCCTGGAGACCGCAAACAACAGCCGATATGGCTAAAAGAATGAATGCTATGAAGGGAATTCTGAAACGTTGCCCTGAAGTCGCATTTGCTGTTTTATTAAGGCTATTGCCTTCTTTTGGACAAATAGGAAATAATAGCAGAAAGCCTGTGTACAGAAAACATATCCCTGAAAATTTTGAAAACAATGTATCGAAAGAAGAATACAGTAAACAAATTAATGAATTTGGAATAATGCTATTAGAACTGGTAAAACAAGATGATAAAAGAATAATGGTTATTGCTGAATTATTAGACAATAGTATTAAATTGCCTGGGGATGCATTAAACGCTTATCTTGATTATTTGTTATCAGATGAAATAATCTCCAAGCCAGATGAATTTAAGCAGCCAATTTGCGATACCCTACGATTACTTGTAATTAAACACCGAAAATTTTCTAAATCCCATTGGGCTCTGAAATCCGAAATTATTGATAAAATAGACATAATTACCGATAAGATTTCACCTCACAATCCATTATATTCATATCGATATTTATTTAGCGATAATGTCTATAGTTATTTTGATGAAGATATAGAATTCGATGATAAAGATAAAAAAATTGATTCGCTTAAAGTAAAAGCAATAGGAGAAATATTTAATTACGGTGGATTAAAAGCGATTGAAAATTTTGCAAAATCCATCGCCAATCCATATTTTGTTGGTTTTTCTTTTAGTGCTATTATTTCAAATGAAACACAGCAAGCGATTTTACCAGCATCATTTAATCATCCGGAAAAGGAATTTCAAGAATTTTTAAAAGGACTTATTAATGGAAAATACTATAAATATGGTGAGCTGTGGTTTGAGGATATGGATATTTTATCGTGGAATATCAAAAACATTTGCAAAATATTTATCAGTTTACCATTTAATGAAAAAACTTGGGCATTAGTTGAAAAATGGATGGGGGTTTCTGCTAGGGATTATTGGTTAGAAGTTAATTGCTATATTTTTTCAACCATAAGCGATTTAACCATTGCTGTCAATAATTTTTTAAAAGTTAATCGTCCTTGGCTTGCACTTGAATGCATTTATGCCCATCATTTTAATAATGAATGTTTTTTAGCAGATCAGGCTCTGAAAGCGCTTCTTACCGCTTCAGATAATGGATTACAACGTAATGATAATAGAGTATATAAATTAAAAAAAATCATTGAATTACTTCAAAAAGATAACAGTATAAAAGAAGATGATATGATAAAAATAGAATGGAAATATTTACAATTCTTCAATGAATACGATCAGAATATTATGCCAAAACATATTTATAAAAAAATGTCGGCTAATCCTGATTATTTTTTAGAAATGATAAAATTTAGCTTTATTTCCGACATAAACACAAAAAAAGAAGCGACAGAGAATATAAATATTATAAATAATAGAGAGAAAGTATGGCATTTATTTCGAAACTGGATTCAAGTTCCCGGTATTATCTCTGATGGTTCTTTTTCCCTAGATAATTTTAAAAAATGGTTTGCCGATGTAGAAAGGAAAAGTAATGAACTGGGCTACTATCAGGAAGCAATGGTACAGATAGGGGGAGTATTATTTTATACTCCATCAGATACGAATGGATTATGGATCAATGAATATATTGCAGAATTACTTGATAAAAATAGTAATTTGCGGCAGGGATATGTTAGTGAATCCTATAATCCCAAAAGAGTACATACTATTGATCTCTCTGAAAATGATGAAACAGAGACTGCAATAATGTGGAGAAAAAGGGCAGCCGATATTGAAAATATAGGATATATAACATTTTGTTTATTGGTAAATGAAATTGCTGAATTTTATGAATATCGCTCCACTCGAAATAGAGTTGATTAAAGGAGACACATCTTATGTCATACAATGATATTATCAGGAGCCCTAACCCATGACCCCTAAGTCCCGTGACCAAAACCTAATGGTCGTAGCCGCCGTCGAAGGATACGCCCAACGGCACAACATGGAAGCCGGAGATGTCTTTACTCTTTTTCTTAGACACAACATAAACGACTTGATACGTTCCCAATATGAAGCCTTGCATACCCAGGATCTTGACGAAAGCGTCTCCTTCGCAGAGGATATTTTGACAAGGATTCAAGCATGAAATTGTTTCATGGTTCCAATCAGGATTTTGACACGGTTGATTTATCAAAATCAAGGGACAAGCGCGACTTTGGCAGAGGCTTTTACATGACCACCATCAGGGAGCAGGCCGGGAGCTGGGCTGAAAATATGGTTATCCGCTATGGTGGAGCCGGAATATTTGTCTATGAATTTGAATTATCCATTTCTGATAATCTGAAAATAAAACATTTTGATGGCCTCACAGAGGAATGGCTCGAGTTGGTTAAAACAAACCGGATTAAGGGTGGCCTGCAGCATCAATACGATATTGTTCAAGGACCGGTCGCCAATGACAACACCATGCGGACTATAGCTTTATACGTAGCCGGTATTTATACCGCCGATATGGCTTTACGGCAGCTGCAATTCTTTAAGGTAAACGATCAGGTGTCTATCCATACACAACAGGCGCTCTCCTGCTTATGTCTGACAAAGAAGGACAACCATGGAAAATAAATATGTATACAAGGATCAGGATATAACTATTGATGTATTAATGAAAATTGAAGACGTGGTTAATAAGATAGCTCAAAAGGAATCAAAACAATTCGATGAGGTTTATCTCAATTTTCTTGATTCAAAAACCTATAGAGCCTTACAAAATACTAATTCTTTATTATGGCAAGAAAGCGCTGAATTTATTATTGATGATTATTATCGCGAAAGAGCTACTTGATAAAGTTAAACACTTAACAAACATCCGCCATTACCTTTTTTATCTCGCTATAAAACTCTATTTTATCAGCCCTTTGCGGCAATCCCGATACCTGCCCATCCCCCAATTCAATAATTATCAAACTGCCATCTTCTTTCCGAGCAATATCCATAGTAAAGAAATTACTCTGAACAGTATTGGCTATTTCTTCAAATTGCTTCAATTCAGGTTTCGCGCAGTCATAGTCGCCTTCCTCCCAATAATCATAAACGCCGATACATGTATGATTTAGAAAGAAAAGACGGTATTCTTCGCTTAAAGGCATCCCACTTTTTGAATGTACGATTAGATTTTTCAACTTGATATATTCCCGGATAACTATACCTTCATTCAAGTATCTGTCCCTAAGAGCAATAAGATTTTCAATCGCCTTTCGTATTATTTTGTTGTACACTTTTATATTCACTAATAAAATCAATATCGACCTTACCGGGTTCAAGAGGGTGTTCGCAGAATAAAATGGAATTCATTGTTCTTCTTTAATTTTATTAATCAAATCAGGCTCTTTCATAAGCGCTCTTGCCATTCCAAAATACCTTATTTTAGTAGTGTTTAAAATTTCTGTCATTTCTTTAATATCCGTATTCCCGCCCGTTAAAATTATCGCAGTATTATTTTCCATTGCTATTTTTTCAGCTTCTTTTCTAAAAAAACATGTCGCGTCCTTTGTGAACTTGCTAAAAGCACCGCTGATTTCAATGGCATTTATTCCTTTTTCTGTTAATTCCTTGCACAAATATAAAACATCGTCAAAGGAAACTTCATCTTCAAAACCATCGGTAACATTTATTTTTATCCACACAGAAAAATCGGCGCCGACAGCCTTTCGTATGGCTTCATAGGTTTCTATTGCCATTCTTGCCCTGTTTTGGGCAGTTCCACCGTATGCATCTTTTCTGCGGTTATAATGGGGCGTCATAAACTGGCTAAGCAGAAACCCATGGGCCGCATGTATTTCAATGCCGTCATAACCGGCATTTTTTGCCCGTAATGCGGCATCGGCAAATTTTTGCTGTATTCTTTTTATTTGTTCAACGGTTATTTCCTGGGGCACAACCTTGGTATTCAGGTTTTCCACAGCGCTCGGTGCAAGAATTGTCATCCCGCTTGCATCTCCCATAATATATGAGCCAATATACACCAATTGCAAAATAATATTTCTGTTATATGAATGTACCAGGCCGGTCAATATTTTATGGCCTTCAGAAAATGTATCATTATAAAATGCCATCATAGGGAAATTCTTCTCATTTTCATCAACTAAGGTAAAGCCGGTAATCATGGTTCCAACGCCGCCTTTTGCAAGTCCCTGGTACAAATCCAATATAGATTCGTTTACTTGGCCCAGAGTCGGTTTTTCACCAATTGCTGCTCGGATGAACCTGTTTTCCAGGGTCATTTTGCCTAATTGGGTTTTATCAAATAAATTTTTCATTGGGTGTCATCCTTATTGGGACATATTAATAAGAAATATTTTCTCTGTCTATAGGCAAATTATTAAGCTGATACGTTTTCATTATTATACTTCAATGAAAATATTTTAAGTATTTACTTTAATTGGCCACAGTTTTGGTAAATTAGGAACGTACGAGGCGGAAGCCCAGAGTGCGGTACCGGAACGATGGAACGTTGCTGCGACGGAAGGCTGACCGGACGAACTGAGCAACAATGCTCCAGCCCCCGCCGCGCCTAACGCGGTAAGAGCCCGAGGACGCGCCGGCAGGATCTGTCTGGGACCCGCTGGGGTATGTTCCGTACCAGTCCCAGCACCACTCCCATACGTTCCCATGCATGTCATACAGACCCCAAGGGTTCGCCCCCTTCTCCCCTATCGGGTGGGGCTTTCTTTCGCTATTGCTGGAATACCATGCAGTATTGTCTATAGAACTTCCGCTGGAATAGGGTGTCGTCGTCCCCGCTCGGCAGGCATATTCCCATTCCGCCTCCGTCGGCAAGCGATACCCATTGGCGTTCCGGTTCCATGTTACCGTCCGGCTGTCCCCGCTCCCGTTTATAGTGTAAGCCAGAGTCAATCCCTCCCGCTGGCTCCGCTTGTTGCAGTACTCCACGGCATCAAACCAACTCACGCTCTCCACCGGCAGCCTCCGCCCTTTTAAAGTGCTGGGGTTCGTCCCCATCACTTCCTCATATTCTTGTTGGGTTACTTCGTACTGGGCCATATAAAACGAACTCACCGTCACCTGATGCTGCACCTCATCGCTATCCCTATCCGCATCGGATGAGGGGCTCCCCATCATAAAGGTCCCGCCGTTGATCCGCACCCAGGCGTCGTCTAAACCGGATGCCTCAAACGGAAATATCTCGCTTGAGATAGAGAAAAAGAGAACCAATGCTATTTTATTGATTATAGGCTTCAAAAATTCCTTCTAAAATGACATCGTTGCAATTATTCCGTTACCAATCGGAATAATTTCTACATTAGTATTTAACCCTTCCCTGGCCCGTAAGTGGAGGGTTGGTATTAACCATCCGTATAATGAACCAATAACAGCTCCTGCGATTACATCAGTAATAAAATGATTCCCTGATAGTATTCGCATGCTTGCAATTCCCGTTGCTGCGGCATAGCTCCCTATTATCACGGGCACCTTCCATTTTGAGTCGGGGTATTCATGATAAAATGTGGTACTCAGAAAAGTTGCCCCAAGAAATGCGAAAGAGGTATGGCCTGATGGGAAACTGTTATAATAATCCTCTTCTTCCCCCTTAGGGATTCCCCCAAAATAGGTATATGGCCGGTTTCTTGCTATTGCGGTTTTTAGTATGTCTTTTGTACCATAGGTCAGTAAAAATGCTTCTGCATACATGGTGCCATAACTAAGCCATGCATTATAGTCTTTTATATTTCCAAGCAGGGATAATCCGGGTATGACAAGTGTTCCATAGGCAGCCCATGTGCTTATAGTATCTAAATTTTTGTTATATTTAAACATTAAGCTTTTATCCACTGCATTGATATCATCTTTTTGTATTGTATTACCCGGTGATGCATCTATAAAGAGTGGCGGAAGAAATACGCTTAAGGAAAAACTTCCGATGATGATGTCTTTTTTTAGGTCCCAGGTGTAAATGCTTTCAGAAAATGAATAATAATGTGAGCATAACAGGCACAATAGTATTAGGGCATATTTTTTCATGGCTTCTTCTCTATCATCCAATGATAGACTAATCTACAAGCTGTCCATAAACGCCGAAAGCTCTGCCGGTATTACCCGCGCAGAAACGGTGCGACCCAGGGCGCTCTGTATGGACGCCGGCGCAGGAACGGGGCCGGTCAGGGGTTCCACGGTTTCTGCGAATTTCGCCGGGTGGGCGGTAGCGAGTACCGCTAGTGGGCCTTTGACTGGCTCCGAGCCTTTGTCCAGGATATCTGCGGCCCGCCAGCCTACGGCGCCGTGGGGATCGAGAAAGTAGCCGTTTGCTTCGTGGACGGCAACTATGGTTTTCCGGGTGTCCTCATCGTTTATATGGACGCCGCGGATCATGCGCCGCAGTTCTTCCAGGGGCCAGTGGCTTTTCATGCGCTCAAAGTTGCTGGGGGCGCCTACGTCCATGGCGTTGGAAATGGTGGCTTGGGATTGACGGGCATTGTACTCGCCGGTGTCAAGGTAATCGGGGACAGCTTTATTGATGTTGGTGGCGGCAATGAAGCCGGCGATGGGGGCGCCCATTTTCAGGGCGTAGAGGCCTGCGGTGAGGTTCCCGAAGTTGCCGCTGGGGACACAAATGGTGAGGGGCGTCCCGGCTTTGACGCCATGGGCCGCGCCGGGGGAGGCGCTTTTGCCGGGCAGCCGGGGGGTGGCTTCACCATCGGGGTCGGTTTTACCGGCCAGGGCTTTTCCGGCGGCGGCGCTGTAGTAGACTGCCTGGGGTATGAGCCGGGCTACGTTGATTGAGTTGGCTGAGGAAAGGGTTAGCCGTTTTTTCAGGCCTTCGTCGCTCAGGGCGGCTTTGACCAAGCCCTGACAGTCGTCGAAGCTGCCTTCCACTGCCAGGGCGCTGATGTTCCCTCCAAGGCCGGCGATCTGCCGTTCCTGCAAAGGGGTTACCCGGCCTTTGGGGTAGAGCACGGTTACTGAGATGCCCTCTACTCCGTAGAAGCCGTCGGCCACTGCGCCCCCGGTATCGCCGGAGGTGGCAACCAGTATCCGTAGCGGCTTATCTTCGCCGCGACGAAGGTAGGAAAAAGCGCGGGCCATGAAGCGGGCGCCGAAGTCCTTAAAGGCGGCGGTGGGGCCGTGGAAAAGTTCCAGCACTAGCCGGTCACCTACAGGAACCAGGGGGGCAGGAAAGGGGTAGGCGGAGTGGACAAGGTCTTCCAGCACCGAGGCGGGTATTTCCGGGTGTACATAAGGGGTGATGGTTTCAAAGGCTATGTCGTGGAAATCCATGGTCCCCAGGGAACGCTTTACCTTTTCTGAATACACGGGGATTTCTTCGGGTATGAAGAGCCCCCCATCCGGAGCCAGGCCCGTTAAGGCCGCAGTAGCAAAGTTAACCGGATCGGACCGGCTCCTGGTGCTGTAATAGCGCATACAATTCCCCGCAAAAAACAGTTTTACCCGATGGATTTCTTTAATATTTCCAGAAGTTCTCCCTTATCAAGCTTGATAATACAATTAGCGATATTTTTCGCCTGCATTGCTTGTTCTGCGTACTTTTCCAATTCAGGGAGCCCAAACTTTTCCTTTTTACCTATCAGGCTGCTTAATGTTTTATCGAATTCATCGATGGATTTCAAGCCCATGGCGGAGAGGATGCCCGGAATACGCCGGATGGGGCTACTTTTCTCCTTTGCTTCAATGACCCTGAGGAATTCGGCAAAGACAAGGCCGTTGGCCCTGCCATGGTCAATGTGGTTGTAATAGGTGAGGGAGTAGCCTATGGAGTGCACCGCAGTGGTCCCGGTGTGGGCGATAACCATGCCCCCAAGGGTGGCGCCGTAGAGGAGTTTTTGTCGCAGCTCCAGGCTGATTTCCCCGTTGCCCAATAGGGTCGGGAAGCTGCCGGAGACGACAGCAATGCTCTCTCTTGCCAGGGTGTCGGTGATGGGTGAGGCTTTTACAGAAAGTATTCCCTCCACCGCATGAGAGAGGGCGTCCACGGCGGTATTGATGGTGATCTCCCTGCTGAGGCCGAGCATGTATTTTGCATCCAGGAAGGCATAGCGGGGAAATAGGGCCGGGCTGCCGATGTTGGTTTTGGTTTGAGCCTGGTCGTTGGTGATGATGGCATAGGGAGTTACTTCCGAGCCCGTACCGGCGGTGGTGGGAACCGCCACTATGGGCAGGGCGGTGTTAAAGCTGGTCCCGAAGAAGGCGGACTTGTCCACCCAGTTCAGGGCAAGACAGGCGGCAGCCTTGGAGGCGTCCATAGGAGAACCGCCGCCCAAGGCCGCCACAAAGTCGCAGCCTTCCCGCTTGATGGCCTCCGCCGCCTCATAGACACAGTCCAGGGTGGGGTTGCTCATTACCTTATCGTGCAAAAAGTACTGTTGCCCGTTTGCTTCCAGGGCTTTTACGATGTCCGCCAGGGAACCGTTGTTCTTGGCGGAGTTTTTACCGCACATAATCAGGGCTTTCTTTCCCAGACTTTGAAGGACCGCCCGGTTATTGTAAATACAATCCTCCCCCATGATGATCCTGGTGGGCATAAAGAAATTAATGTTCATGATACATCTCCTGGTTTTATTTTAGATCATTCCGTCCACAATGCCGAGTACCTCATCAAGCTTGGCCAACTCTTCCTTGAGCTGATCTGCAGTGATGATAAGGGGCGGGGCAACCAGGATCATGTTTTCGTGGGTATAGGTCATGAAGCCCCGCTTTGCCAGTTCGCCATTGACCTTCTTCATGGTTCCCTGGGGATCCTTTCCGTAGGGGACCAGGGCTTCTTTGGTCTTTTTGTCCTTCACCAGTTCCACGGCGCTCATGAGGCCGATGGCCCGCACATCCCCAACACTTTTGTGTTTTTCCTTAAAGGAGTTGAGGCTTGCCTTGAGTTCAACGCCCCGGGCATTTACGTTGTCCAGGATTTTGTTTTCTATATAATAGTTGACGCAGGCCAGGCCGGCAGCACAGGCTAAAGGATGGCCCGAATAGGTGAGGCCGCAGGAAAGCAGGTTGTCATCGAAATAGGCGGCGATAGTTTTAGTAACCGCTACGCCTCCCAGTTGGATGTAGCCGCAGGTAGTTCCCTTGGCAAAGGTGATGATGTCCGGTTTGATGCCCCAGTTTTCAAAGGCAAACATCTTTCCGGTACGGCCGTAGCCCATCATGACTTCGTCGACGATCAGGAGTATGCCGAATTCGTCGCAGATTTTGCGGACTCCCTGGAGGTAGCCGTCCGGGGGGATGATGACCCCGTTGGAGCCGGTTACGGTTTCCAGGATTATTGCGGCAATGGTGGTGGGGTTTTCGTAGATTACCTGTTCCCGCAGTTTTGCTACATAATAATCAGCAGCAGCTTTTTCGGATTCAAAATTGATGGGTTCCCGGTAAATGTAGGGATCGAAAAATTTGACAAAACCCGGAATACCCGGTTCCAGGGGGTAGCGCCGGGGTTCGCCGGTGAGGTTTCCTGCGCCGAAACTGGAGCCGTGGTAACTGCGGTACCGGGAAAAAACCTTGTACCGGCCGGTAAACTGTTTGGCGATCTTGATGGCGTTTTCGTTGGCATCCGCGCCGGCGTTGGTGAAGAGGATTTTGCCGAAGGTATCGGGCATGAGGCTTGTCAGCAGTTTGGCCAGCTCGCCACGGGGTTCGCTCCCGTAGGAGGGGCCTATGTAGCAGTACTTTTCCGCCTGGGCCTTTATTGCATCGATAATCGCCCTGTTTCCGTGGCCCAGGTTCATATTGACCAGCTGGCTGGACATATCGCTGTACCGTTTGCCCGAGGGGTCCCAGATGTAAATCCCCTCGGCTTTGTCCATCACAATGGGGTCCAGCCCCTTTTGTTTTGACCAGGATTGCAAATTGTAATCCCTGTGATTCGCTTTTACTGACTGTTCTGACATGATTTTCTCCTTTGAAAATTATTGTTTGTCAATATCAATGATTGTGTTCAGGGCCACGTTGATGCCCTGCCATGCTTCTTCCACGGAAGTAAATTCTTCTTCGCAGTGACTGTGTCCGTCCTTGCTGGGGACGAAGATCATGGTGGTGGGGAGTAGGTCCGCCACATACTGGGCATCGTGCCCGGGGCCGCTGTGGATACGCATATAGGAGTAGCCCAGTTCCTTGGCGTTTTTTTCCACCAGATCCACCAGTTCCGGTTTAAAGCTGACCCGCTTCCGGGACCAGGCTTCTTTGTACTTTATCTCGCACTTATCAATCTCCTTTGGAATGTTTTTCACCACCTCAAGGGCTTTTTCCAGGATTGCCGGGTCCCAATGGCGGACGTCCAGGGAGAATTCTACAAAGTCGGGGATAACCGTATGGACGTTGGGATGGAGGACGATTTCCCCGGTGGTGTAGACTATGTCTTTGGCAAGTTTATCCAGTTCGGTGTGGATGTATTTTATGGCGTCCGCCGCTGCCAGGAGCGCATCCCGGCGGAAGGACATGGGGGTGGTCCCCGCGTGATCCGATTGCCCATAGGCGCTGATCCGGTAGTTGAACATCCCCAGGACCCCGTCTACCACGCCGATTTGTTTCTTTTCCGCTTCCATGATGGGGCCCTGCTCGATGTGGAGTTCCAGCATGGCGCAGTAATCCTGCGGGTTAAGCCGATTTGATTCGCTTCCTGCAAAGCCGCTTGCCTCCAGGGCTTCCCCAAAGGTCTTTCCCTCAACGCTTTTGGATTTGAGTACCGTTGCTTTCTCGAATTTTTTGCAGATTACCCCGGAGGACATCATGGCCGGGGGGTAGAGGGAGCCTTCTTCGTTGGTCCAGACCATGGCGGTGATGGGGTGGCGGTGGGGTATTTTATCCCGGACTATGGTTTCCACCACTTCCAGGGCGGTGATGACCCCCAGAATGCCGTCGTAGTTGCCGCCGTTCCGCACCGAGTCCAGGTGGGATGCCAGGACGATCCGGGGCAGGCTGCTGTCGGTGCCTGGCGCAGTGGCGTACATATTGGCCATATCGTCGGTGACGGTTTGTATCCCCAGGGCTTCCATCCGTTTGATAAACTCCTTTCGCGCCGCTATGGCCTCCGGGGACAGAGAAAAACGGGTTATCCCCCCCTTCCCGGTGTCGCCGAATTTGGCAAAACTTTCTATCTTATCCTTTACCCGATCTTTTCCACATGTAAACATATCATTTCTCCTATACTTTGTCAGTTACCTTTTGGACCCGCTCGCCTGCGGATATGGCTGACGAGGGGCATACGTAGAGACAGAGGTGGCAGCCCACACATTTTGATGTGTCGATTTTGGGCATCCTCTTTTTGGTGTCCCATAAAACCGCCTGATGTCCCCCGTCATTGCAGGACACAAAGCACCTGCCGCAGGAGACACACCGTTCCCCGTCTATTTTGGGGCGGACCGTGGTCTCCCGGTCCAATTCCCCGGCGGGGGCAAATACCCCGATTCCCCGGCCCACAATTTCGCTTACTTTTTTAAATCCATTCCGGTTCATGAACGCCGCGAGTCCTGCCTTGAGGGGATCGATGATCCGGTACCCGTACTGCATAACTGCGGTGGTGATCTGGAGATTGCCGCATCCCATGAGGAGGAAGTCCAAAGCATCTTGCCAGTTTTCTATGCCCCCCATGCCGCTGAGGGGAGCTGCGGCGGTGGAAGGGTAGGTTTTTAATTCCGAGATGAAACGCAGGGCAATGGGCTTTATGGCTTTTCCGGAATAGCCTGAAACCGCAGACTTCCCCGTCACGTCCAGCAGGGCTTTGAGGGTTTGGTGGTTGAAGCCGGTGAAACTTTTGACCGTGTTGATCGCCGCGATGCCGTCTGCGCCGTTTTGCAGGGCCGCTTTTGCGGGGGGAACCATGGAGCCCAGGTTCGGGGTCATCTTCGCCAGAATCGGTAGGCGGGTTCCCCGTCTTACCGCAGCGGTAAAAGCGGCCACCAGATCGGGGTTTTGTCCCACATCGGAACCCAGGCCGTTGGCGCTCATGTGGGGGCAGGAGAAGTTACATTCAATAATATCAACTCCCGCTTTCTCACAGTCCGCTGCTAGGCTGGTCCACTCATCCTCGTTCTCTCCCATAATGGAGGCCACGATGACCTTGGAGGGATAGTTCTCTTTGAGCCGCTTCAGGTCCGCTAAGTTGTCCTTCAGGGGCCGGTCGGAGATCTGTTCCAGGTTTCTGAACCCCACAAAGGAGGTGCGTTCCTTGTTCAGCACATCGAAGCGGGGGGAAAGTTCCCGGATCGTGCCCATCCCTATGGTTTTATACACAATCCCTCCCCAGCCCCTGTCCAGGGCACGGGCGCACATTTCGTAGTTTCCCGCCACTATGGAGGAGGATAAAAAGAAGGGATTCTCGCAGGGTATCCCGCAAAAATCGATGGACAGATCCGGTTTGAGCGGTGATCTTGTGGAGACTGCCGATGGGGTGACGGCAGCCCTAATCTGGCTGATGCGGATGGGAAAATCGTAGTGGATACAGGCCCGTTCGCAGCGCTTTTCCGTACAGGAAGTACAAGCCGCCATGGCGGACAGGGCTTCTTCCCCCATGCCGAAACGCACGTTGCGGATGAAGGCTGCGGGATCGCTTTTCCCGCCGCAGGCTGCGGTGCAGGGGGCGTCATGGCACATCATACACCGGGAGCTTTCCTCCAGGGGGTTAAGGAAGCGCAGTTTTGCTGCCATCTTATTTCCTTCCGGATGCTCCGCGTTTTATGTACCGTCCGCTGCCCGGTACGCCCACATAGCTTCCGTTGTCGTAGACCAGGGTTCCCCGGAGATAGGTTTGGACCGGGTAGCCCTTGAGTTTTTTCCCTTCCCAGATGGTGTTGTCATAATCGGAGTGCATATTTTTGACGCTGATCTCAAAATTTTTCTTGGGATCGTAGAGTACCAAATCCGCGTCTTTTCCCACAGTAATACTGCCTTTAGCAGTACAGCCGAAGAGGGCCGCCGGGGTTTCAGCGCAGAGCTCCACTGCCCGGGAAAAACTGATTTTGCCGGAATTGGCCGCAGAAAGCATATAGGGGTAGAGGTTCTCTATACCCGCACAGCCGTTGGGAATTTTGGTAAAGTTATCCTTGCCCCAGTCCTTTTCCGCCTGCTTGAAGGGGCAGTGGTCGGTGGCTACCGTGTCGATAACCCCGAGCTGAATCCCTTTCCAGAGGGCGGCCTGGCTTTCCGGCCCTTTCATGGGGGGAGAGCAGACAAAGTTTCTGCCGTCCTCCCGCTTGTACACATCGGAGGTGAATTCCAGGTACTGGGGACAGGTTTCGGCAAAGATGGGATAGCCCTGGGACCGGGCTTCAGCCACCGCCTCAAGGCCTTCTTTGCAGGCAAGGTGTACAATGTACAAAGGAGCGTTTGCCGATACCGCCCAATGGATGGCCCGCTTCACCGCCTCGGCTTCCACAAATTCCGGGCGGCTTTGGTAGTGGTACCAGGCGCTTGTCTTGCCCTCTTTGAGAAAAGCAGCGATTCTGGCGTCGATCACATCGGGGTTTTCGGCGTGTACATTGGTGAGTATCCCCACATCTTTGGCCTTTTCCAGAATACGCATGAGCTGGCCATCGTCGATCATCATCCCTTCTTTCCGGTAAACCATAAAACACTTGAAGCTGCTGACCCCGTAGTCGGCGGCTGCGGGAAATTCGTCCAGTAATTCTGCGTTCTCCCCCAGGTTGGTGATGGCGCAGTGGAATGCGTAGTCGCTGCAAGCCCCGCCTTCGGCCAGGGCCTGCCGTTCTTTGACGGTTTCCAGGATACCCTTGCCCTTGCGCTGGATCGCGTAGTCGAACACCGTGGTAACTCCGCCACAGACCGCCGCCCTGGTGCCTGACTGGTAACCATCTGCAGAAACAGTGCCGCCAAAGGGCATCTGCAAGTGGGTATGCACGTCAACGGCGCCGGGAAGTACATAAAGACCCTTGGCATCCACCACCTTGGCAGCGGCACCTTCGATTTTTTCCGCAATAGTTTTTATCTTCCCCTGCTCAACCCCTATGTCGGCAGCGAATATTCCCGAAGCAGTTACCACTGTTCCGTTTTTAATGATTAAATCCATGGCGTTCTCCTTATTAAGCGCCGGGAACGCACACTGGGGCGCTCCCGGCGGCAAGACCCGTGGGGGTCCTTATTTAACCGCTTCTTCCCAATACGACGGGTCGTAAATTTGATTTACCGTAAGCCCCTGCAATACCGTGTTCTTGCTGCTGTCCGTAAGACCCGCATAGGACTTGGTTTTGGTAAGGGTGCTTTCTAAGGCGCTCACGTCAAAGCCCCCCAGGTTGGTCAGGGGAACCGTGGCGCCCTTGGTGTCGATGGTAACCAGTTTTGCTACTTCTTGGGCCATGTACTGCTGGTGGGGCTGGGATACGCTGGACCCCGCCCGGAAGACAATCTCCGCCGCCTCGTTTGTATTGGCGCAGGCGTCCTTCCAGCCCTTGAGGGAAGCCCGGATAAACCGGACCAGCTTGTCCTTGTTGGCTTTTGCCCAGGATTCCTTGACGAACATACAGTCTTCCAGCATGGCCACACCTTCGGTGTTCATGTCGATGACATTAACCTTGTCGCCGTAACCCAGGGCGCCCTCGTAAGAATTAACCACCAGGCCCAGTTCGTTGTAGGTCATGGCGGAAGCCGCAGTAATGTTGCCGTTGTCAAAGTCGTTCATGTCAAAGCCCTGCTGAATCAGGGATTTGTTGTCATCAACGCCGGGGAGGACGCTGAAGAGGGCTTTAATTTCGTATTCATTGCCCCCCATCCAGTTGCCCACCTTGGTGGCGTTGGTAATATCCTTGCCCGAAGCGACGCCGGATTCCTTTTTTGCCACTAGTACCAGGCCTGAACGCTGGTAGGTCTGGGCCACATCGATCAGGTCCAGGCCGTTGGCCCGGGCTACGATGAGGTTGGCGACCCAGGTAACCCCCACGTCAACCTGGCCGGAGTAGACTGCGGCGGTTTCGGTAATGTCCCCGCCTCCGGGGACTATGTTGACCTTGAGCCCCTCCGCTTCGTAGTAGCCCTTGGCGGCCGCCACATAGTAGCCCATGAACTGGGCCTGGGGCAGCCATTTTAGCTGGATGGTGATTTCGTCGAGTTTTGTCCCCGAATCCTTAGCCTGCTGTCCGCCGGCGGCGGCGTTTGTCCCAGCTAGTGTAAATAGAAATACTGCCGCAAACAGTATCCCTCCTGTTTTTTTCATGCCAATGTTCATCTCTTTTTCTCCTCTTTGAAAATATTTATACACAGCTTCCTTTTGGGAAATCTGTAGTATTTTCCCGTTACCTATTTCTCATAAGTTTCTTTTCCAGAAAACTTATGAGCGTAAAAAACAAAATTCCTATAATAGAAGCGACTAAAATATAGGCCCAGCCGGTAGTAAGCTGGGTGGTCCGCAGGCTGTTCCTGATAACAAAACCAAGCCCCTCCACGGAGGCGGCAAAATATTCGCTGATAATGACCCCGATCATGGCGGCGGCGACATTGATTTTCAGGGCGATAAAAATGTAGGGGACGCAGTTGGGTAGCCGCAGCTTAAAAAAGATGACCGCTTTGGAAGCGGCGTAGGATTCCATAAGATCCAGGGAAAAGGGCTTGAGGTCCGTAAGGCCCCGGTAGGCGTTTACGCTCATGGCTACCATGCTCACAATCGCTACTACCGCAGTTTTTGCGGCAAAGGGGGAATTGGAAAACCAGAGCCGCATGATTGGCGAAAGGGCGACAATGGGAATAGCGTTGAACGCGGAAATCACCGTGAGCCCCCCGACCCCCCATTTGGGGAAAAAGGCGGCGAAGAGGGCCACCAGAAATCCTGCGAAACAGCCAATGACGATGCCCGCCAGAAACACTTGGAGGGTTACCCAGGAGTCGTGGACAATTTTAGGGCCGTTTTCGAAGATAACCCGCAGTATGCTGCTCGTTTTGGGAAGCTGCACTTCGGTCACCGAAAGCAGGGCGTGTAAAATTCTGGTCTCCCCCAGGATGATGATAAGGGCCCCGAACAAAACCGGGGGCAATACGGAATGTACAAAACGGAACGACAGTTTGTTTTCCGGCATGATCAGTTTCATTTTGCGGTATATCCCCCTTGCCCTACGGGCCGGAAGATTTTTTGTATCTGCTTTAGAAGCCCCAGGGCCCCTGCGCTTTCCAGGTACTTATAGGGCATACATATCTTTTCTATTAATACAATGGCGTAGTAGCTGAGTATCCCCAGGGCGGCGCTTACCAATACGCTGGACCAGAACACCATGATGGGGAACCCGCCGTAAAGGGAATAGGTGATGAGGTAGCCAAGCCCGGTGGCGCCGCCCAGGGTATCCACCAGTATTGCTGCGGTAATAGCCATGGGCGCGGCGATCTTTAGCCCGGAAAAAAAGTAGGGGATCGCGGCGGGGATCATCAGTTTTGTGTAGAGGGTAAATTTATTTGCCGCATAGGAAAACATCAGATCTGTTTTTTCACGGTCCGGGGTTTTAAATCCCGCCAGGGTATTGGTTGCCACGGGGAAGAAGGTGATAAAGGCGGCGATAAAAATCCGGGTATTGCTGATATCGCCGATGATGCCGATCAGGATGGGGGCGAGTCCCAGGATGGGGATCATCTGGGAGACCAGGAGATAGGGGAAGAGCATCCGTTCCACCAGCCCTGCCAGGCTCATGATCAGGGCAAGACAGAACCCCACTGCGGCGCCGATGATAAAGCCCAGGAAGGCCCGGGAAAGGGTCAGGGAGGCGTGCTGGGTGAGCAGGGCTGAACGCTCAAATATCTGGGAAACGATTTTGTCAGGATAAGGCAGGATGCGGGAGGCCATCCGGTCGTGGAGTATCTCATCAAGGATAAAGGCTGCAAATTCCCAGACAAAAAAGATGAGTATCACCCAGGTAAGGGTTACAAAAAACTTCGACAGCTTATCCTTCATTTATATGCCCTCGAAACTGTTTCTGATTTTTACCATCAGCTTGTTAAATCCCGGGCTGTTCCGCAGCACCGCTGTCCGGGGCCGGGGAAGGTCGATGTCTATCACCGCGCTGAGCCGTCCCGGGTGGGGGCTTAACACGCATACCCGGTCAGAGAGGAACACCGATTCTGCGATATTGTGGGTAACGAAAACCACGGTTTTATTGGTTTTCCTCCATATAGAAAGGAGGTCCTCGTGGAGTTTTTCCCGGGTAAATTCGTCCAGGGCTGAAAAAGGTTCATCCATTAACAGAATCTCCGGGTTTACCGCGAAGGCCCGGGCTATGGACACCCGCTGCTGCATTCCCCCAGAAAGCTGGTGGGGGTAGTGGTTTCTGAAATCGGAAAGTCCCACCAGGTCCAGCATTTCGTCCACCCGCTCTTCCCGTTCCTTTTTGGGGACCCGTAAAATTTCCAGGGGCAGCCTGACGTTTTTCCGGACCGTACGCCAATCGTAGAGCACTGCGTTTTGAAATATGATGCCGTACTTCTGCTTGAGCCGGGCATCCGCCGGCAGTTCTCCCCCCACATAGATCGTTCCAACCGTAGGCTTGATCAGGTCGGCGATAATTCTGAGGAGGGTGGTTTTTCCGCAGCCGCTGGGCCCCAGGAGGGATACAAATTCCCCCTTTTTAATTTTAAGGGAAAAGCTCTCCAGGGCGTTTACATCCAGCCCCCCGGCGGCATGGTAGGTCATTCCGATGTTTTTGAAAGAGATTTCAATCGGATCATCCAGCTGCCAAAACGGGGTTTGTCCCTGTTCCATACTTTTCCTCCCCTATTGTATAGATGGAATTTTATTCAAGGATATAGACCTTATATGTATATATATTCAATTTCAATAAAGTTTACATATAAAGTCTGATTATATGCAAGGTCTAAATAGTCAAATTTCAAAGAAAAAGCAAAATATTTAATACATTTATGTAGCTTTTTTGGATATTTGGCAAAAAAATGCATAAAATATGGCTTTTTGGCCAAGTGATGCATAAAAATACTTGATCATTTTCCCATACATGAATATAGTTACTTGCAAGTACGAATAAAACGTGAATGTTGCAGAAATGGAGGAAAAAATGAGAAGAAAAGGTTTCTTAGGGGCTCTGTTAATCGCCCTGGCAGCGACGGCGCTGTTCATCGGCTGTTCCAAGAAGGAGCAGACCATCAAAATCGGTTTTAACATTCCATTGACTGGGGATAATCCCATGGTTGGGGAAGGTTCAAAAAATGCCGGGGATATTGTGCTGAAAGCGCTTAAAGCCCAGGGCGGCCTTACTGTCAAAGGTCAGAAGTATCCGGTGGAATTTATCTATGTTGATAACGAGCTTAAAGCGGAATCTGCGGTTCAGGCAGCCCTGCGCTTAATTGAGCAGGACAAGGTCCTGGCAGTGGTGGGCCCCCAGGGTTCCGGCCGGGCTATTCCCGCAGGACAGGTCAACAACGACAACCGCACTCCCATGATTTCCGCCTGGTCCACCAACCCGGACACCACCCTGAACCGGCCCTACGTTTTCCGCGCCTGTTTCCTGGACCCCTTCCAGGCCCCGGTGGCGGCGAAGTTTGCCAAGGAGCAGTTTAATGTAACTAAGACCGCTATCCTCTACAATTTGGAAGACGACTATTCCAAGACCTTGGCGGAGCTGTACCGGGATAGCTGGCAAGCGGCCAACGGTCCCGGCTCGGTGGTAGTCTTTGACAGCTTTGGCCAGCGGGACCAGGATTTTTCTGCCCAGCTTACCCGGATCGTCAATTCCGGCGCAGAAATGCTGTACCTCCCGGTGTATTACAACTTTGTCGCCCTGATCGTTCCCCAAGCCAAGGACCTGGGCTGGAATAAGCCCATCATGGGCGCCGATGCCTGGGGTTCCGCAGACTTGGTACCCCTGAGCAAGGGTTCCGTGGCGGGGTACTACTTTACCACCCACTATGCCGCCGCCGGCGCGGTTGGCAAGACCAAAGAATTTATCGACGAATACAACGCCAGCTACGGCTATATTCCCGACGATGTGGCGGCCCTGACCTATGACGCGGTCAATATTGTTCTTCAGGCGATCCAGAACGCCGGCCTTTCCGGGGATCTCCAGAAAGACCGGAACGCCATAAAAGACGCAATGGCTGCCCTGAGGAACTACGATGGTATTACCGGTAAGATGAACTTTAATGTCCAGGGGGATCCTGAAAAAGACGCCGTAGTGGTCCGGATCAGTGAAGCCGGAGAATTTGTCTACGTAACGAGCTTGCAACCGTAAAAGAATGAGGAATGAGGAAGGAGTAGTGAGGAATAATGAAGAATGAGGGATAGCAACACCATGCTTATCTTTCATTCCTAATTCCTCACTTCTCATTCCTCCTTATTAAAGGAGATGCCTGTGCTGACTACATTTTTACAGAATGTCTTCAACGCCCTGCAGTGGGGCAGTTTCTATTCCATGATTGCCCTGGGATACTGTCTGGTATATGGGGTGCTCCGGCTGATTAACTTTGCCCACGGCGATATTTTTATGACCGCCTGTTACATCGCTTTTTTTATTGCCACCGCTTTGTTGGGGGCTTTTTCCGGCGGGGGCGTGTTTGTGTTTGCCCTTACCCTGCTGCTGACCATGGGGGCAACTGCGCTGGTGGGCATTACCATTGAGCGGATTGCCTACCGGCCCTTGCGGATGAAGGGGGTGAATCGGCTTTATGTGGTTATCACCGCCCTGATGGTGGGCTTTATTCTTGAAAACGGAAACCTTGCGTTTTTGGGCGCCAGTGCCCGGCGCTTCCCGGACGTTATCGAAAAACATATCTGGCAGTTCGGCCCGGTGGTTCTTACCAACCTGAAGGTCCTGGTTATCCTGGCGGCCTTTGCAGTGTTCGGGCTGCTCCAATTTATTGTGCAAAAAACCGTGCTGGGTATGTCCATGCGGGCCATATCCTACGATAAGTTCGCTATTCCCCTGATGGGGATTCCGGTGAACAGGGTTATTACGTTTACTTTCGCCCTGGGCTCAGGGCTCGCCGCAGTGGCGGGAATTCTTTTCGGTATGTCCTATCCGGTGCTGGACCCCTATATGGGGATGATCATCGGCTGGAAGGCTTTTATCGCCGCAGTGGTCGGCGGTATCGGGGACATTAAGGGCGCCTTTATCGGCGGCTTTATCCTGGGGTTCATCGAAATATTCATCACCGCAGTTTTCCCCTCCAGTTTTAAAGACCTTATTTCCTTTGTCATATTGCTGATCATCCTGGTGCTTAAACCCACAGGGTTCTTCGGTGTGGCCCGAAGCACAAAGATTTAGGAGTATACCATGGCGCTGTCACCGGATATAAAAACCAAGCAAAAAACTCAACTGCAGATCATCCTGGCTATCGTCATAGGCATGGCGGTGGTAGTATTCCTGGCCGCAATTGGTGTTCTCAACCAGTACATTCAAACAGTGATCATGTCCATCGGCATCAATATTATTTTTGCATCAAGCCTCAATATTGTAAACGGCTATATGGGCGAATTTTCCTGCGGACACGGGGGGTTTATGGCCGTGGGGGCCTATGTCTCATCGGTACTGTCCCTGCTTCTATTTACCGAGAATAAGTTTATCGGTCATCCCCTGCTGCCGCCCCAAACCGCATTATTCCTCTTCCCGGTGGTTATCATCATAGGCGGCTTTGCGGCGGCCTTGGCGGGCCTCCTGGTGGCAATTCCGTCTTTCAAAACCCGGGACGATTATCTGGCGATCATTACCATTGCTGCCAACTACATCATTATGACCGCCATTAATAACATCCCTGCTGTAGGGGCCAGCCGGGGGCTCATGGGGATGAAGGGCACAGTTTTTGCCATGTCGGACCTGATCCCCCTGCCCTGGATGCTGATCTGGATCATGGTGTTTGTGGTGGTCTGCGTGGTCGCTATTAAGCGGCTCATGGGTTCTGTATTGGGGAAAGGTATCTCCGCCATACGGTACGATGAGATTTCCGCAGAGATTATGAGCGTCAATACCAACCAGATGAAGCTTTTGGCTTTTATGTTTTCATCGGGACTGGCAGGAGTGGCCGGGGGGCTCTTTGCCCACATGCTGGGCTTTGTTAATCCTAGTTCCTTCAACATCATGAAGTCCACTGAAGGGATGGTCATGGTGTACCTGGGCGGCATGGGTTCCCTTTCGGGCTCCGTGCTTTCGGCAGTGCTCTTCACCTTCCTACTGGAACTGCTGCGGCCCCTTCAGATCCTCAAGTGGGTGTTTATTCCACTGTTACTGATTCTGCTCATGCAGTTCCGGCCCGAGGGGCTTATGGGTAACCGGGAACTGCCAGAAGTATGGGCAAAACTGAAACTGTCTTTCAGAGGAGGCAAGGGTAATGGAATATCATCTGGAAATTAAGAACCTGACCCACCGTTTCGGCGGGCTCCAGGCTTTGACGAATGTCAATATCAATTTGAAGAAAGGGGAAATTGCCGGCCTTATCGGGCCCAACGGCGCGGGCAAGACCACAGTGTTCAATCTGGTGAGCGGGTTTTATGTTCCCACCGAAGGGGACATTGTGGTAGGCGGGGTCAGGATCAATGCCAAGAAACCCCACGAGATTGCGTCCATGAAAATAGGCCGCACCTTTCAGAACATACGGCTCTGGAGTGAGATGACCGTGCTGGACAATATCCGCATCGCCCAGCACTACCGGCTGGGGTACAATGCTGCGGACGCCTTGTTTTCTACCCGGCGCTACCGGGAACGGGAGGCGGATATCGTTGAACGGGCACGGGAATTGCTGGAGATATTTAACCTCTCTGACCTTGCGGAGGAGTACCCGAAAAACCTTCCCTACGGAGTACAGCGCCGGGTAGAAATAGCCCGAGCACTGTCTTTGCAGCCGGATTTGCTCATGCTGGACGAACCTGCCGCAGGGCTGAGCACCGCAGATGTTGCAAGCCTTATTGAGTACATCCGCTGGATACACGAAAAGTTCAACCTTACTATCTGGATGATCGAACACCAGATGGAAGTCATCATGACCCTCTGCGATCAAATTTCAGTGATTGACTTTGGAAAGGAGATTGCCCAGGGTGTTCCGGAGGAGATTCAGAGGAACCCCGAGGTTATTAAAGCCTATCTTGGGGACGACGCAATTTAACGGAGACACCAAAAACGGAGTTATCATGCTGTTAGAAGTAAAGAACCTGAAAGTTTCCTACGGGAATATCGAAGCCCTGCACGGTATTTCTTTTTCTATTGATAAGGGGGAGATACTTACCCTCATCGGCGCTAATGGTGCAGGAAAGACATCAACTCTTATGAGCCTTGCCCGGCTGCCCCGGCCCGAGGCCCCGGTAGTTACCGGGGGGGACATACTGTACGACGGGCAGAGTCTCCTTAAAACAGAACCCCACATCCTGATCCAGAAAAAAATGCTGGCCTTGGTTCCGGAAGGGCGGCATATTTTCGGTAACCTCTCGGTGCAAGAAAATCTTCAAATCGCTACCTACCCCCATCGTAAGGATATTAACCGAGCTATTATAACCGGGGAAATCCTGGACCAGGTATACGGCCTGTTCCCCCGGCTCTATGAGCGGCGGAAACAGCGGGGGGAACTGCTCTCCGGGGGTGAACAGCAGATGCTGGCGGTAGGCCGGGCCCTGATGACCGGCAGTGAGTTCATCATGCTGGATGAGCCTTCTATGGGGCTTGCCCCGAAACTGATGTATGAAATGTTCCGTGCTCTGAAGCAGCTTAACTTTGTGAAACACATCACTATTCTGGTGGTGGAACAGAATGCCAAGGTTGCCCTGGAATTTGCGAGCCGGGGCTATGTTCTTAAAACCGGGGAGATCATCGCCAGCGGCACTTCAGCAGAGCTGATGGCAAACCCGGATGTGAAGAAGGCGTATCTGGGCGGGTAGGATTATTGTAACAATGTAGCCGAAATACCTATTGCCCTTTCACAGTATGCGTCATTGCCTGAAAAAATGTATTATAGTATGATTCCTCAGATATGGGGGATGTATCAAATGAGCGATTTTCTGGATCTTTGTAAAAAACGCCAAAGCTGCCGGGGCTTTTCAGAACAAGCTGTGGAGCATGACAAGCTGGTACAATGCGTTGAAGCAGGCCGCTTAACCCACTCCGGCTGTAATGCCCAGCCCTGGAGTTTTGTTGTTGTAGAAAGCGAAGACATGGTTAGTCAAATTGCACTGTGCGGCCAACAGCTAAAGCAAAACGTTTGGTTGGGTACCGCAAAGGCATTTATCATTATCCTGGAAGAACACGCAGTTTTAAGCCCCATTATCAGTTGCTTTCTTGACAGCCAATACTATGCAAAAGGCGATTTGGGCGCCGCCGCCGCATACGTCTGTTTGGAAGCCGCTTCACAGGGACTCGGGAGCTGCATTACTGGTCTTTACGATCGTAAGAAGATTTGCGAATTGTTGAATATTCCTGTGGAAAAACAATTCGGGTCTGTAATTGCCCTGGGATATTCTGCAAATGATACTATTCGCTCTAAAAAGCGCAAGGCCTTTGAAGATATTGTACGATTTGTGTGAGTATTATTTAGGGGATTTGTATGTCAAGTATCGGCCTAGGCTGAGGCCGTGTTCAACTTCTGAAAATACTTGACAAAATATAAAAATATATGTAAAATGTATGCAGACGGAGGTGATAATATGCCCTTATTACAAGTGAGAGATTTTCCGGAAGATATTTATCGGAAAATTAGTATAGTAGCGGAAAAAGAGCATAGGACTATTGCCCAACAAACAATTGTGTTATTAAAAAAAAGCCTTGGGCTGGAAGAATCCAACAAAGAACGGCGGAGACAACTTGTAAAAAAATGCAACGCAAGAATCATACCCGATGAAGTAAAATTACTGAATGTTGCTAAACTCGTTAGAGAGGACCGGGAAAGATGATAGCTGTTGTTGATGTAAGTGGTGTTGCTCAAATATTATTTCAGACATCAAAAAAAGAAAAATTTGAAACCCTTTTGCAGGAAGCAACGTCGGTCCTGGCTCCTGATTTATATGTATCGGAGTTATCCAATACTTTGTGGAAATATTGTATCAAAGGACTATACACAACAGAAGAATGTTCCCAGTTTATTGACGATGGGCTAAATTATATTGATGAATACATTGATTCAAAGGACATTTGGAAAGAGGCATTTGGGGAAAGTGTGAAAAATAAACATCCGGTTTATGATATGTTCTATGCGGTAATAGCCCGCAGAAACGATGGTATAGTAGTAACTAATGATGGCGATTTAGCTAAAATATGTAAAAAATTAAATATACAATATTGTTATTAAAAACAGTAAGCCGGTATTTTTGGGTCAAAAGATGTCAGGTGCTTTTTCGATAGGGGGTATAATCAAGCTCCCCCTTTTCTGCTATACTAGGCCCATGGAAGCGGGACAATGCTGGAAATTGCGGGGGTAAGCAAATCCTTTGGGGGCCTTCAGGCGCTGAGGGATCTCAGTTTTACCATTGAGGAAGGCCGGATCCACGGGATCATCGGCCCCAATGGTTCGGGTAAGACCACTCTTTTCAACTGCATCTCCGGCCTGCTCCCCTTGAATTCGGGGAGGATCTGTTTCGGCGAAACCGAAATCTCCGGCCTGGGGGCGGATGCTATCGCCCGGCTCGGCATTGGCCGGACCTTTCAGGCGGGCAATCTGGCGCCTTCCCTGACGGTCTTGGAAAATGTACTCTGCGGGGTTTCCGGCTCCCTCTTTTTTACGGCGCCCAAAAAGCAAAAGGTTCTGGAACAGGAAGCCCTGGAACTGCTGGACTCGGTGGGCATGGGGGACGCCCGGGACCGCTGGGGGGCGGACCTGGTCTGGGCGGAACGGCAACTGGTGCAGATTGTTCGGGCCCTGCTCGGCAAGCCTAAGCTGCTCCTGCTGGACGAACCGGTTTCCGGGATGTCCGCTAAAGAAACAGCATTGGTGACGGACCTGATACGGAAGATCAAGGTCATGGGTATAAGCGTGGTAATGGTAAGCCACGATATCAGGATGCTCATGGATACTGCGGACTGGGTTACGGTGCTGAACTTTGGCGAAAAAATTGCGGAGGGAAGGC
Source organism: Treponema primitia ZAS-2 (assembly GCF_000214375.1). Taxonomy (NCBI): domain Bacteria; kingdom Pseudomonadati; phylum Spirochaetota; class Spirochaetia; order Treponematales; family Treponemataceae; genus Treponema; species Treponema primitia. Next base: position 3,899,102 of record NC_015578.1, on the reverse strand, counting down.
CGGATCAGATCCGCCGCGATCCCCTGGTGATGGAGGCTTATCTTGGAACAGAGGAATGAGCCGATTCTGTCGGTCCGGGATCTTTCTGTTTCCTACGGCTCTATCAAGGCACTCCAGGGGGTAAGCCTGGAGCTGCGCCGGGGGGAAATAGTGGCGCTCATTGGCCCCAACGGCGCGGGGAAGACCACGGTTATGGAAACTGTTCTGGGGGTTAATACCCCCGATACGGGGTCGGTTGTTTTTGAAGGCAGGGATTGTACCGGCCTTCCGGTGGATAAAAATGTGCGCAATGGCATGACCCTGGCGCCTGAAGGCCGGGGGGTCTTTGCCTCCATGTCGGTTCTGGACAACCTTCTCTTGGGGGCTCACCATGAGACTAAGGGCGCGGACAAAAAGCTTGGATTTGTTTTTGATGCCTTTCCGGTTCTGGGGGAGCGGAAAAACCAGAACGCAGGAACTCTGTCCGGTGGGGAACGGCAGATGCTGTCCATTGCCCGGGCTCTCATGTCTACCCCACGGATAATTATGGTGGATGAGCCTTCTATGGGATTGGCGCCCATGGTGGTCAACACTATTTTTAAGATACTGGTTAATCTAAATAAAGAAGGGTACGCAATTTTTCTGGCGGAGCAGAATGTGTATAAGGCCCTGAAATGCGCCCACCGGGCTTATGTGCTGGAAGCCGGCAGGGTTGTTGCCCAGGGCAGGGCGGAGGATCTTTTGAATGATCCGGCGATCCGCGAGGCTTACCTTGGGGCGTAACATGGAAATACTGATAGCCCAGATTATCAACGGCTTGTCCCTGGGGAGTATTTATGTGCTCCTGGTAACGGCCTTTAATCTGCTCCTCCTGGTTGCCAGGGTCATTCACTTTTCTTTCCCGGCAATCATCGTGTTTTCAATGTATATGGCCTGGTTTGCCTTGCAGGCAACGGGCAGTATTATTGCGGGTATTGGCGCAAGCATTGTTTCTGCGATTATCCTTAACATGGTTTCAGCCCCGGTGTTTCAGCATATTATGCGCGGGGAACTTCGTTGCAAGTCGCGCAAACGGGGGACGGTTGATATTAACGCTACCATGGTTATCTCCATGGGAATGGGGGTGATCATCACCGAATTCTGTTCCCACAGTATCAATAAGGGTTTCCCGGTTTCCTTTCTCACCGAAGATGCCGACCCTTCCGGGTGGATAGCTCTGACCCGGGAGCCCCTCTGGCAGCACGGCCTTATCAGTGTTAGTTACGGACAGGCGCTGAGCTTGGCGGTGGGGATTATCGCAGTAGCGGTGCTGTTCCGCATCATCTACCGGACCAGAGTGGGCCGGGCTTTCAGGGCCATGGCCGAAAATCCCGGCGGGGCAAAGCTGGCGGGGATTCCGGTTTTCAGGACCGGGCTCCAGAGTTATTTTCTTACGGGCCTTTTGGGGGGGATCACTGCGGCGCTGATGGCTATGCTGCTGGGTTTCGCTTCGGCGGACCTGGGGGATCAGCTGGGGCATAAGGTCCTGGGGATTTCCATCATCGCCGGGCTGGGGAACCTTGCGGGGGGGCTGGTTTTTGCCCTGCTTCTGGGTATAGTAGAGGCGCTTATCCAGGGCTACTTTTCCGGGTCCTGGTCTAATGCGGCGGTGTTTGTTATTATGCTGGTTGTTGTCCTGGCAAAGCCCAAGGGCGTCTTTGGAACAAAGCTGTAGGGGGGTTCGTGTCCGGTCCGGTGTTTTTTTTCCTGAGCTTTACCGCTATTTTTATTCTCGCATCCTGGGCCTTGTACCTGCCCTACCGCATGGGGCAGCTTCACTTTCTGGTGATCCCCAATATGGTTATCTCCGCCTATTTCGGCGCCTTGGTGTCCGGGGCCGCTGTCTCAGGCGCCCAGGGCGCGGCCCATTGGCCGTTTTTCGCGGTGCTCCTTGGCGCAGTAATACTGAGCGCCCTTATCGGCTTCCTAGTTTCCCTCTGCATTGGAGACGCCCCTTGTTTCTCCGTGGCGATCGTTGGGTTAACCTTTATGTTTCTGGTCAGGACTATTGCCGAAAACACCCCCTTCCTGGGCAGGACCCTGGGTATGTACGGGGTTCCCCGGATCATCGATTCAACCCAGGGGAACCGGCTTTTTCTGGTGATCCTGATCTACCTTATCCTGCTGCTGGTCGGGTTTCTTGTTTACCGGTTTGACCGCTCCCCTTTGGGCAGGGCGGCTTCCTGTATTTTCGCGGATCGGGACATGGCGCTTTCCCTGGGGATAAACATCAAAACCATGGGGATGCTGCTCCAGACCGCATCCAGCGCAATGGGGGGGCTGGCGGGGGTGCTGTACCTTTATGTGACCCGGTCCATTTCGCCGGCCTTTATTACCTTTCAGAACCTGGGGCTTTTTGTGACCATGCTCTTTGTGGGGGGCTATACTACCCAGTGGGGCATACTTTTGGTAACACCAATACTGTGGGGTATCCCCCTAATCATGCCCGAGGCGCTCCAGGGCTGGAAGAATGTTTTTTACGCGCTTATTCTTATTGTTATATTGATGGTAAGGCCCGAGGGGGTAATAACCCGTCCGGCTTTGCGGAAAATTTTGCCTTGGATTAGTACTAGTGTTTGGAGGAAAAGATGAACAGGAAATTCCGTGCTGCCTGGATTGTATTGCTTGCCCTGGTACTTGCCGGATGTTCCGGATCGAAGGGCGCAAAAAAATCTGTTGCCGCAGCGGAGGAATGGGAGATTCCTTTTCTCAATGTGCTTACAGGCCCTATTGCCAGCATAGGCGCTTACCTCCAGTGGGGGGCTGACCGGGCCGCCGCTGAGATAAACGCCGCAGGGGGCATTGCGGGGAAGCCTGTGCGTATACTTCGGATCGATACCGGTATGGAGCCTGCCACGGGCATTACCGAAATGTCCAAGCTTCTGGATACCGCCTTGACCGTCATGGGTCCGGTTCCCGAGCCGGTAATTCTGGCTGCGGTGCCTCTTGCCGCCGAGGAGGGGATTTATTCTTTTACGGCAACTACCTCCTGGGAATATGTGGCGGATTTCTACCCCTGGGCTATCAGCTGGTTCCCCCCCACTCAGGAACCGCTGCCTCCCATTGTTGCCGCATGGCTTACCCATACCAGGGGGAAACGGGTGGTCCAGTTTGTGGAGAACTACAGCGTATGGGCCGGGATGGCCCAGGCCCACGAAAAGGGCATTGCCGATGCAGGCGCCGTCCTGCTTAACCAGGTGGATGTCCCGGGCGATGCGGTGAGCTTCGGCCCCCTGGTGGTTAATGCCCTGTCGCAGAATCCTGACTCTATCATCTTTGCCTGCAATGCCCAAAAGATCCCAGGCATTATTGCTGAACTCAAGTCCCGGGGCTGGACCGATATGAACCGGCTCCTGGTCTTCTCTTCCGGGGATGATGCGTCCCTATACACCGTGGGGGGCAGTAACATTAACGGCGTTATGATTTACAACTTCGCGGACCCCGGCCTGAGCAACCCCCGCTGGGACGCGTTCCGGGATGCCTTTAAGGCAGACTACAACGGCGCTGAGCCTTTCAGCCTTTCACCCAACTACTATGATGCGGTCTACATGATCAAACGGGCGATTGAGGCGACAGGGATCACCGGGGATCCGAAAAAGCTGGCGGAGGAACGGATACTTATTCGGGATTACTGCAACGAGATTCAGAATTTTGAGGGCATCCAGTATACCTGGAGCAATTCCCGGGGCTATCCCCGGAATAAGCCGGTATATCTCTTTGAGGTGCAGAATGGCAATAAGCGGAAGGTTCTGGAGATTGTTTCCGGGGGAAGCTTCGCTGGAAGTTCCGGAGAAATCAGGTAACATTATTGATGAAACGCGTAAAATTTACGCGGTTGTTGTACATTTATCTGTCAAAAAAATTTGTTGACAGGTAGGAATATAGGATTTATAATATATTGTTACTTTTATAGTACATTATTTTATTTTGGAGGAATGTGATGAAAAAGAAATTGTTAACAGCGTGTGTAATTCTTGTCACTGTGGGCTCTTTTGTGTTCGCCAAGGGCAGTGCAGAGCAGGGGAAAAGTATCCCCACAGCGGCCCCTGAGATGCCTATCGTCAAGGTAGCGGGCGGACAACTCAAGGGATTTGTTGAAGGGGACGGGACTTTGGCCTTCACCGGTATCCGGTATGCGGTGGCCGAGCGCTTTGGCAAACCCCAGCCCGTACCGGCTTGGCAGGGGATTAAACCTGCACAGGTGTACGGACCTAATGCTAAGATTCCGGTACAGACCGCTGTAGGCGGCGATGAATTTGCTTGGCCCCATCGGTATTATATTGAGAGTGAAGACTGTCAGTATCTCAATATATGGACCCAATCTCTTTCTTCCAGCGCGGATAAACCGGTCATGGTCTTTATCCATGGTGGCGGATTCAACAATGGTTCTGCTATTGAAGCGGTAGCCTATGAAGGTGGAAACCTGAGCAAGTTCGGCGATGTGGTTGTAGTGACCGTAAATCATCGGCTCAACGTCCTGGGGTATCTGGATCTTTCCGGTTTTGGCGATGCCTATAAGGAAACCGCCAACCTCGGTCAGTTGGACTTGGTGGCGGCCCTCCAGTGGGTTAAGGATAATATTGCCCAGTTCGGTGGGAACCCCAATAACGTGACCATCTTTGGGCAGTCCGGCGGCTCCCAGAAGGTGCAGGTTTTGATGCATATGCCCGCGGCAAAGGGTCTCTTTGTTAGGGCAATTGGACACAGCGGCGCCTATACCATCTTGACCAAACAACAAGCTGACCGGGTTGGTCAGCTTACGGTACAGAAGCTCGGTCTTACTCAGGCCACCATTGACCAAATTAAGACCATTGACTATAACACCCTTCTGGCCGCCGGCGTAGCGGCCCTTGCTGATGCAGGTAAAGAACTAAATGTAAGCCTCTCGTGGCGTGCGGTAGCCGATAACAATGTGGTTCAGGACAATTATCCCGACTGGGCTAATACAATGCCCTTTATGCAAGGCTCCGTGTTCAGCGAAATCACCAACCACAATCTACCCTTGATTGATCAGGGTATTTACAAGAATGATTGGACTACTGCGGAAACAGACAGCTATCTTACCAAGCGCTTTGGCTCCGATGCCGCAGCAATAAAGGATGAATTTACCAAGCTCTTCCCCGAGAAGAAACCCCAGGATGTTTTTTTCTACGATATTGGCCGCTTCCGGCGTCCCTCTCAGGATCACTTGGCGGATAAGGCAAAGACCGCGACCGCTCCGGTATACACCTACTTGTTCGTATTTGAAGCTCCTGCAAACGGCGGCATAACCGCCTTCCATTGTTCGGAACTAATCTATGTGTTCCACAATGTGGGGCTCAGGGAAATTACCAAAGCTACTGGTGGAACGGCTGATGTTTATAAGATGCAGGATATTATGGCCCAGGCTTGGGTCAACTTTGCCACCAACGGCAACCCGAGCCAGCCCGGCCTGGACTGGAAGCCCTACGATCCTATCGCCAGAACCGGCACCATGATCTTTGATGCGAACAGCCGCTTTGTTCCTTTTAACGATTCGAAGTTGCAGGAACTCATGGGTACTAGATAGCGCTTTAAATATAAACCCCATAGCTTGCCGTGGTCCCCCTAAAAGGATCGCGGTAAACCATGAGGTTAAAATGATCGGCCCCTGAAACAGGGGCTGTATTCCTTGACTTAAGCGTCTCCATTTAGTACCTTAGAACTGCCCCTTAGCCAGGACCCATGCGAATGAACGCCGCCCAACCCCGCCAGGTCCGGAAGGAAGCAACGGCAAGCGGATGTTTGTTGCGCCGTGGTCAATCCTGGCGGGGGCTTTTTACTTTTTACTAAGTGTTACCGTAGATGGCCCCCACGCCGTGTTGCCTGGTATAAAACGACCCGCTCACTGGTTCGCGGGCTGTTGTTGGGCGGGGGCTTTTTACTTTTTACTAAGTGTTACCGTAGATGGCCCCCACGCCGTGTTGCCTGGTAGAAAACGACCCGCTCACTGGTTCGCGGGCTGTTGTTGGGCGGGGGCTTTTTACTTTTTACTAAGTGTTACCGGAGATGGCCCCCACGCCGTGTTGCCTGGTAGAAAACGACCCGCTCACTGGTTCGCGGGCTGTTGTTGGGCGGGGGCTTTTTACTTTTTACTAAGTGTTACCGGAGATGGCCCCCACGCCGTGTTGCCTGGTAGAAAACGACCCGCTCACTGGTTCGCGGGCTGTTGTTGGGCGGGGGCTTTTTACTTTTTACTAAGTGTTACCGGAGATGGCCCCCACGCCGTGTTGCCTGGTAGAAAACGACCCGCTCACTGGTTCGCGGGCTGTTGTTGGGCGGGGGCTTCTAATTAAGTTATAAGTGTTACCGGGGTTGGGCCCCCTTTTTTTCTGCCGCTTTTCCGGCTATACTGGCAGCATGGCTTATGAAGTAACCGCTACCAAGCGGCGTCCCAAGACTTTTGATGAATTGGCGGGCCAGGATTTTGTGGCTGCCACCCTGAAAAGCTCCATAGAAACCGGACGTATTGCCCATGCCTACCTGTTTTCCGGCCCCAGGGGCTGCGGCAAGACCAGCGCCGCCCGGATTTTGGCCCGGTCCCTGAACTGCGAAAAGGGGCCCACGGTGACGCCCTGCGGGGAATGTCCCAGTTGCCGGGAAATTACCCGGGGGGCCAGTCTGGATATCATCGAAATTGACGGGGCTTCCAATAACTCGGTCAACGATGTGCGTCAGATTAAGGATGAGGTCATCTTCCCACCCCAGGGTGGGCGGAAGAAGATCTATATTATCGATGAAGTCCACATGCTCTCCCAAAGCGCCTTTAACGCCCTCCTCAAGACCATTGAGGAGCCGCCTGAGTATATCGTCTTTATTTTTGCCACCACGGAAGTGCATAAGGTGCCGGCTACTATCAGGAGCCGTTGCCAGCAGTTCAACTTTAGGCTTATCCCTATCGAAACGATTCAGGGTATTTTGAAGGATACCTGCGCGGAGATGGGGATAGAGGCTGAGGACGAGGCCCTGTTCTGGATTGCCAAGGAGTCTACGGGCAGCCTGCGGGATGCCTATACCCTGTTTGACCAGGTGGCTTCTTTTTCCGAGGGGCATATCCGGTCCCAGCTTATCCGGGACAAGCTGGGACTGGTGGGACTGGATAAGCTCAACGCCCTGGCGGAAAGCTGCGCGGCCAACGATACTGCCGGGGCGTTCGCCCAGATTGACGAGATCCTGGACGCGGGGATTGCGATAGAACAATTCGTCATTGACCTGGCGGGGTATTACCGGAGTCTGCTGCTTTTGAAAAACGGGGTGACCAGGGAGTCCCTCCTGGGGTTCGGGCCGGACCGCTTCTCTGCCCTGGTCCAGGAAAAGCTGGATTCGCCCCGGCTTGAACAGGCTTTGTCCCTGCTGCTGGACCTTTACCGGGATATACGGTACTCGGTGTCCCCCCGGTTTGAGCTGGAGACGGCGGTTTCTAAACTCTGCTGGCTGGACCGCTGGGTGTCCCCCTTGGAACTACGGGCGGCTATTGCGGGGGCCCGGAACATTCTGGACAAGGGTGATGGGGGAGGGATAGCCGGCCCTTTAGCCGGGCCGGGGTCGGTAGCCCCGGCGGTTCAGGACAAGACCGACCTTAGCCGGCCCGGGGCCTTTGTCGAAGGTTTTAAGCGGGTTCTGGCTGCCCGGGAAGCTGCCGATGCGGCGGCTCAGGCGGAGCTTGTTGCGCGGGGAACTGCGTTGCAAGTGGCGTCGGATCGGGCGGCTGTGTCTCAGATGGGGGAACCGTCGGCCCCGGGTGCGGGACTGGCGGCGGGGGCCGGATTGTCCGGCTCTGGTCCCGGCGTTTCGGCTGAAGCCGGTGCTCTCCCCGGAGAGTCCCCCGTAGAAGCGGCTGTGCCCTGTAAGGATCTGCCGGAACTGAGGGAGGCCCTTATCAAGAGCCTGCGGCAGGATCGGGGGCTTCTTGCTTCAGGGCTGGATAAGTCCCTGCCCTGGGAGTGGGCGGGCGCTAACAGCATCGGCGACGATGGCAACGGCGCTAACACTGTTGAAACGAACGGTTCCGGCGATTCCCCCGGCGAAGGAAAGCTCCGTATCCCGGTACAGGATCCCCTGACGGCAGAGCTGATAAAGAAGGATTCTGCCCTTATCAGGCAGTTGCTGGGAAAATTGTGGGGGAAGCCCGTGTTGCCCGAAGCGGTTCAAGTCCCGGCCGGGGCCCCGGGCGGAGTGGAGCCGGAGAAGCCCTTGAGCCCCCAGGCGGAAATGGTCCGCCGTATGTTTCGGGGTACGGTGGTTAAAACAAACGGAATGGAGAAAAACGATGGACATTAATCCCTTTGACATACTGAAGAATGCCCAAAAGATCCAGGAGCAGATGGGGTCTATCCAGGGAAAACTGGGAGACATCACGGTTACCGGGTCCGCCGGGGGCGGTATGGTGGAGATTGACATGAACGGTCGCATGGAGGTCCTGGGGGTGCGTATACGCCCGGAGGCTGTTGAAGGGCAGGGTGACATGGAAATGCTCCAGGACCTGGTGGCGGCGGCCTTTGTGAGCGCCACGGACAAGATGAAGGAGGCCCTGAACCGGGAAATGGGTTCCCTGATGGGGATGAACGGTTTACAGGGTATGCCGCCGGGCTTTCCGGGCGGGTTTCCCGGCTTCGGGGCTCCGGGGGCCTCGTGAACCAGGACCGTTCCGGCGACCTGAATGCCCTGGATCGGCTGGTAGCCCTGCTCTCAAAGCTCCCCGGGGTGGGCAAAAAAAGCGCCGGCCGCATGGCCTACCATATCCTGGATACCAGCCCCGGCTATGCCAAGGATTTGGCTGAGGAACTGGCAGGGTTGCACCAGGCTATCCGGCATTGTTCGGTGTGCGGGGGCTTTACCGAGAGTGACCCTTGCCCCATTTGTTCCGATACCGGCAGGGACGGTTCCATTATCTGTGTGGTGGAGCGGGCCCAGGATGTGCGGGTCATTGAGGAATCCCGGGAATTTCACGGGCGCTTCCATGTCCTGGGGGGGCTTATCGCGCCCCTGGAAGGGGTGGGCCCGGAGGACCTTTCCATAGGCAAGCTCCTCAGCCGGGTCCGGGCCGAAGGGACCAGGGAGCTTATCCTGGCCATGAACCCCACCCTGGAAGGGGACACTACGGCCCTCTATCTGCAGAAACTCCTGAAGGATTCAGGCGCCGATGTAACCCGCTTGGCGTCCGGGCTTCCCGTGGGGGGGGACCTGGAATACGCCGACCGGCTCACCCTTTCCCGGAGCTTCCGAGGCCGGGTGAAGTTGTAGGAGTCCGGTCCTCCACAGTTGCCCCGCATCTTCCCCTTATGCTATAATTACTTATGCGTATATTAACAAAACTAAGTATCGGCAGCGTCCTTTTGGCGCTGATGGCCGGTACCGCTTCCTGTGCCCCAGGGGGCTCCTCTTCAACCAGCCCGGCTGCTCCGCGGAATTCCGCTAATGCTGCTTTGGGTGACGGGCTTTTCGCCCGGATCCATACCGGCAGGGGGGATATAGTTCTCCGCCTGGAGTATCAGAAGACTCCCATGACGGTCTGTAATTTTGTTGCCCTGGCGGAAGGAAAGATGAACGCCGCCGGGGGTAAGCCCTTTTATGACGGCCTTACCTTTCACCGGGTTATTGCGGACTTTATGATCCAGGGTGGCGACCCGGTGGGGAACGGGTCAGGCGGTCCGGGCTACCGGTTCCCCGATGAGTTTGATTCGTCCCTGAAGCATGACGGACCGGGGGTTCTTTCCATGGCAAACGCCGGGCCGGGCACCAATGGGAGCCAGTTCTTCATTACCCATGTGGCGACCCCTTGGCTGGACGGAAAGCACACGATTTTCGGCCGGGTGGTGCAAGGCCAGGATGTGGTGAACGCCATTAAGCAAGGCGACAAGATAGAATCAGTAACCATCATCCGCAACGGCCAGGCTGCCAATGACTTCAAGGCCGATCAGGCCGCCTTTGATACCCTCAGGCAGAACTCCGCTGCCGCGGAAGCCGCCAAGGCTCGGGCCGGCCGGGACGCGGACATTGCCCAGATTAAGACCAGGTACCCGGACGCGAATGTAACGCCCTCGGGTATCTACTATATTATCCAGAAAGCGGGAACCGGGGCCAAACCTGAAAAGGGTAAGACCGTCTCGGTAAACTACAAGGGGATGTTCCTGAACGGCGAGGTTTTTGACAATTCGGAGCTCCGCGGCGAACCCTTGCAGTTTCCTGTTGGGGCGGGCCGGGTTATCCAGGGCTGGGATGAGACCCTGCTGGACATGAAGCTCGGGGAAAAGCGGTTGGTGGTCATTCCTCCGGAACTGGCCTATGGTGAACGGGGCGCCGGGAACGGGGCTATTCCCGGCAACTCCTTCCTGGTTTTTGAGATGGAGCTGGTGCAGATCAGGTAAACTGAAAACCTCCTAAAGGCCGTACTGCCGGGCAAATATTGCCAACTGGGTCCGGTCCCTGAGGGATATTTTTTGCAGTATCACGGACATACGGTTTCGTACCGTGCCAATACAGAGGCGGAGATTCGCTGCGATTTCCCGGTTTTCCAGTCCCTGTCCGACATAATGGATGATCTGTAAGTCGGTCCTGGACAGATTGGGGGGAAAGGCCGCCGCGTCCGGAGTCGGGCTATTGGTTTTGGAAACCGCACCGGAAGGGTTCCGGGCAAGTCTAGAAACCATGCGGAAAACACCCGGGGTCAGCTGGGGCGCCATGAAGCAGCCCCCTGAGTTGACCATCCGTATCCCTTCGACTAATTCTTCCGGGTCCGTGTTTTTCAGGAGATACCCCGAAGCGCCATTGCAAATGGCTTTAAAAACACTTTCATCATCCTCTATTGAGGTGAAGATGATGATGCCGATCTTGGGGGAACGGCATTTCAGGATGGAGATCGCCCGTACCCCGTCTATATCGGATAAATTGATATCCAATAAAACGACATCCGGTCTGCAATGATTGGGCAAACTGAGGGCATCATAGCCGTTTTTCCCCACCCCGACGACCCTAAAGTCTTGGTGTTCCGATAAAATAAATTCTACCTTACTCCTGTCTGAATCCTGGCCATCGATAATAACGATTCTTATCATGGTAGTATTTCTGCCTTTTATAGAGTAGCCACATGGTTATATTATGAGTATTTTAGTTATATACCGCAAGAAAAAAATTTAGAAAATTATGGGGATCATGCGCCATAAGATGGCTGGTTAACCATTGGATGGGTACCTTAAGAAAATGCTACATTTCATTGACCATACGGGGATTGTGTGTTATACTCAGTTATATCCAGTTTGGAAAGTTCCGATTTCATTTCTTTGGACAAAGCCATGCAGTATTTTGAAACTCACGCCCACGTAGGGCTCATTTGTGATGACCCTATCGAGCAGCTCATTGTTATTCAGGAAGCCCGCCAGGCCTCTGTGACCCGGCTTGTTTCAATCTGCAACAGCCTTCACGATTTTGTGAAGATCTATGATAACCTTAAATCCGCCTCAAATGTTTTTCATGCCGTTGGGGTCTCCCCTTCGGAGGTGCAGAACCCCGGTAAGGACTGGGCTCAAATAATTGAGCAGAGCGTCCAGCTTCCCAGGGTTGTGGCGATAGGGGAGATCGGTCTGGACTATTACCGCAAATTCGGTGATAAAAAGTCTCAGATTGAGCTTTTTATCACCCAATTGGATATGGCGGCAAAGCTCAACCTGCCGGTGATCATTCATAACCGGGATGCTGGTAAGGATGTGCTGGACATACTCCGGGATCGGCTGCCCCCTAAGGGTGGGGTACTCCACTGCTACTCCGAGGACGCGGAATACGCCAAACGGGCCCTGGACCTGAACCTTTATTTCTCCTTTGCGGGGAATTTGACCTACCGTAATGCCCGGAACCTCCATGATACTATCGGGGTTCTGCCCCTGGATCGGATCCTCATTGAGTCCGAGAGTCCCTTCATGGTTCCCGCGGATTTCCGGGGCAAGCGGAATATGCCCAAGTACCTGCCCCTGACTGCCCGTTTCCTGGCGGATATGCTGGAAATCGGGGATGAAGAACTTTCCGCCGCGCTCTGGGAAAACTCCAACCGGTTCTTTGGGCTGCCCACTGAATAGGTGAGCCTCTATCATCCCCTTGCCATTGGCAAGCTGATAGTTCCGGGCAATCTCTTTCTCGCGCCTGTGGCGGGATACTCGGATCGGGCCTTCCGGTCGGTGTGTATCGAGCAAGGCGCCGATTTTACCTGCACCGAAATGGTTTCCTCAGAGGCTCTGACCCGGGACGGGGTGCGGACTGAGTTGCTTTTGCCCAGGGCGGAAAATGAGACCCGTTATGCCATACAGCTTTTCGGCGCCAACCCGGATGTGATGTACTCGGCGGCTCTGCTGTTGGCGCCCTGGCGTCCCGAGGCGGTGGACATCAACTGCGGCTGCCCGGTTCCAAAGATAATAAAAACCGGCTCCGGTTCCGCCCTGATGAAGAACCCGGATATCCTGGGCCGTATTGTGGAGGCGGTGGTCCGGGCTTCTCGGGAAGCCCTGGGAGGGGTCCCGGTAACGGTGAAGCTCCGCGCCGGCTGGGACGGGGCTTCCCTCAATTACCGGGAATGCGCCCGGATAGCCGTGGAGGCCGGGGCGGCTCTGGTGGGGCTCCATCCCAGGACCCGGGCCCAGGGCTATTCCGGTCAAAGCGACTGGTCCCTTATCGCCGACTTGGCCGCCTGCCTACCGGTTCCTGTGGCCGGTTCCGGGGACCTTTTTACGGCGGAGGATGCTGAGAGGATGCTGCGGGAAACGGGCTGCGCTGCGGTGATGTTTGCCCGGGGCGCCCTGGGGAACCCCTTTGTTTTTGCCGCCGCCCGTTCCCTCCTTACCACAGGTTCCTGGCAGCCCCCGGAACCCCGGGAAAGGCTGGAAACCGCCCTCAGGCAGTTGCGGCTATTAAGCCGGGATAGGGGAGAAGGATCGGCCTGTATGGAAATGCGGAAACAGTTCTGCGCCTATACCAGGGGAATCAGTGGTGGCTCCGCCCTGCGGAATCGGCTGGTACACGCCGGTACTATTGAAGAATACCGGGCAATTCTGGGTTTATAAATGACAGCTTGCGAAGCACCGCCTAAAGGGGTATACTTACCTAATTCTTTTACGGAAAGGTACGATGGGAGACGATGCGCTTTTAATCAAATCCGGGACACAGGAATTCTCAGCTATCGAACAGCTTGAAAAGCAGGTTTTCGATCTGAAGGAACTCTTTGAGATATCGAAAAGTTTGAATTCAACCCTGGATTTTACCATTCTCATTGATTCCCTGTTGCTTATTTGCATGGCCCAGCTCAAGGTACTCAAGGTGGGTCTCCTGGTCCGCAAACACCTGGATTCGGAGGAATTCAGCCTTCACCGGAATTATACGGGCTTTGAGATCGACCATACCCTTGCCTACACAATACCGGAAAAGCATGATCTGATACGGTTCTTCAATAAGCAGTATGGCTGCTACACCATAGATGAGATTCGGGACAACGGGGTTTCCCTGGAAGGGCTAGATCCTATTCTGGAACTTAACCCTTCTCTATTGATCCCCCTGCAGGCCCAGGGCCGGATAAACGGCATTATCATGATGGGGGAGCGTATAGACGAGGGTGATTTTGACAGCTACGAAAAGAAGTATATCCTCAATGTGGCGACCCTGGCTTCCATCGCCATCAATAATGCTGTGCTATTTGAGATGGCTACCACGGATATGATGACCAAACTCAAGTTGAAACACTATCTCTTTTCTGTACTGAACGAATGGCTGGACAATGCGAAGACCGGAGAATGTTTTAGCCTGCTCATGTTTGATATTGATTTTTTCAAAAAGGTCAACGATACCTACGGCCATTCCTGCGGTGATGATGTACTCAGGAACGTTGCCCAGATCATCATAGACAATACCCGGAGCTCGGATGTTGCAGCCCGGTACGGTGGGGAAGAATTTGTGGTCCTCATCTCCCATCCGGGGAAAAGTATGGCCCTGAAAATAGCCGAGCGTATCCGGAAGACCATTGAAACAACCAAATTTAAATATAAAGATGTCATCCTGGGGGTAACCATCTCCTGCGGCATTGCCTGCTATGATAAAGACCGGGATGTTTCCGGCGAAGCCATGATCGAGCGGGCGGATCAGGCCCTATACCAGTCAAAGCAAAACGGCAGAAACAGAATTACCTTATCCTAAAAGTGAGTTTTTATGAATTTGATACAACGGCCCTTCCGTTACCGTTATGATAATACCATGCTCTTTATAGTCGGCATCAATGTTTTGATTTTTGTCATGCAGATGATAAATCCCCGGATTACCTATTATCTGGCCCTGAATCCCATTCTAATCCGGAACGGATTTTACTGGCAGTTTTTAACCTACATGTTTGCCCACGGGAGCATAACCCACATCCTCTTTAACATGCTGGCCCTGTTTTTTTTCGGCGCCCAGGTGGAGCGGCGAATGGGGAGCAAAGAATTCCTTCTCTATTATCTTGTAACTGGTGTTCTGGCCGGGGTGCTGTCCTTTTGCATCTACTGGTTTACCGGGGCTTACATGGTCCAGCTCATGGGCGCTTCCGGGGCTCTTTTTGCAGTGCAGCTGGCCTATGCGACCTTTTTCCCCGATTCAATGGTCTACCTCTGGGGCATACTGCCCCTCCGGGCGCCGGTTATGGTCCTGGGCTTTACCGCCTTGGAACTTTTCTCCTCGGTATTCGGCTTCCGCAGCGGGGTGGCCCATCTGACCCATTTGGCGGGCTTTGCCTTTGGGTGGCTGTATTTTCTTGTCCGCTTTAACGCTAACCCCTGGAAGTATCTGACCCAAAAAAATAAATAAAATTTCGGGCTTTTTCTTGACAGAAGATTTTTAATATGCTATGTTTCTATACGTAGAAACAACTTATTTTTAAGGAGACCTATTATGGCAAAGAGAATCCCTACCCGCTTGTACCTTTCTGAGGACGAGATCCCCAGGAACTGGTACAACCTCCGGGCGGATATGAAGGATAAACCGGACCCCATCCTGCACCCCGGGACCCTGCAGCCCGCCACAGCGGCAGATTTGGAAGCGGTGTTTTGCAAGGAGTCAGTAAAGCAGGAATTGGACGAAACCACCCGGCTTATTCCCATCCCCGAGGGGCTTCGGGAATTTTACCAGGCCTACCGTCCCGCCCCGTTGATCCGGGCCTACTTTCTGGAAAAGGCCCTGGGAACCCCGGCGGAGATCTATTACAAGCACGAGGGCACCAACACTTCCGGCTCCCACAAGCTGAATTCCGCCGCCGCCCAGACCTATTACGCCAAGGAAGAGGGGCTCACATCCCTGACCACCGAAACCGGGGCGGGCCAATGGGGAAGCGCCATGGCCATGGCCTGCGCTTATTACGATATTAAGCTCACGGTTTATATGGTGAAGGTCAGTTCCGAGCAGAAACCCTACCGAAAAGCCCTGATCGAGACCTACGGCGCCGAGCTGATTCCCTCACCGTCAAACACCACCGAAGCGGGCAGGGGCATCTTGGCAAGGAACCCCAACACCGGCGGCTCCCTGGGCTGCGCTATTTCCGAAGCCGTGGAGACTGCGATAAAAACCGATAAGTGCCGCTATGTGCTGGGGAGTGTCATGAACCATGTGCTGCTTCACCAGTCCATCATCGGCCAGGAGGCCAAGGCCGCCCTGGACAAATACGGCATTAAGCCGGACATCATCATCGGCTGCGCAGGCGGCGGCTCCAACCTGGGGGGCCTCATTGCCCCCTTCATGGCGGATAAGATCAATGGCAAGTCCGATACCCGGTTCATAGCCGTGGAGCCCGCTTCCTGTCCCTCCTTTACCCGGGGCCGCTATGCCTACGACTTTGGGGACACTGCCAAGACCACCCCGCTTTTACGGATGTGTACCCTGGGGAACGGCTTCATCCCCTCCTCCAACCACGCCGGGGGCCTGCGCTACCACGGCATGAACCCCATCCTGTCAAAGCTCTACCAGGACGGATACCTGGAAGCCCGTTCCCAGGTGCAGACCGATGTTTTCGATGCCGCCGTGCAGTTCGCCAAAATCGAAGGCATACTTCCCGCGCCGGAATCCTCCCACGCCATTAAGGCTGCCATCGACGAAGCCCTGGAATGTAAGCGGACCGGTGAAAAGAAGGTGATCCTCTTCGGCCTTACCGGGACCGGCTACTTTGACATGACCGCCTATATGTCCTACAACGCCAAAACCATGACCGACTCGATCCCCACTGACGAGGATCTGGCGAAGGGTTTTGCAAGTTTGCCGGATATACCGCAGAATAAGTGAGGAGTTAGAAAAGAGGGGGCGCCTGTTTCCGGATCGGTTTCGGAAGCGGGCGCCTTTTTTTCAGGCCTTCCTAGAAGAACCCCGCTCCGAGGCTCTTGTTTATAATTTCCATTTTACATTTTTTCTATACTGATTTTGTATCCCAATGAATGTAATACATTGGAAAACGTCCTATAATTTATTTTTTCAGACTCTTTGCTTCTCATCTTTTGTATTATTGTTGGAGACACACCCGCTCTTTTGGCGAGCGTTCTTACAGAAATATTTTCTTCTTCCATTTTTTGTAATACAAATTCTGATACCAAAAAATCATTATATTCTTTTTCAAATATTTCCTTTTCCTTGGGATCCTTGTTAATAAATTTATCAAAGGTTGTTTCCATAATTATTTACCTCCAGGGTTTCTTGAATTATATTCATTCAAATATTTTATAGCCAAATTTTTTTCATTCGTTGGCATTTTTTGAGTTTTTTTCCAAAAGGCGTTTGTAACAATTATTTTCTTTTCCGTTGTAAAAAAGGATAAATATCTATCTGGCTGTGGTTTAAAGGCATATATTTTATCTCCTTCATAGGTAAATTTTGTTTTGTTATATATTTTTCCAAAATCCCCAATTTTTTTTACCAAAATTAAAAACTTTCTTTTTTGCTCTTGTGTAGTTGATAAAAAATAATCATAAGCCTGACTATTACCTTTTTGATCATAATACCACTCAATGGAATAAAAGGGCTCTATATATATTGTACAGTTATCCTTATCCATGATCTATATGTATCATATTTATGATACATTGTCAATAGCCGGCTTAATTTATTCCCCCCTGTTCCGATAATGGGGATATGTTACGGTTCTGCGCTCTGGGCCTGCTGCTTTTTAGTATCCCCCTCTTTGTACTTCCCGCCCAGGAAGTACTCCGGGGGCAGGTCTGGGTTGAACTGGAGCCCATGCCCGGACAATTTATTGAGGATCCCGCCCCTCCTGATGCGGAAGCCCTGCGCCGCCGGGCCCTGGAGGAGGCGTCCCTGTTTTTTTCCGCCATGGTATACGGCTGGGCTTTTCATTATGACATAGGCGAACAGGCCCGGAACATCCCAGAGCAGTTGGAATTGGAACCCCAGGGAGTCATCCCATGGGGAGACCCGGGGCTTTTCGCTACCGATACCGAAGTCCGGGATAACCGGCTCTATATGTGGGCCGACTTCCGTCCCAGCGCCGCCCAGCGCCGTCGATTAAGCACCTGGACCTCGGGCATGTACCGGAGTGCCCAGGCTGTAGGCCACGGCCCCCTGGGCGGCCCGGTACTGTTAGCCGACTGGGTCACCATCAAGCAGGCCGCCCTGGAAGACGCCGCCCGGGCCGCTATCCGCACCATGCTCCGGGGCAGCGAACGGCAGCGCCCAAAAGCCGCTGAGGGCTTCATCAGCCTGGCGGAGTTCCCTGTTTTTTGGAGGGACGCCGGTCAGTGGGCCGCCTCGGGCAGGTTCCGGGTAAAGGTCGAAGAGGTCATTCCCTTCGCGGCGTATTAGCGCACTGCCCCTTAAACCCAATTTTCCACGGTAAGGTCCGGAATATAAAACAAGCCTCGCAAACCCTTCTCAAACCCCCCTGAACTTGTTATTCTGATTCCGGCGTTATCGCTATAATTATCCCGCGCTGGAGTTTTTATGGGTATCGATATTCAGAGTACGGTAAAGAATTTGCACCCCCTGGAAGTGCGGATCATCCTCTTTTATAAGAAGGGCGATGAACTTTCAGTGGAAAAGGTTGAAAAGGACCTGGATTTTAAGCCCGGAAACGGCAATCAGGCACTGTCCTGGCTTACGGGCAAGGGCATTGTCAGCGAAATCCGCCGGGAAACCAGTATTTTTTATGAATTAACCGATTTGGGCCGCCAGTGGAAGGAAAAGGGGACCCCGGAAGAGCGGATCATTGAGCTGATTCGGATTAAACAGGGGCTGCGGCTGCCTGAGATTGCCCAAACCCTGGGGCTTGACAATAAGGACGTGGGGAGCGCCTTTGGGGCGCTGTCCAAGCTGGGGGTTCTAGCCCTGGATGGCGAAAAGCGGGTGATAGTCGCCTTGCCCCCGGACCAGTTGGTCAATGGCCGGCCCGCCGGCAACGCCCCGCAGCCCGGCACGGCGCACTCCCACGGCGCGGCCTCAGGGGATCAGCCCACTGAAGGCATTGCCGGGCACTTCGCCCTTGTCCGGGGCCTGCTGAACAAAGCCGCCTCCGCCGAAGGCGGCCTCCTGGCGGAGGCTGATCTGTCCCCCGCCGAAAAAGCCGCCATGGGGGGTATCGCCAAAAAGCGGGGCGCTGCGGATGCGCCCTTCCGCCAGGCGGACCGGGAAACCGTGATCTACGGCTTTGCCACGGATACTGATGGCGCCGTGGCGGCGGAGCAGCTTGCAGCGGCCCTGAAAGCGACGGGGATCACGGGGGACGAAATCGGGACCCTTACCCCGGAGATGCTGGAAACCGGTTCATGGAAGGGCAAGGCTTTTCGTTCCTACAACGTGAAGGTTCCTCCCACCCGGCTCATCCCCGGGCGGACCAATCCCTACGCAAAATTTTTGGAAGATGTGAAGGATAAACTTTCCTCCCTGGGCTTTGAGGAATTCGACGGCCCCCTGGTGGAAACCGAATTCTGGAATTCCGACGCCCTGTTCATGCCCCAGTTCCACTCCGCCCGGGACATCCACGATGTCTACCATGTTGCAGAAACCCCGGACCCCTCAAGGCCCGCAAGCCCCGAAGGCTTCGCCCATACCAAGTCCATTGAGGAGCCCTGGCTTTCCAATGTTGCTGCGGCCCATGAAAACGGCGGCGCCACGGGCAGCCGGGGCTGGAGCTATAACTTTGATCGGGAGTTTACCAAGCGGCTTATACTCCGCAGCCAGGGTACGGTGCTTTCCGCCAAAACCCTGCCCAAGGCCAAGATTCCTGGCAAGTACTTTGGTATAGTGCGCTGCTTCCGTTACGACCAGGTGGACGCCACCCACCTTTCGGACTTCTACCAGACCGAAGGCATAGTCCTGGGCGAGGATGTGAACCTGAAAACCCTGCTGGGCATGCTGGACATGTTTGCCCGTGAAGTAGCCGGCGCCAAGGAAGTGAAATACGTCCCCGGCTATTTCCCCTTTACCGAGCCTTCCGTGGAGGTGCACATCAAGCATCCGGTCCTGGGCTGGTTTGAGCTGGGCGGTTCCGGCATCTTCCGGCCCGAAGTAACTGCCAGCCTTGGGGTGGATGTGCCCGTAGCCGCCTGGGGCATAGGCATAGACCGCATGGCCCTGATGGCCCTGGGGCTCAACGATCTGCGGGAATTGTTCAGCTATGATATTGAAAATGTCAGGCTGCGGCGGACCAAAGAAGGGGCGGTATAAACTTTAAAGAAGAATTAACACTGCAAATAAGGTTTGTTGATCATGGGCAGAAAATTAATCGGCAATAAAACTGTTGACCAGTGGAAAAAAGAATTCCCGGTCCTCCGGATGGCGTCAGACCTGGAGCAAGTGTTCTGGATCAACCCCCGCTACAAAAAAGATGCCGGCTTAAGCGGCTGGGGTGTAAGCCCCGCAGACATGGACGACGCCTCGGATCGGCTTACCCGGTTCGCCCCCTTTATCGCCAAGGCCTTCTCTGAAACCGCAAAGGATGGCGGCATTATCGAATCCCCCCTGCGGAAAATCCCCAAAATGCTGGACTTCATCAAAAAAGAGAGCAAGGTAAAAATAGGCGGCAAGCTGTTTTTAAAGTGCGACAGCCAACTGCCCATATCGGGGTCCATCAAAGCCCGGGGCGGCATCTACGAAGTGCTGGCCCACGCAGAAAAACTGGCCCTGGAAAAGGGAATGCTCAAGGAAACCGATTCCTATGACATACTTCTGGAAGACCGTTTCCGGGACTATTTCGGCACCCGCGAACTGGCGGTAGGATCCACGGGCAACCTGGGGCTTTCCATCGGCATCATGGGCGCCCGGCTGGGTTTCAAGACCACCGTGCACATGTCCGCCGATGCCCGTCAATGGAAGAAAGACCTGCTCCGCAGCAAAGGTGTTGCCGTGGTGGAGTACCAGGCAGACTACAGTAAAGCTGTGGAAGAAGGCCGCAAACTGGCCGGGCCGAACTGTCATTTTGTGGACGACGAAAATTCAAAGACCCTTTTTCTGGGATATTCTGTAGCAGCCCTGCGCCTGAAAAAACAGCTTGATGAACAGGGCATCCCGGTTGACCCGGATCACCCCCTCTTTGTATACCTGCCCTGCGGCGTAGGCGGCGGCCCCGGCGGCGTAGCCTACGGCATCAAGCGGGTATTCGGCGCTGCAGCCCACTGCTTTTTCGCGGAGCCGACCCATGCGCCCTGTATGCTCCTGGGCCTGGTCACGGGCCTCCAGGACAAGGTCAGTGTCGGCGACTTCGGCATTGACAACAAAACCTGCGCCGACGGCCTGGCCGTGGGCCGCCCCTCCAGCTTTGTGGGAACCGTGATGGACACCCTGCTGAGCGGCGAATGTACGGTCAGCGACGAACAGATGTACTACCTGGTATACCGGCTCGCGGAGTTGGAGGACCTTTGGCTGGAGCCTTCAGCAACCGCAGGGTTTATGGGCCCCACGGATCTCTACGGCAGCAAAAATGGCCAGGCCTGGCTCAGGGAGCAGTTCGGCAAATCCGCCGGTCCGGGGCAGGCAACCCATCTGGTGTGGGCGACCGGGGGCGGCATGGTTCCCCCGGCGGAAATGCAGAAATACTACCGGAAGGGGAAGGATTTGGCTGAATGATAAAGCGCGTAGGCTAATTCTTATATGAAGGCGGAACTTAGGCTGTGGTTTTCTGATTATTATAAATAAAAGGAGAACTACTTTATATTTGTATACTTGACAAGAAGGATATTTTCTGATAGAATGAAACACCAAACACCAAACACCAAACACCAAACACCAAACACCAAACACCAAACACCAAACACCAAACACCAAACACCAAACACCAAACTTATTATTACAAACATAATATCCTTAGCATTTATTATAATTATTTCAATATATTATAAAATCCCTGAAAGATTATTAATAAAAATAGGATTGGTTAAAATTCATAATATGGAAAAACCTTATGAGCCATGGTCCCCTGGTTATAGTAATATAAATATAAAAACATTGGTCCGGCAGCCTGAGGAATATCATATAGTAATGTTCGGGGACTCTCATACATATGGTGGTGAATGGAATAAATTACTCAATAGAAATGATGTAGTAAATTTAGGAATTCCAGGGGATGTAACAAAAAGATTTCTATCTCGGTTGGACGATATATATTTACTAAAACCAAAATTGTGTTTTATTATGGGCGGAACTAATGATATATTTGGTGGAATAGATGTTGAAACAATATTAGAAAATTATAAAACCATTGTAAAAAATCTTGAAGATCACGATATAAAAGTGATAATTCAATCTACATTAAAAATATCAAAAAATCACAATGACTGGAAAAAAATAAATAATGAAATTGATAAATTAAATGAGTATTTAATTAAATTTTCTGAAGAGAATAATTTGATATTTGTAGATATAAATAAAGTATTATCAAGCAGCGGTGAATTAAATGAAGACTATGTTTCAGGCGATGGTATCCATTTAATCGAAGCTGGATATGAAAAATGGAAAGATCTGATAATTCCGATATTAAATAATTTAAAGATTCCATAAGAATCTCATGGTTATAATATAGCATATTGTCTTACAATTTGCATTACGGAACAGGGATAACCCCTAATGCGGGGGTCCCTAAAGCATGATATTTCCTTCTACCATAAAACTTACGTTGTAAGGGCTTTTTACCTGAAATGGCGAATGCCTTCCTGTTTTAGAAGGATCATCTTGGTTCGGGAAATATCGGACAGATTCACGGAAAATTCATCAAGTCCGTATCCGGCTAGGAGGGGAATGGCCTCCGGGGAGGACGCCATCTCCCCGCACATAAAGCAAGGAATCCCCTGCCGGTGAGCTGCTTCGATGGTATGCTTGATGAGGGTGGTAACTGCGGGGTGCATAAAATCGTAGAGCCGGTTCAATTCCGGGTTGCCCCGATCCACCGCCAAGGTATACTGGGTAAGATCGTTGGTACCGATACTGAAAAAATCCACTTCCCGGGCAAATTCATCCGCCTGGATCGCCGCTGCAGGAATTTCAATCATCATGCCGATTTCAAGGTTTTCCCTAAAGGGGATACCTGCCCCGGAAAGTTCAGCCTTGCAGCGCCGGAGCAGTTCCTGGGCCTGGTGCAGTTCCCCCAGTGAACCTATCATGGGAAACATAATTTTAAGATCCCCCGCCAGAGCCGCGCGGAGCAGGGCTTTAAGCTGGGTACAGAACAATTCCTCATGCTTAAGGCAGAGCCGTATGGCCCGTACCCCAAGAAAGGGATTTTCCTCTGCAGGCATAAGAAGATAGGGAATCTGTTTATCCCCGCCGATATCCAGAGTACGGATCACCACGCTTTTACCGGCAAACAGTTCCGTTACCCGCCGGTATACCTGGTATTGTTCTTCTTCACTGGGCATACGATCCCGGTCCAAAAAGAGGAACTCGGTGCGAAAAAGCCCCACCCCATTGGCGCCCTTTTCCAGGGCCTGCCGGGCGTCTTCCTCGCTGCCGATATTGGCGGCTACCACAACCTGTCGTCCATCGGTCCGGAAGAGCTGTACCGGGATCATATTCTGTCGGCTTTCCTGTTCCGCTTCCAGCTTCTGTATCTTATCCCGGTATATCTGTATCTGCTCAGGATCCGCATTGATAATGACCGTACCACTTAAAGCGTCCACAATCAGGGAATCTCCGGTTTGCACAGAGGCAAGAATATTCGTGCATCCCACCACTGCCGCAAGATCCCGGGCTTTTGCCAGGATTACCGTATGGCTGGTACTTCCCCCCTGCTCGGTTACCAGCCCTGTCACATGGGCGCCGTCTATCCGGGCGGTCTGGCTGGGACTCAAATCCGCAGCCACCAGAATCGTCTGTTCTTGTAGACGGGATAAATCCGTCTCTTCTTTGCCCAATAGGTTCCGTAAAATCCGCTCCCCCAGATCCCGAACATCCGCAGCCCGTTCCTGAAGGTAGGGTTCCTCAAATTCCCGAAAGCTTTGCTGTAAATCCCCGCTTACCTTTTCCACCGCCCGGACTGCATCCCAGCCCTCCTGTTCAATAAGCTTTGCCATCTCCTGGGTAAATTCGGGGTCCTCAAGAAAATTCAGGTGGCTTGCAAAGATAGCCCCCTGATCCGCCGGGACGGAGCTGATCAGGGCCTCTATTTGTTTTCTGCTTGTTTCCAGGGCGGTCCGGAATTCCTCTATCCCCAAAACAGGAACAGCGGCGGTTTTAGGAATCTCCCTGAGTACACAGGCGGTCCCTATGATAATTTTTTCTGTTACCCCAATACCCGTTAGTATCAATTTAATCTTCACCAAACTTTGATTTTACTAATTCCGAAAGACTCTCAAGGGCCGCTTCTTCATCGTCCCCCTCCGCAGAAATGCTTATCATATCTCCCTGTTTAACCTGGAGTTTGAGCATGGCTACCATGGAGTCTGTCCCCGCCGTTTTGTCTCCCTTGCTTACTTTTACGGTACTGGAAAATTTCCGCGCCGTATCAATAAGTAGGGATACCGGACGGGCATGGAACCCGATACGATTGGTAACCTCTATATCTGCGCTTACCATCAAAAAGCCTCCTCGAGTGTTTTGTTCTCTCTAATACTATGCAAAATTCATGCCAAAACACGCTATACCCCCGGGGCCGCCGGGGAAAAAATATCTTCCTTGGTAAAAAAAGCGGCAATATAGCATATTTCATCCAGGGGAATGGTTACCCCGTACTTTGTTCCCAGAAACCGGCATTCCCTTCCCACTGCGGAAATCACCTGGGGGAATTTTTTCAGGAATCCCTCCTTCCCCGGGAAGGGCGCAACGGATTCCTCTTTTTTGAGCCGGTTCATCATAAAGGCAATATGGCAGAAGGTCCCCACCAGGGTTTCCCCATTAAAAAGCATCTGTAATTCAGCGCTCATCTGTTCCAGGGCGGTACGGATATCGGCGCTTACAACGGCCCCGTCAATATGGTCCAGCATGGGGATAATTGTGGGGATCATATGGGCAAAGAGGGATTCAATATTGATAAGGGCCTGGATATCTCCCAAAGCGGAACCGTCCAGTATTCCCTCCAGGGGAAAATGGGGTATCCGCAGCCCTGTATCCAGCACGCTGGCGGCGCCGATAATCCGGCCCTGGTCCGCAAGTTCCCGGATGGCTGCGGTAAAACGGTCCCGATGGGTGATGGGCAGGGAGATGATTTTGCAGGTTCCTTCTTTTAAATCCAGCCGGGAATCTAAAATCTGTTTAAGCATGGCAGCGTTTCCCGTACCGGTGGTACAGGCGGTAATAAAAAAGAGCTGCTCCGCATCCGGCGGCAGGGCCGAGGGGATTACCGCCGGTACAATGATAGGGTGTTCGCCCTCCGCCAGGGCAAGCCGGGTAATTTTTCGGGTATCTTCCGCCACCCGGTGGAGGGGATAACCCAGCAGGGCTTTACGGCAGGCTTCCATAACATGCATGGTACTTGCCAGGACACAATGCTCGGCCCTCAGCCCCAACTCCTTGGCAAGCTGCCGGGCAAAATCTGTGGGGGAACCCATATCAACCAGTAGAAACAGCTCCCGAATCTCCGGTTTGCGGATCAAAAATTCCTTGATTTTCTGGTAGGTGGTATTGGGATTTTCCTGGAGGGACATATCAAAGCCCACCGCCAGATCGGTCCCAATAAGCTGGTTCGCCGTTTGGGCCATGCCGGTAGCAGTTCCCGTTCCATGGGCGGTCACGATAATCTGGAGAGAAGACTTCTTCTGCGCCTCCTCCTGGTGGGGATCAAAAAAGAGGGCGATAAAACCCGCTTCGTCTTCAGGGAAGCTTATGCCGAAGTCCTGGTAGATAATATCCAAACAGGCACGGGCGATGGCGAATTGTTGGGGATAATTCTGTTGGATATCCTCAAGACGGGGATTGATAATATCCTGATGCGCCTGGACCCGCTTAATTGCATTGTGCAGGTGCATACCCAGGGCCCAGCGGATATTCGCTCCAAAGGGGGCGCCGAATAAATCCACCCCCAGGCGGAGCATCCTATCCACCGTGGCAAGTATTTCCGGGCCGATAAGCCGCTCAATTTCATTCAGGGTAACCAGGTCCGCGGCGGAATCCTTAAGATTGGTATAGTACCGGTCTACCACGGTATTTTGTCCCGCCCGGATATCCTCCTCGGCCATCCCGACCCGCCGCATATCCAGGGTCTGCTGTTCCAGCATCCGGTAGATATCCGAGGGTTCCTCCGCCCCCTCCCGGGGCTTGTCCTGTCCCTGGGGAGTGAATTCAAGGTACCGGCCGCCGATACCCAGAACCCGGTTCCAGATTTCCTTCCGGTTATGCTCGGTAAAAAATCCGTTCCGGATATGGGGAGGCAGGGAAAAGCTGTTAATACCGATAAAATCCTTCTCCCGGGAAATATACTGGGCATAAGCCATGGCGCAGAGAAGCTGGATATCGCTTTTCAACTGCCCCACATTGCCCGGACAGGTATAACCCAGGAGGGCCCTCATGCTGTTTACCGATACCCGGATTTTTTGGCCAAAACGGCAGGACTCCCCGGCGAAGAACAGGTCGATCAGGGCGGCCCGTTCGTCCAGGGAACGGTCAAAAAGGTTGGGGATTTGGATGAACATAGGGATACGCCGCACAAAGGTCCGCAGCAGGGTGGACTGAGGGTTTTCCGAGGTGGCGCAGATCAGGAGTACCGATACTTTCCGCTCCCCGGCGGTCTCTCCCAGGCGACGGAATACCCCCCGGTCGATATAGGTAAAGAGCATTTCCTGCCCCTCCGGGGGTAGCCGGTGGATTTCATCCAGGAACAAAATGCCCCCATCGGCTTGTTCAATAAGCCCCAGCCGATCCCGGTCCGCTCCGGTATAGGCGCCCTTACTGGCCCCAAAGAGTTGGCTTATCAGGAGCTGGGCATTGTTTGCGTAGTCGGCGCAATTAAAGGTTACAAAGGAAGCAGATTCGGCAATGCGGCGTTGGCTAAGGGCAAAATGGTAGATATGCGAGGCGAACATGCTTTTCCCCACCCCGGTTTCGCCAAAAAGAAGTATGTGCATCCCCGCAGGGGGATAGAGTACCGCAGCCTTTGCCAGTTCCACAGAAGGGGACAGGCTGGGATTTTCCCGGACAAAGGCGTCAAAATCATGGTCCAGGGCTGCGGGATTTTTCGCCGCCGCCCCAGGTCCCCCCGCCACCGGTACTGTGGCGGCCATATATTCCACCGGCTTCCTGCCCCGCTTCATTGCCAAGGCTACATCGCAGAGCCGGTTGAGATCGCTTGAAACATTGGCCCGGGAAAGCCCCAGCTGTTCCCCCAGCTTCGAGGCAGTTATGGTTTCACCTTCCCCCAGGGAGCGTAGAGCCTGGAGAACCGTATCCTTTCGTTTCATAGTTGGTTTAGCATAAAACTGGATTCCTCGGTTGTCAAGGGAAACTGTTTTATTTTAAGATTATGTGTTTTAAAGATTCTACCAAAAATAAAACACATATAGGGGAATTTTCGACTAAAATGGGGTGTGTTTTGGCACACATTTTGCTTATAGATAGGGTAGGAGGTACGGTGATATGGGTTTTGAAGAAGAAGCAATGCAACTCATTGTCAATGCGGGTAACGCAAAAAGCCATGCCATGACTGCCATATCCCGGGCAAAGGAAGGGAAGCCGGATCAGGCTCAACAGGAGTTACAGGAAAGTGATGAGGCCATGACCATTGCCCACAGGCACCAAACCGAAATACTCCAGATGACCCTGGACGATCCGGATCAGGGCATGGGGATGATCATGGTCCACGCTCAGGATCATTTAATGGCGGCGGTTACGATTCTGGATATGGCACGGGAATTTTGTGATCTCTATGCGCTTATCCATAAACAGGGTTTAGGAGGAAGGGTATGAAAATAATTTTAGCCTGCGCGGTGGGTATGTCCACCAGTATGCTGGTGGAACGGATGAAGAAGGCCGCTGCGGTTCAGTCCATGGACATTGAAATCGCCGCCCATCCGGTAAGTGAACTCGGTTCCCATAGCGAAGGGTGCAGCGCGATTCTGCTGGGCCCCCAGGTTAGTTACATGAAAGACAAGGTTGCCGCAGCATATCCCGCTATTTATGTGAATGTTATCAATATGCAGGATTACGGCATGATGAACGGAGAAAAGGTACTGAAGGATGTTCTTCAGGCCATAAAATAATTCATTTTAGAGGAGGAACGATTATGGGTTTTAAGGATTCAGTACTGCCGAAACTGACCATGGGTGTCGGTAAATTTTCTGAAAACCGGTATGTCAAGGTTATTTGTTATGGGATGATGGCCATTATGCCCATCAGTTTGGTGGGTAGTTTTGCGACGATTTTCGCCGGCCTTCCCTTTGTTCCGGCATCGGTCCGCGCGGTCTGCCTTCTGGGTACCCAGATCGCCAGTAACCTGATAACGGTGTATACCGTTATCGCCCTGGCGGCGGTAATGGCAAAGGAATGTAAACAGGACGTGATTACCTCGGTGATCATGGCCATGGCCTGTTTCTTTATTCTTACCCCGATTCGTTCCTTTGAAAAAATTCAGGCCATTGAGGTTTCTTATCTTGGTTCCAAAGGTATGTTCGTCGGGATCATCGTCGCCATGTTTTCCGCCCGGCTCTATGCCTTTTTAATAGAAAAGCGGATCTTTTTCCGTATGCCCGAAGCGGTCCCCCGTGCAGTCGCCAAATCCTTTGAGGATATTGTGCCAGCCTTTATTCTGCTGGTTACTGCCCTGGTCCTCAATGTCCTGTTCAAGCTGACCCCCTACGGGAATATGCACGACATTGTCTATACCTTCCTTCAACGGCCTTTACAAAGCCTGGGCAGTTCCATCTGGTCGGCGGTACTTCTGATGATGCTGGCAGAATTGCTCTGGTTCTTTGGTATCCACGGAAGCCTGGTTACCTCCAGCATCCTGACCGCCCTGTTCGCCACCCAGGCTTACGCCAATATGGAAGCTGTTGCCGCCGGGCTTAAGCCGGAATTCATTCTGAACCAGTTCTTCATGGATTCTTTTAAGGGACCCCGTGCCCTGGCCCTGGCGCTACTCCTCCTGTTCTCTTGCCGGAGCGGCCGCCTTAAGACTATCGGAAAGATCGCCATATTCCCCAGTTTCTTCGGCATCACCGAACCCATGAAGTTCGGGATACCCATGGTGATGAATCCCTGGCTCCTTATCCCCATGACCTTTTCCGCGGTGGTCTCCATTCTTATTGCGTACTTTGCCACCCTTATCGGCTTCCTGCCCATTATCAGCCTGAACGTTTCCCGCATGATTCCCCCGGTTGTCCAGGGCTTTATGGTCGCCGGCTGGCGTGGCGCACTGATACAGATTATCCAGTTAGTGGTGATAATTCTTATGTATATTCCTTTCCTGCGAAAGGTTGATCACGATGATTTAGCCGCAGAGAAACAGGGCGCGGCGGCTGCCTGAAATGGCGGATATACCGTGCGGGGGACGGCAGGAACGCCGTCTCCCCCTTGATGGGTGCTTCAACTGCCGGGATATGGGGGGCTATGTACGGGAGGATTCCCGAAGCATTGCCTGGGGCCGGATCTTCCGCTCCGATGCCCTCCACCGCCTAAGCCCCCGTGATAAGCAATACTTTGAAAGCCTGGGGCTGCGGACCGTTATCGACTTCCGCAGTCCCGGGGAGGCGGAAAAACAGAAGGACATCCTACCTGCGGGGGCATCCCATGAAATCCTGAACCCCCATGCAAATTTGGCGCAGGCGGCCAGCGCAGTCCGGGACAATGATGAAGAGAAGATAAAGAAACTTCTTGCGCTGACTGAAACACCTGAAGGCCGGGAATTTTTCAAGAAAAACGCAAATGCCATGGCGGATCAAATGCGGCTTCTGGTTACCGGCCAGAGCGCATTAACCGCCTACGGCCTTTTTTTCCGCCGCCTCCTGGAGGCCCCGCTGCCCCTGCTTTTCCACTGCCAAGGGGGCAAGGACCGGACCGGCTGGGCTGCGGTATTGTTTCTGCTGGCCCTGGGGTTCAGCCGGGAATGCGCCAGGTCCGATTACCTTTTGACCCGGGAAATGAACCGGGAGCGGAATCAGCGCCGTATGGATGAGTACCGTCAATATACGGATCACCCCCTGGTGCTGGAATATCTTTACAGCCTTATGGATGTACGGGAAGTCTACATCGACGCCGCCTTTGCCGAAATGGACAGGGTGGCAAAGAATCCCCAGGAATATCTGCAAACGTATCTTCAGGTAAGTCCTCAGGACTTGTCAGCGCTCCAAGCCAAATATATCGTATAAGAGAAACATAAAACGAAGGAACAAAATGAAGAAAGAATTTCCGGAAAATTTTCTTTGGGGGGGCGCCATTGCGGCGAACCAATGCGAAGGGGCTTATCAAGAAGGGGGCAAGGGTCTTTCGATTGCCGATGTCCTGCCATCGGGCAAGGACCGCCTGGAATTGTTGACCAAGGGAAAGGGTATCCCGGAAATCGATACCGAAAAGTATCGGTATCCCAACCATGAGGGTATTGATTTTTATCACCGCTACCCGGAGGATATCAAGCTCTTTGCCGAAATGGGCTTTAAGTGCCTGCGTTTTTCCGTAAACTGGAGCCGGATATTTCCCCGGGGAGACGAAATCGAACCCAACGAAGCGGGCCTGGCCTTCTACGATAAGGTAATTGAGACTTTACTGGAATATCACATTGAACCTGTACTCACCATTTCTCATTATGAAATGCCCCTGCATCTGGCTAAAGAATACGGGGGCTGGAAAAACCGGCAATTGATTGATTTTTTTGGCAGATACTGTGAAGTGCTTTTCCATCGTTACCGGAAGCAAGTTAAATACTGGATCACTTTTAATGAAATTAACAGCGCCTTTATGATTCCCTATATGAGCCTGGGTTGTTTTATCCCCACTCCCGAAGACCGGGACAAGGTTCTTTTCCAAGGGCTGCATCACCAATTTGTAGCCAGCAGCCGGGCAGTTAAACGCTGCCACGAAATTATCCCCGGTTCCCAAGTGGGCTGCATGATCCTCTGCGCCCCGGTATACCCCTATTCCTGCGATCCCCAGGATGTGTGGAAAGCCCACCAGGAGGAACGGCTTATGAATTATTTCTGCGCCGATGTCCAGGTCCGGGGCGCCTACCCTTCTTATGGACTCCGCTACATGGCGGAACGTGGGGTGGAACCGAAAACCGAAAGCGCCGATCTGGAAACCATGGCAAAGTATCCCGTAGATTATCTTAGTTTTAGTTATTACATGTCCCGGACCGAAAAGGCGGATCAGGGAGATGTATCAGCCGTCACGGGTAATATCATCGGCGGGGTAAAAAACCCCCATCTTGCCCACAGCGAGTGGGGCTGGGAAATTGATCCCCTGGGTCTGCGGATACTCCTGAACCGCCTCTATGACCGCTACCGTGTTCCCCTATTTATCGTAGAAAACGGCCTGGGCGCCCAGGATACCGTAGTCGGCGATGGCAGCATCCACGATGACTACCGGATCGCCTATTTGCGGGATCACCTTGCCGCCGCCCGGGATGCACTGGACGATGGGGTCGATTTAATCGGCTATACCAGTTGGGGATGTATCGATCTGGTAAGCGCTTCCACCGGGGAATACCGTAAGCGCTACGGGTTTATCTATGTGGACAAACAGGATGACGGAACCGGCACACTGGAACGGAAGAAAAAGGATTCCTTTTACTGGTATCAGAATGTTATCGCCACCCAGGGCCGAAATTTGACCGATTAAGGAAATAAACAATGAAACTGTACTTTGAAAATTCCTATGAAGCATTATCCCAACGGGCGGCAGCTTTGCTTTTGGCGGCCATGGCCCGGGACCGGCGGGTAAACATAGCGATTACCGCAGGGAATTCCCCCAGGGAAACCTATAGCATCGTTACCCGGCACATCAACGCGGCCCCGGATAATTACCGCAACGTCCATTATTATAATTTTGATGAAGTCCCCATTGCCGGCGAGTCCAAGGGGTATACACTGCGGGAATTAGACCAGTTGTATTTTCAACCCGCCGGGATAGCCGAAAGTCAAATTCATCCCCTGACCTGTGAAAATTATACTACCCAGGATCAGGCCATTGATGACGCCGGCGGACTTGATTTCATGCTTATCGGCCTGGGCGCCGATGGTCATTTTTGCGGGAATATGCCCTATGCGGTCAAATTTGAGGAGAAGATCTACCGTATCCCCATAACCCGGGAATATTCCTGGTATAGCTCGTTAACCGCATTGTGCGGAAATGATCCGGTCCCTGAATGGTTTGTAACCATGGGGGCGGCAAGTCTTATGAAGGTTCGCCAGTTAGTGATGATTGTAAACGGACTAAATAAGGCAGAAACAGTAAAGCATTTTTTTGAGAGCCCGGTAGATACGGCGTTTCCCGCTAGTATTTTGAAACTACATCCCAACTTTACCGTTATTTGCGACAAGGAGGCGGTGTCCCGGTTGTCTTCTTAGCAGCTTCTTCCGCGGCGTATACACGATATGTTCGTATACTTCATTGGTAATAACGTAGGTGTCGAAGAACAACATACCTCGTCCCTTTAGGGCGAGGTTGTTGATCGGGATATAAAAAAAGGAAAAGGAACATAAGGGGTCCTTATCGGATTTAAGCCTGGGATTTAACCACTTCCACCAGGTTTGTGTGTTGGGGGTTTCCCTTTGCCAAGGGAGTGGGATGGTCCGCTGAGGTGAGGACGTTAATGCTGCCTCGGCGGTCAACGCCCTCCGAGTCGGGCTGGTACCAGGCGCCCTGGGAGAGAGCAATAACCCCGGCCATGATCCTATCGGTGACATGGACCGGGATACAGATCTTCCCCCGGGCATTAAAAATATCCGCCAGATCGCCTTCGGAAAGGCCCCGAACGTCCGCATCCTGGGGATGTATCCAGAGACGCTGGGGCTCCATACCTTCCATGCCTTCATTATTATCATGGATCGTATGGGTGCGCCGCTTGGTGTGCCACCCGATAAGTTGAAGCGGGTACTGTTCCCGCAGGGGATCCCCGGGACCTTCAGGGCAGGGCACATAGGCCGGTATCCCTGGAACGTCTTTTTTATGCAGACCGTAGAGCCGGGGGGAGAAAATTTCGATCCTCCCCGAAGGGGTCTCAAATAGCGCCGTAGCCGGGTCTGCTCGCTGTTTTGCATAGGCAATATAAACCGGGTTATTTTTATAGCGATAGATACCTGTTTTTTTAAAGGTTTCAAAATTCGGCAATTCCGGTTCGGTTTTTCTGGTATCTTCGTAGAGCCCCTGGAGCCATTCCCCCATAGAACGATACCCCCCATCAAAAGCTTCCCGGCAGCCAATTTTCTCCGCCACCTCCCGAAGCCATTCATATTCAAACCGGCCTTCAAAGAGGGGGTCTATCACTTGGTTGTTCCTTAAAAGATAATCCCCAAATCCTCCCCAAGGAGCAGTAATATTGTCAGTCTCAAAAACGCTAGCCCCGGGAAGCAGAATATCTGCAAACATGGCGCTGGAGGTCATGAAGAGATCTGAGCAAAGGATGAACTCACACTTGGTTTCATCCTCAAGAATTTTTTTGGTAGCGTTAATATCCGAATGTTGGTTAACCAGGGTATTTCCCGCTAGGTTCAGGATCATTTTAATATTTGTGTGAAGCCGGTCCACCCCAAGGACCCCATCTTCCGCTCCCATGGAAGGGCCCCTCTCTACCGCCTGGGTCCAAAGAAAGCAGGGTATTTTTCCTTGGTAAGGAAAATCCAACAGGGGAAGCGCCGGGTTCTGGTGTTTGGCGATGTCCCCTGTTCCGGCCGCCCCGCCTCCGGATATCCCCACATTTCCTGTCAGACAGGCAAGCAAGGCCAGGCTGCGTACCGTCTGTTCGCCGTTCCCGGTGCGCTGGATACCAAATCCGGGAAGCAGACAGGCGGGTTTAGCGGCGACATATTCCTGGGCCAGGGTGCGGATGGTGTCCGCAGGAACTGCGGTAATTGATTCCGCCCATTCCGGGGTTTTGGGGATGCCGTCCTTTTCTCCAAAAAGATAGGCCCGATAACATTCATTTTTGGGGACATCGTCAGGCATGTGGGCCTCATCAAAGCCCAGGCAGCGCTGGTCCATAAAGGCCTGATCCTGCAAGCCCAGGCTCCATATTTCAAAGGCCATACCATCCGCAAGGGCGCTGTCCGTGGAGGGGCGGATACCTATCCATTGGTCGGCATAGTGGGCTGCGGAATCGCTGAACCGGGGATCGATAACTATGATTTTGATGCCTTGGGCTTTGGCCTGGGCAAGGTAATAATTGCGATGGTTTCCAAAGATGGTTTCCACTGGATTGTGCCCCCAGAGGATGATAAGTTTGGCATTGAGGACATCATCCAGGCTGTTGCCACTCAAGTTATCCCCGTAGATGTACGGTGTTATCCACCGGGTACAGGCGCTACTATAAGAATTGTAATAGGATAAAAAACCGCCATCGGCATTTAAGAGCCGCATAGCAAGCTTGTCGGGGCGCATGACAGAAGCAACCCCGACAGAATAATTAACATACCGTGAAGCGGCGCCGTAGGTATCTCGGATACGGACCCATTCCCGGGAAATCTCTTCCACCGCTTCTTGCCAACTTATCCGCCGGAATTTTCCCTCCCCGCGCTTGCCGACCCGTCTAAGAGGATAGCGCAGTCGTTCACGGTGGAGGAAGGTTCCCTGGTAGCCCCGGATACGTACACAGGGGCGGAGTTGGGGGTCCTGGGGATCGAAACTGCCCATGATCCGCAGAATACAACCATATTGGGTTTCCGCACGGATCACGCACTTCCCGCCGCAGTTGTTGATCCCCGCAGTAAGAATAATCCGGGACGGTTCCGGGGGTAGGGACACATTCTTTCCGGTTTGAATATTCCCGTAGCACCAAAGCCGAGAGAGCTGTTCTTCCAGACCCTGGATTTCAATATCCTCAAAAACCTGGGGCGATGTGACAAACGTATCAAGGGCCTGTAGTACCGCCGGAAAAAGCGCATGCCGGGCATAGGTCTCAACACCCTCCCGCACCGCCCGAACAGTCCCGGCAAGGTAGACGGAGCGGATCTGTTCCGCTTCAGCCCCAGTCGCCTCCGGATCAGTGATTGCGCAGGCCGAAAGGTATTCCATAAACCGAAGCTGCTGGCCGATATAGTCCGGCGGGTTTCCGTCCATGGCAACCGAGGTATACCCGTTTTGGCGGTACCGCGCAATAAGACCGGCAGTGGTCTTATCCATGAGTGTCTGTCCCTGGATTGCCGAAGCCCAAAGGGGAATCCTTATATGGGCATTAGTTCCCTTAAAAAGGGCATCATATTCCAAGCGGAGGGCTGCCTCATCCGTCCCTTCGATGTGGCGGACGAGATCTCCCAAGATTCCCTGGGGTTTGACTGTTTTCAGCCATTCCGGAAAGGAATCAAAAAAAAGCGCAAACCAATGATATAAGTATACGGACAACAAGTAATTCATTACCCGGCTTTTATTGAAATTTTTCCATTTGGTAACTGCGTAAGAGATTCATAGCCGTCATCGGTGATAAGTACGGTGTCGGAATGTCGTGCGCCTCCCCATTTTAAATCCATTATACCCGGTTCGACCGTGAATATCATGTTCTTTTCCAGCGCCAATTTGTTTCCGGGAGCTACTGAAGGGAATTCATGAGCGGAAAGCCCTACCCCATGGCCTACACGTCCCGGAATTATATCTTCAAACCCCCGTGATTTGAATTCCTCTATTGCCGCTGCATAGAGGTCCTCAAAAATTACGCCGGGTTTCAATCTGTCAAATATTGACTTTCTGGCCGCAAGCATAGCTTCGTAAGCGTTCTCTCTTGTTTCTATCAGAATTCCGACTTGTAAACTGCGTTCATTTTCAGCATGATATCCGCCCAGACTTGCCCAAGCCATGGATAATGAAATATCGCCTGATTCAGGAACTATTTTTCTGGGACAATCCGTGCCATATGCAATATGTTCATTAGTGAGGGACCAAGCAAAAAGACTGTCTATCATCCCTCCTTCGGAGGTGCCAAAACCTGAAACTTCTCTGTCGGAATATTTACTGCTCCAAAGTTTCCTCATGCTATACTGGCCTTCTGTACAGGCTTCCGCTTCGGAAAGTCCCTGATCAAGGGCTTCTATAGTACGTTCCACTCCCCTGTCGACTAAGGCCGCCGCTCCCCTGATACAGTCTATTTCCCAAGGGTCTTTGATTATTTTTAGAGGGTTAAGCAGTGGCGTTACATCAATGCTTTCTTCAATACCCAGCCTTTTACAAATCCCGCGATGAAAATTCACTGAAACATAATCCATTTCAAATGCAAACCGTCGAAATTTTCGCGGGATGAGGAGCTTTTCTATTGCTTCATCCGCCGTCGGCGCCATAGATGGGGCATCTCCCCATTTTGCGTAACAGCGGATATTGTCCGTGACGGATTCCTCTCTGGCATGATTATACCGTAAACAATGTACTAATAGGCAAGGCTCTTCTTCCGGCTGTATTAAAAGATACACCGGATGACTATTTAGCACCGGATTAAAATTGCTCAAATAGAAGACATCCTCGGGTTTTGCCAAGAGCGCGCCGGGAATGTCCGCCTCTTTTAAGGCGGTTTGGAATTTCTCTATGCGCCGTTTTACATATGTTTTGATAGTTTCCATATTCAACCTCTTGCTTCTTATAATGATGACTGCTGTATATGTTCACATGGGTTACCAGGTGTGAGCCATACTTCTTTATCTTCTATTGAAACCAGCGTAGTAGATATGGTCGAGGTTTTTATATCCCCCTGCGGATGTCTGCATATGCTGTTTATCCCATTTTCATGATCCGACATAATTTTGAAGAGATCCTGAAAACGGAATTTTCCTGCTATTTTTTCTGTTAATTCCTTGATCCGTTCGGCTCTGTAAAATGTCGAAGCATAATTTTTATCATTAAGAGGAGAAAATTTTTCTGACATATAATGATTTGTCCGGAATAAAATACCATCATCGCCGGCTGCCTGTACATCAATCTCATCTTTAGTTACTTCTACCGCAAAGGCATCATTGCTGTCTGCAATCAGAAGGTTAATGCCATTCATTCGCGGGCTGGATTTTACATATTCTACAGCTTCCTTGGCCGTCTTGCATTGATCTAAAATCAACCTGATGTTTATAAATATAGAGGTTTTTGATGCCAAGCTCAGATCCGGTTTTATGCTTTTTGGCCATGATCCTGTTGTTGACGCTGCAAGACCATAGCTGTTTATTCCCGCTCCCGGATATGTGAGAGTGCCCATGCCGCTTGATTCCGTTACTTTAAGGCCATTAGGATATTCCCGGTGTATTAGCGCCTGGTCGAGACGCCAGCTCAGATCCCTGTTCTTAATAATATATGTATGACCATCCGCCGTAGCCTTTCCTCGGACTAGAAGCTGGCTGCATTCCTGTGTAAAGCTGGATGACATGAAATAAGCTGGGATATTCAGCTCTAAAATTTCTTGCCATGAAATACCAGATCCTTTGGCAATTCCTTCCATCTCCGAGTATAAATCATTTTGGTTTTCCTTCATGAAAGCGGCGTTTTGCGCTAAAAAATCAGCATATTTACTTTTGTTGATTTTTTTTTCTTCCAGGCTCTTTCTCACAAAATCGCAGTTTACCTGAATTTCTTTTGCAAGAAGCTTGCCCTCCTGTACCCCTTGTTCGTAGTGCGTCCCTTTAAGATTAATAACCTGTGGCATAAAGTCCTCCTTATAATCAAACCTTAAAATAGTTTTGCTTCTTCACTTTCCTTGGTATTATATATAAAATCAAGCATTTCTTCATATACAGGATAACGGATAACGCAACCAGGGGCTAAGATGAGTTTTCTGCCATTAAGCTTTGTAATAGTGTCATGGATCTGTTTTTCAACAGCATCTTTTTTCCTGTTTGTAATATCCATGCGTTTAAGCCCCCCCAGTATACATTTTCCACTTTTCATTGCTTCTTCTATTGCCGGAGGAGATTCCCATACATGATAATTGAGTATTTCCCCAGGGTAGTCTTTGAAAACAGTATACATTATTTGTTCCCCATGGGCATGAATAACATTGCACCACCCTTTTGAAGCTTTTATTATTTCCTCGTCATAGGTTTTGCCATACTCCCGGTATAGTTCTTCCGTCATAATATTGTAATTTCCCATTTGGGATACAAAGAATATCCCCGAAGCCCCCTTGGTTATGGATTCTTCCACTAACAATTTTGTTACTTCGGTAATTTCTTCCAGGGCCTTATGTACAGATTTTCCCACACCAGCTTTTATAAATTCAAGGATCCTTCCGTTGCAGAGCTTGTTCACTGTTGTAAGGGGACTGAATACGGTAAAGACAACCGGTGCCTGATTTTGAATTTTTTCCATAAGCCTTGACAGGTATTCGAGTTCCCGATCCAGGGCTTTTCTTCCCAGGGCCTTGATGGTTTCAAAATCTTCCGCCCTGTTTATTGGCGTAGTTTTTATTTTAGCGACCCCACCGTTTTCTATTTCCGAAAAATCAACTTCGCAACCAAAGTCTTCCACGCTGTACATGCCGTTATTCATTGTTTTAACCAGATCCAGATTGTATCGGTTAAAGAATTCCCAGGTTTTTTCCGCGATTAGCGGCGGATCCCGATCAATAGCCGGCATGTGGGCCCAAAAAGAATAGGGAATGGTGTCCGGTTTTTCGCCCGTTATTGCCGCTTTTATTCGCTCATTTTTATTCATCATTGGCTCCTCTTTGTGTGATAATAGCCTTTGGAATTGCCTGAAGCAGGGTTTTGGTATACGAATCTTGGGGGTTTGTAAAAAGTTCATCCTTGTTGGCGTTTTCAACTACGCACCCCATATACATAACAATGATATTACGGCACATATGGTGTATAACCCGGAGATCATGGGACACAAATACCATGGTCAAGCCTAATTCTCGCTGCACCTTGTTTAACAGGTTCAATACCTGAGCCTGTATTGAAACATCCAAAGCCGAAACACATTCATCGCATATTAAAAGCTTTGGTTTTGTCATAAGAGCCCTGGCGATACATATACGTTGGCGTTGTCCTCCGGAAAATTCATGAGGGAATTTTGAAAGGCTCTCCCTGGAGAGTTCCACTTTTTCCAGCATCTCGCCAGCTTGCGCTAAGGCTTCTTTTTTTTCTGAGATCTTATGTATCAGGAGCGGTTCAATCAGCATATCCCTGATCCGGTGTCTGGGGTTAAGCGCCGCATAGGGATCTTGGAAAATAACCTGCATGTCCCGGCGCATCCTGCGTAATGCATCCTGATCCATGGATGAAATATCCTTTCCCTGGAATATCACCTTGCCCCGTGTGGGTTTGAGTAAACCCAGCAGCATCCGTACCAGTGTTGATTTGCCGCATCCGGATTCGCCTACTATACCCAAGGTTTCTCCGGGATTTATCTGAAGATTTACCCCCTCTACCGCTTTAATGGATTCGCCGCTCCCGCTGAAGAGGCCTCGTCTCAGGGGAAAGTATTTAGTAAGATCCTGGGCTTCCATGATTATATCTTTCTTTTCACTGTTCACGGAGCATGCTCCTGGTTCGCGTAAAGCCAACATTGAACTTCCTGGCTGCCAATGTTTTTAATTGGGGGTATTTTTGAATGGCAGAAATCCCGGGCTTTGCCGCAGCGGGGGGCAAAAGCGCAGCCCGGCGGCAGCTCGTACAGGCTGGGTACATTCCCTTCTATGGTTTCGAGCTTTTCCCGCTTTTCTTCGATTGAAGGCATGGCATTGAAGAGCCCTCTGGTATACGGATGAAGGGGATTGCTGAATATTTTTTCCACGGGCCCTTTTTCCACCAGGCTTCCTGCGTACATAACCGCTACCTGGTCTACCTGTTCATACACAAGGCCTAAATCATGGGTAATCAATATTATAGCCGTTCCGAATTCCTTGTTTATTTTATGCAGCAGATCCATGATTTGCGCTTGTATAGTCACATCAAGCGCAGTAGTAGGCTCATCCGCCACCAATAGCTCCGGATTGCAGAGCAGCGCCATGGCGATCATTACCCGCTGGCGCATCCCTCCCGAAAATTCGAAGGGGTATTGTTTCATTCTTATTTCCGGCTGCTTAATGCCGGTTATGGTCAGCAAGTCCAGAATTTTTTTTCTTGCTTCCGTGGCGGATGTTTTTTTATGGGCGTTCAATGCTTCTATAAGTTGGTTTTCTATTGAAAACAGAGGATCCAATGAGATCATAGGCTCCTGAAAAATCATGGCCATCCTGTTCCCTCTTAAGTCCCGCATTTCTTTTTCACCGAGTTCCAGCAGGTTCCTTCCCTGAAAAACAATGCGCCCCTTGACTTCCTTATCCAGATTAGGGAGTATGCCCATAATTGCCCGGGCGGTAATGCTTTTTCCTGAGCCGGATTCCCCGACTATGCCCAGCCGTTCTCCCGGCTTCAGTTTAAAACTGATGTTGTTGATTATCTTGGCGCTTCCATACTTTGTACGGAATAGTACGCTCAGATCTTCCACAGAAATAAGGTCTTTATCTTTTAGGTTTTCTTCGTCCATCGTTTGCCCGTTCATACATCCAGTCTCGGATCCAGGTAATCCCGAAGCCAGTCGCCGAAAAGATTTACCCCAAGGACCGTTAAAAGTATAAATAAGCCGGGTAGCGCGGAAAGCCAAGGCGCGTTGAATATGGCCACTTGCGCTTCCGAAAGCATACGTCCCCAGGTAGGAATGATGATTGGGATTCCTACTCCAAGATAACTTAAAGATGCTTCCATAAGCACGATTTTAGCTATTTCCAGGGTTCCGATAACAATGATAGGGCTGATCACATTCGGCATGATATGATGATAAATAATACGCATATTTCTGCAGCCTAAAGCCCTAACCGCTTCAATATATTCCATTTCTTTTATAGCCATAAATTCACCCCGGACAACTCGGGCGTACCGCACCCAGCCTGAAAGTCCGGCAATGAATATGACATTGCCAAGGCCCTGCCCTAAAACCGCCGCAATA
Organism: Treponema primitia ZAS-2; assembly: GCF_000214375.1. Lineage (NCBI taxonomy): Bacteria > Pseudomonadati > Spirochaetota > Spirochaetia > Treponematales > Treponemataceae > Treponema > Treponema primitia. The sequence goes on along the minus strand of NC_015578.1, from coordinate 3,858,614 downwards.
AACAGGGCAAGAAGCACAAAAGGAAAGGCCAGTTGGATTTCCGCAATCCGCATGATCGCCACGTCAATAATTCCGCCATAATACCCGCTGAGAGAACCTAACAAAACGCCCGCAGCGCCCGCTACTATGGTGCCGACAAAAGCTACCATCAGGGTATAACGGCTGCCGTGTACAAGCCTGGAGAGTTCGTCCCGGCCTAAAGAATCGGTTCCTAAGAGGTGATCTATGCTGCCCCCTTCGTACCAGGCGGGCGGTTTATACTTATTTAAAAGGTTCTGTTTGTTTGGGTCCGCAGGCGCAATAATATTCGCAAAAAGCGCAATGCAGATCACCAGTATTACCAGCGCCGCCCCCAGAAGGCCGGTTTTGCTTTTTAAAAGGCTTTTTAACATTTTATTGAACCTTTACTCGGGGATTGATTACTGCATAAAGAAGATCCACAATCAGGTTCATAACTACAAAACAAGAAGCCATGAGAATGACTATTGTTTCGGTTACCATAAAATCGTTGTTCCTGATTGACTGAACCGCCAGCCTGCCTATGCCCGGCCAGGCAAATACGGTTTCAATTATCACCGCGCCGCCCATTAGCGAGACAATCTGCATTCCCAGCACTGTCATGACCGAACTGAATGCATTTTTAAAACCGTGCTTCCAAACGATAAGGCGATATTTGAGACCCTTGGCGCGGGCCACTTCTATAAATTCTTTTTCCATCACCTCTATCATATTGGATCTAAGAAGCCGTATGATTGTTGCGGTGGAAAACAGGCCCAGGGTTAAGGATGGCATGATTATATTTTTCCAGCCATCGTTTCCTGATGTGGGCAGCCATTTTAATTTAACCGAAAAAAGCAGCATCATCATGATGCCTAAAAGAAAAGACGGCGTACATTGTCCAAGAAAAGAAAGAACTCGTATAACCGCATCGGTCACGGTGTCCTGTTTTATTGCCGACAGAACCCCTGTGGGTATGCCTATGACCAGGGATATTAAAAAAGCTATCCCCGCAAGCTTTAAGGTTTGCGGTACCCTTTCAAGTACCACGCTCAATGCGGGTTGGTTGTAATTGTAAGACATGCCGAAATCTCCCCGGAAAATTCCGGAGAGAAAACGGCCGTACTGTACCAGTAAAGGATCGTTAAACCCCATTTCTTCCCGTAACTGTTCGACATTTTCCTGTGAAGCGCTGGGAGGCAGCAACAACTGTACCGGATCTCCCACCAGATGGAGTATTGAAAAAACCACCAGGGTAATACCCAAAAGGACAACTACCATCTGAGTTATCTTTTTAAAAAGGTACGCCTTCAACAGGAATCTCCTTCAATTAGAAATGGGCGTCATTGATCACAATCATTTCGTCGGTCCTGGGCTTCCAGTCTTTGAGCCGGGTATTAATGGCATAAATGCCGTATTGCTGGTGACTGAAAATAGCCGGAGCATCTTCTTTTATGTAAGCCTGAAGCTGGGAATACAGTTTATTAGCTTCATTTGTGTCAATTGCGGCGCCGGCGCCTTTCCGCAGGGCATCGAATTCCGGATTGTTATAGGTTGAATAACGTTCTCCGGTTCCAAATGAATTTTTTCCGAGATTATCCATACTTGAATAGGGTCCGCCAAACCCAAAGAAATACAAATCCGAAATGGTAGCTTTAATGATTTTTTCATTTCTGACGGTTCCGTCTTCTTCAAGAATCGTAGCGTTGACTCCGACGTCCTTCAGTTGGGAAGCGAAGGCTTGTACAAAATCGGATCCATTTAAGAAACCGGATGTGGTGGATATTTCCAGGTTTAAACCATTGGGATAGCCCGCCGCAGCCAGCAGTTCTTTTGCTTTAGCCGGATTGTATTCATAAGGGGTAATTGAAGGATCAAAACCACGGTATTCCGGCGTAGAAATTGTGGCTAGCTGTTTGCCAAAATTATCAAGCACACCGGTTATGAGAGCCTGCTTGTCTATGGCGTAGTTTAAAGCCTGCCTTACCCGCTTATCCTGAAGGGGGCCTTTTTTTAAAGTGTTGATACCAAAATACATAACCCGGGTGGTGGGGCCGCTTGTAACGGTATAGCTTGAAGATCCCTGAAGCCGCGAAATCTGACTGGTTTCCACTTTAGTAATAATATCCACTTCCCCGGATTCCAGAGCGGCTATCCTGGCGGCCGATTCGGGTATTACTCTCATGGTTGCCTTTTGTATAATCGGTTTTTTCCCAAAGTAGTCTTGGTTAGCCTCCAGAATAACCCGGTCGTCCTTGCGCCATTCCACGAATTTGAAGGGGCCCGAACCAATAGGTTTAGCTGCGAATTCAGTGTTTCCAACCTTTTCAACGTATGCTTTGGGCAGTATCTTTACATAGTTAAGACGCAACAGTATTTCGGGGAAGGGGCCGTCGGTAATGATATTCAGGGTAAGGGGGTTTACAACCTCTACATCCATGAATGAAAAGTCCGATGCCAGCCTGAATTTATTATTCTTATCTTTGATGGTATCTATAGTATACTTTACGTCCTCGGCAGTCAACTGGGAACCGTCATGAAATTTGATCCCATCGTGCAACTTGAATTCCCAGGTAAGGTCATTTATATTTTTCCAGGATTCGGCTAAATCCGGCAGTATAGTGCCGTTTTCATCGGTCTTTACCAGGCTGCTGAAAACGTTTGCCAATATGCCGGCTGTGACGGTCCCCGTAGCGTTCCGGGGATCCATTGTAGAAATATCTGTGCTTTCCACATAAACCAGTTCAGTCTTGGTCGGGGTGGATGAAGTTTCCGCCGCAGTTTTTGCTTTACATCCGGTAATACCTGTAAGCATTGCTATCGACAAGATTCCACACAACAAAATTGTTCTTTTCATGAAATTTCTCCTTTTATTAGGTTTGCAGCTAGAAAAAGGCATGACGCAATCATTTCATGGCCTTTATTTTACTTCCAGTAACATAACCTAGTTATTACCTATGGAATATATGATATTTCTTTTTTATTGTCAAGTTGAAGATAATATCAATTGTTTAATAAAAGACTAATAAAATACTTTCATAGTAAGTTTTATAGTTCTCTGAAATTGTTTATTATATCTTCTAAACCGTCCAGAATCCCGGTCATATCCCTTTGGGAATAAATCACTCTGTTATTTGCCTTAGGCAAAATACTAAAAGAATCCACTCCCGGGCAGCTTTCTTTTTCCGCTCAATCCTGGACTCCTGTATTTGCTCCAAAAACGCCTCCTCTTCCGGCTCCATTCCCCCTTATACACCCCCTGGACGGGGCTGTCCAGGGGGTTTTTGTTCCGGCTATTGAAACACAGACAAATTATACCGTAGAATCACGTTACCATGCCAAAGATTGAAGTGAACGAAGATGTTTTCTATTCATTAGCGGGCCGCCGCTGGGATACCCGGGACGCTGGGGAAGCTAGGGCTTCCCTCGAGGACGCCCTGACCTGCGCCAAGGCGGAACTGGACGAGGATTCGGACAAAAGCCTCCCCCAGACGGAGCGGACCCTTAAAATCGAACTAAACGATACCAACAGGCCCGATCTCTGGGCCACCGCAGGCTGCGCCCGGCAGCTGCGTATTCATAACGGCGGCAAACGGCCTGAGTACCCCTTCTTTTCCAGGGCCGGAAAACTTCAGAAGGCGGACCACAAGGTGCTGGTGGAGGCTTCCGTTAAGGGAGTGCGGCCCTATCTTGCGGGGTTCATCGCCTCCGGGAAGCCGGTTACCGACGCCTCCCTGAGGGATATGATCCAGACCCAGGAGAAGCTGGCCTGGAACTTTGGCCGAAAGCGGCGGACCATTTCCATGGGACTCTATCGTATCGCCAGAATCCGGTGGCCTATTAGCTACAAAGCGGTGGACCCGGACTCGGTGTCCTTTGTGCCCCTCCAGTGGGATGTTCCCCTTACCCTGCGGGAGATTCTCAAGCAGCACCCCAAGGGCAAGGAATACGCCTTCATCCAGGAACACGAACCCCTGCACCCCCTGCTGCTGGATTCCCAGGGCGCAATTCTCTCCTACCCGCCTATTATCAACTCCGCCGATCTGGGGGCGGTCCAGGTGGGAGACACGGATCTCTTCGTGGAGCTTACCGGCACGGATCAGCCTTCGGTGACTTTGTCGGCTTCCATCATGGCCTGCGACCTGGCGGACCAGGGCTATACCATAAAACCTGTGGAAGTGGAGTACGAATACGACACGCCCTTTGGCAAAACCGTCACAACCCCCTATTACTTTCAGGAACCGGTTTTCTGTTCCCTTGCCCGGGTAGAAAAATTCCTGGGCGAAAAACTCAGCGCTGATGAATGCCTCAATGCCCTGGAGCGCATGGGGGTTATTGCCGAAAAAACGAAGGCCGCCGAGCGCGGGGGCGTCACTGAACAGGAAGGGGTCCGGGCCTGGCCGCCTGAATACCGGAACGATTTTCTCCATGCTGCGGATGTGGCGGAGGATGTGATGATAGGCCGCACCCTCAAGTCTTTCAAACCCGAACGCCCCCGGGACTTTACCGTGGGCCGGCTTACCCCCATTACCTACTTCAGTCGTCGGGTTAAGGAACTACTGGTGGGCATGAGCTACCAGGAGATGATCTACAACTACCTGGGTTCCCGGAAGAACCTGGTAGAAAATATGCGGGGTGACGGCGGGAAGATTATCCGCATCGCCAATCCCATGTCGGAAAACTACGAATATGTCCGTGATTCGGTCCTGGCTTCCCTGATGCAGAGCGAGTCCGTGTCCGGGGCAGTTTTCCCGCACCGTATCTTTGAAGTGGGTAAGGTAGCCTACCTGAACAGTGCGGAAAACTCCGGTACCAGTACCAGGCAGTACGCAGGTTTCCTCCACGCCGGGCCTGATGCCAACTTCAATACAGCAGCCGCGGATTTGCAAACCCTGTTCTATTACATTTCCCGGGAATACGAAGTGGAGGAGTCAACGGATACCCGGTTTATCCCGGGCCGGGCCGCAGTGATTCTGTACAAAGGAAAACAAGCCGGCGTCTTCGGTGAAATCCACCCTGAGGTGCTGGAAAACTGGGGGGTCACGGTTCCCTGTATCGCTGCGGAAGTCGATTTGGACACCCTTCTAGAGTAACAGTAATACTGTTCTGTTTAAACCGGCCAGGGGCCTGCGCCGGGGCGGAGCAGGTGAACCTCGGGACCGCTTATGTCCAGGATGGTGGAAAATATCCGGGGCCGTTCTTCCCCGGTGTCCAGGATCAGGTCAAGGTCGCGTATATCTTCCATCTCCCAGCCGCCGTCGAAGAGGTCCTCCTCGGGGATGGGGGGGAGTTCGTTCGAATTGTCCGTGGCGCTTCCGGCGCTGTCATCCTGATCCGGGAAGCCCGGGTCTGCGGCCATGGAACGCTTGGCGGTTATCGCATAGAGGGGGCAGCCCAGGGCCTTGATTAGGTCCAGGGGAAGGGGGTGATTCGGGATGCGGACTCCCACTTCCTTCCGGCGGAGGCCCAGGGCTTTTTCGGTACCCAGGAGTGTGCGGAGTATCCACACATAAGGGCCCGGGGAAAGCCGTTTGACCAGCCGGAACCGGGTATTGTCCAGGTCGCAGAGTTCCCCGAACTGGGAAATATCCCGGCAGAGCAGGGTGAAGTGCCGCTCGTCCCGTTCCCCGGAGATGCGCCGCAGTTTTTTGATGCCCTCCTTTGACTGGAGGGAACAGACCACGGCCCAGCTGGTGTCCAGAGGCAAGGCCAGGAGCCCCCCCTTGGAGAGCATCTCCGCGCTTCGGCTGAGGATGCGGTCATCGGTATTTCCCGCTGTCACATACTCGATCATGATATCTGATCATGGCATAATGGCGGCGGTATCCGCAAGGGGAGGGCTTTCACAGCGCCCATGACAAATTCTTAAAAAATGTCTTCTGTATTTGATAAAAAAGCAGTATATTAGCATAACTTTATATTTTTGAGAGGATATTTACAGAAAGTGAATATTAAATTTTTAATTCCCACCAGCTTGGTCCTGGCGGGACTGCTGGGACTGAACCTGTATCGCCGGGCTGAGGTCTGCACAGAAAATGATCCCGGCGTTCAGGAAGAAATGGCCCAGATATATTCCTGGACTGCCCGGGAAAATGCTGCCTACACTGCGGAAATTTTGGAATCCCTGGAAAAACCGGATCCTATCCTGGAATATTACCGGGACGAGGCAACCCATCAGGAGATTCTTGCCTTTTTCGGCGCCTTGGTTCAGTCAGAAGAAATCGCCCAGGCGATATTAGAAAATGCGGACACCTTTGATATTCCCCCTTCCCTGGCCTTTGCCCTTTCCTGGGGTGAAAGCCGGTTTAATCCCCTGGCGGTTAACCGGAAAAACCGGAACCAAACCATAGATCGGGGACTTTTCCAGCTAAATGGTGACTCCTTCCCCAAGCTCAGGGAGGCGGAATTTTTTAACCCCTCGGTGAATGCCTATTACGGCATGGCCCATCTGCGCTGGTGTCTGGATGTGGGAGGCTCCGAGGTAGCCGGCCTGGCTATGTACAACGCCGGGACCAACCGGGTTAAAGCCGGAACCACCCCCCCGCATACCCTGGACCACGTATCCCGGATACTGGCCTTTCGAAAGGGTATAGAGTCCCTTTTCCAGGCCGAATATATACAGCGGGAGCCTCAGTCTCAGCGGGAAATTGTAATTTCCAAGACCCCCCGGTAGCCGTTGTTTTCTAGTAAAACCCTTTCTTTATCCGGTGCATATGCAGCACTGGGCTCCGAATCGGAGGGCTCCCGGATGAGAGCAATGTCCACTCTGGTCCCGAAACACTCCTTTGGAGCAAATATCTCCGTGGGCGCCCCTATTGCCGGATCTGCTTGGAAACGGTACCGGAATTTGCCCTTCTTCCGATCCCAGGTGAATTCCAGGGGTTCCCCGGCGGTGGCCATAGGATAGGGTCGCAACCAGCCGGCAACAGCCCTGCCTTTCCCTTCGCTGTAAATAGACAGGTCCTCCCCATTCCAGCCGTCCCCATTCTCATGGGTATTATCCGCCGTATAGTTCCAGATCAGGGCGTGGAGCAGGTTTTTATCAATTGCGTCGTAGTACATGGACAGGGCCTCTTCATGGAGGTGGTAATCTCCGGTCTTAAAGGCTCTCTTCCCGTTCATGTCAAAGGGAAGGCCGAATTCCCCCAGCAGGCAGGGCATGTTTCCCATGTGCTCCCTGGCCCAGACTACGCCCTGGGAAAGCTGCTCCGCAAAATAGGCCGCCACCTTTTTGCGTCCCAGTATGAGTTTTCCCGTATCGGTACGAATCGAAAGCCAAGGCCGGAAAAATTTTGTGAACAGGGTGGGGCCGTCGTACCAGTGGAAAGCATTGACCACTCCGGGGGAATCGTCCCCGGCCCAGGAAGGATGGCTTGCCCCGGAAGCAGCCCCGGCGGGGGTACCTTCGATAAAGATAAGGGTTTTTTCGTCCGCATCCCGCATCCTTTCGGTAAAGCGGAGCATAAAGGGTTTTAAGAAATCATCGACAAAGTTAGCCGGCCTTCCCTGATACAGGGCAAAGTGGTCTTTCCGGAGCAGCCTGGGTTCCCCGTCCTGATCCGACCAGACCCCGGCCTGCTTCCAGGGGCAGGAAAACCCTTCCCTAAAAAGGGACAGTCCCTCGGGGTTTATAGTTTCATGGCCTACCACCTGTTGTCCCCGAATGCCTGTGGAATAGACCGGCACGGAAACCCTATGCCCCGAAGCGGCGGCCATGGCCTGGAAGCCCCCCGGTATGGGCCCGGTGGCGACCGCATAGTTTTCTAGGCCCTCCAGGTTTTTATACCCGATAAATCCCGGATGGGGCTCGTTCATTGTCCCCCAGCCTATTATGGCTTTGCAGTTCTTGAGCCGCCGGAAACAGTGGCGCATACAGGCCAGGTACCGCTCCTGAAGCCAGTCCTGGGCGCTTTCCCCGTCAATTTTCGTTTCCGGGGCATAGGTATTGCCGGCGAAGAAAAGGGTAAACATGGTTGCCGCACCGTAGCGGTTATAATTGGTGGGCCAGGCCATCCTCGGGTAGGGTCCCCGGTGGAATTCAGCGTAGCGCTGCTTGGTCAGGGCGGCACCCAGGGGTTCCAGGCGGTCCAAGTCCATGCCCAGTTTTTCCATGGTCCAGGCCGGCGCCCCATCCCCGCCGGTCCAGCGGCTCCATACATCCTGATGGGGATCCATATATACGAAAATCCCCTTTTCTTCCGCCAGCTTGAGGACTTTCCGCAGATAGGCCAGGTAGGCCTCGTCGTAAATTCCCGGCCCCGCGTGTTCCAGGGCTTCCCAGTTGATGATGAACCGAACCAGGGTGAAGCCCCAGCAACGGAGCCGTTCAAGGTGGGATTCCGCTTCTTCAAGGGGGAAGGGCCTGCCTATAAAAGAGATTTCTTTTGCATTTTTCAAGGATTCCGGCCCCTGGGAGTAAAAATCCGGGAAAAGCGGATTTTTACTGCTGCCGCCCAGGTTACATCCGCGAAACAGCAGCTGCCGCCCCTGTTCATCCTTAAGTTTTTGATTTACAATGTCCATAATATAAGTGTATTCTTTTTTTGAAAACTGGTATATTCATGTTAATAGCCTTGAATTATCTTTTGAATTAATGCATATTTATATGGTTAAAGGAGAATTATCGTGCGAATAATTACCTTATTAGTCGTGGTTATGTTGGCGTTTGCCTCCTGCGGCTCAAAGCCTGCTACCGAAGCCGGATCTACCTCTGCTCCTGCCAAGGGTAAAACTGCTGTCCCCCCTCCCGGAGCGATTCCAGTAGAGAAGCGCGCCTTGGTCAAATTTGCGGATGGAACCTTGGATGAGTATACCATTTCCGACTATGACCCTTCAGATGTTACCCTGATAGGTCAGAATCGGTATTCAGCCTCCGGCGGTTTAATGGATCAAGTGGAATTTACCTACCAGGAAGAAAAGCAGGTGCTGACTGTCAAGATGACCAAGGATGAAGAAAACAGGCTGAAGTCCAGAATCGTGTATCAGTATAACGAAAAGAACCAGCTGGCAAAGGAAACCGTGGTAAATAAAGCCGGAAAGGCGGTTTCTTCCAACGAATATGCCTATAACAACGGGGGCAATGTGGCATCCCGGGCTATCCTGAACGGAAACAATGTCAAGCTTGCCGAAACCGTATATACCTACAATGGGACTTTGGTTGTTGCTTCGGAAACCAAGGACGGCCAGGGCAAACCTATCAGTTCTTCCCAGAACGAGTATGATCGGGATGGAAATCTGGTTTCCCAGGTGCTTCGTAATGCCGCAGGGAATGTCTCCAGGCGAATCACCACAGTTTGGCAGAATGGCAAGGAAATAGAAAATACCCAGATCTCCGGGGACGGTAAGGTCCAGCTGAAGATTACCAATGAATATGGAAACACCGGCGAGCTGTTGAAGAAGACCGTAGAAAATTATCAGGGTAATTCTGTCCAAGTCATGGAATTCGAGTATGAATTCCGGACTGATCGTGGTAGAACTTAAATTTTAATATGATAGGGGTACCCGATTTATGAAACGAATCTTTTTGATTCTTGGATTTATATCATGTGTCGCCGGAATGGGCTTTGCCGCATCTGCTGAGGATTTAGAGATATATATGTATCTCTACAATAATTCCCGGAGTGTTACGGATCAGTATGCCATATTGACGGTTTTACAGACTCTAAAGCTCAACGGCGCCGGTGAATTCTATGCTACCGCTCTCAATCGTCTGGTTAATCAATACCCCAATATTCAGAGAAGCGCCCCTGTTTTGGAAAAAACCGCAGCGGATGATTTAGCCCAAACCCTCTCGGCATTGTTGGGGGAAGAGAAATATACCACCGCCGCGCCGGATCTCTGGCGTACTATAGGAGCTTTCACCGCTCCAAATGTTAAAGCTGAAGCGCTGATAGCTTTGGGCAAAATGCGGGCAACGGATTTCCTGCCCCAGGTGGTACGGATATTGCAGGATCTTAACTCCGCTCCCCCGGCTGGCCGAGAAGAAGCGGATTCAAAGGGGAAGATCGCCCGGGGTGCCATTATTGCCCTGGAAAAATTCCGGGATCCTTCGGGGTATTTGCCGGTGTTCTTTATGGCTACCGGAGGGTATCCGGATTCGGTAAAACAACTGGCTAAGGCAACCCTTCCGGTAATTCTGGAAGATCCTTCGGCTCCTCTGACCGAGGTCATCCGGAGCGCCAGTTATCCCTATAGCATTAAATTTTTGGCCTTACAGACCGAGGAAGAGGCCAATATAGGAAGTCAGCCAAAGGCTGGGGTTGCAGTAGCGGCCCTTTCTGAGGGTTGGCGAGCCGCCACTAACGATGTCAGGCAGCGGCAGGATCTGCTCCGTATACGCAAAACCAGTATCGACATGATCAAGCGTTATAGCACCACTGATCCCGCAGTGTATCCTTTGCTGGAACGTTCCTTTAAAGAGGGCGGGGATGATAACGAAAAGCTTGATTCCATCACGGCTCTGGCTGCTCTGGGAAGCGAGGATGCGGTTAAATTGTTAAGTTCTTTCCTCCAGATTACTACCGGCCGATATGCAAGCCAAACCAACAACAGGTCCGACGAGGCTTTGATCCGGTCTCTTATCAACAATCTGGGGGTTTCTGCCGCCAATGTCAGCGGCCCGGTCAGGGAATCCGCTAAAAGCTCCTTGCGGAGTGTTGGGGCGGTGCCAAACCTGACTCCGGCAGTAAAGAACCTTGCCAGTGACGCTCTGACAAAACTCAATTAGAGCGGGAAAATCCTAAAAACACCAACAGGAAAATATGATGAATCATATTTTCCTGTTTTTTTATGTGGGTATATAATGAGAGATAGAAGGCTCTGAGGTTCTACTCGGCCAGGATACGCATAATATCTTCGGGGGTGGAAGCTTTCAGTATTTCCGCCCGTTTTTCCGCACTTTTAAAGAGTAGGCTTATTTCTGCAAGAAACTGGAGATGGGGGCCGGTTTTTTCCAATGGGGAAAGGGTCATGATGAAAATCCGGCAGGGCTCTTTATCTAGGGTATCAAAATCGATCTGAGCGTCGGAAATGCCGATACAGGCGACTAGATCTTTAACGGTGGCGCTTTTTCCGTGGGGAATGGCGATTCCGTGCTTCATGCCTGTGGACATTTTTTCTTCCCTGTCCATGATTGCGGCATGGGCCGCATCCCTGTCCTGTATCTTTCCAGCCGCTACCAGGATATCCAAGAGCTCGTTAATAATTTCTGGTTTAGACGCGCCTTTCAAATGAAGGGAAATCGTATCTTTGTTTAGTACTGTCTTTAGGTTCATATCCATGAGTGTAGAACTCAAAGCCTGAAAAGTCAAGAAAAAGAATTTGAAATGTATAAAATTATAGCGATAACACTGGACCCTATTGATTTGCCCCCGGTATGGTAGTATCCTTGCCCATGGCCTTAGATTTTGAACGCTCCGATATAGGGCTGCCTCCGGGAAGTTTGGTATATGTGGGGGATCGCCATCCTGAGGAGATGGCCCTTTTGATGATCGGGTATGATCCCGTAAGCTCCTGGGCCCGGACAGCGGAAACTGTTGATGAACTATTGCAATACCGGAATTCATCGGGAATTACCTGGATAAACGTTAACGGCCTTAAGGACAGCAGCGCCATAAGCCGTTTAGCAGAGGTTTATAAAATACACCCTTTAACTATAGAAGATATTCTCAATACCGAACACCGGCCCAAGGTTGAGGAATTCGACGATTACCTTTATATTACCCTCAAGGAAATAAGTAATCCTAATGAGGATGCCCTGGCTTTTGATCAGATAAGCCTGGTTTTGACAGGGAACACAGTTATCACCTTTCAGGAAATCGCCGGGGACTCCTTTGACGGGATCAGACGGCGGATTCTGAATAATGTGGGTAGGGTCCGCAGACTTGGAGCGGATTATTTGGCCTATGCCCTGATCGACGCCGTGGTGGACCGATATTTTATCGCCCTGGATGTATTAGGCGCCACTGTCGAGGATTTTGAGGAACGGGCGGTGGATGATAAGGATACGGCCTTTATTTCCGACCTCCAGACGGCAAAACAGAAGCTGCACCATGCCCGGCGTGCTATTTGGCCCCTTAGGGAGAGTCTTTCCGTTCTCCTCCGGGCAGAATCGGATTTCATCAGCCAAGATTTGGCGCCCTTCCTCAAGGACCTTCAGGATAACGTGATCCAGGCGGCGGAAACTGTGGAAAGTTATCGGGAAGCTATTTCCGGGATCATGGAGGTCCATCTTTCAGCAGCCTCTAACCGCCTGAATAAGGTCATGAAGGTTCTGACCATTATATCCACCATATTTATCCCCCTGACCTTCATTGTCGGGGTCTATGGGATGAACTTTGTCCACATGCCCGAGCTGTCCAGCGTCTACGGGTATCCCATAGTTTGGGGCATCATGATCCTCGTTGCCCTGGGGATGGTTGTTTTCTTTAAAAGAAGGAACTGGCTGTAAAGCCCTTTTTATGGAATTACTCACCACCGGGGAAGCGGATATACGCAGGGCCGCAGATGGGATAAAAGCGGGGCTTTTGGTGGCTTTTCCCACGGAAACCGTCTACGGCTTGGGCGCCGACGCTTTCAATCAGGTAGCCCTGGCCCGGGTTTTTGCCGCCAAGGGCCGCCCTCGGTTTGACCCCCTGATCATCCACATTGCGTCCTTGGAAACCCTGGACCGGCTGGCGGACCTTTCCGCCCTGACTCCCCTTATGCGGGAAAAGGCCGCCGCCCTTATGGCCCGGTTCTGGCCCGGCCCCCTGACCCTGATCCTCCCCAAAAAGCCGGAAGTCCCGGACCTGGCTACCAGCGGCCTACCTTCGGTGGCGGTCCGCTGTCCGGATCATCCGGCTGCATTGGAGCTTATCCGGCTTTCTACCGGTGCAGTGGCTGCCCCCAGTGCCAATCCCTTTGGGCGGCTTTCTCCCACCAAGGCGGAGCATGTGCGGGACCAACTGGGGGACCGGGTGGACTTTATCTTGGACGGTGGTCGCACTTCAGTGGGGGTGGAATCTACGGTACTGGACCTATCTGGGGGGAGCTCTCCGGCTGCCGCCGCCCCCGTACCCCGCATACTCCGGCCCGGCGGACTTTCCCGGGAGGCCATAGAGGCGGTAATTGGGCCGGTGGAGTTTTTGGCGCCGGGGTTTTCAGCCTCCGAGGCCGCTGGTATTTCGGATCCGACGGCGTTTACACCGGGTCAGTCCGGCCCGGTTTCTCCGGGGCAGCTTAAGAGCCACTATGCGCCGATAACCCCCCTGGTTTTGTATAGCCCTGAGGCCATGGCATCCTTGGCCTATAGCCCCGGAGAATTGTTCATCTTTTTTTCACCTAAAAGCAGAGATTCCTGGCTTGCGGTACAAAATCGGACCTTCCCCAAAGACCTCATTTGGACGCTTTCGGACAGCGGTAGCACCCTGGACGGGGCGGCAAATCTCTTTGATCTGCTCCATAAACTGGACCGTTTGGAGGCGGCCTATATCCGGGTGGAAGCGGCTCCCCCGTATGAACTTGGCCCCGCAATCAACGACCGGCTTTCCCGGGCTAGTACCTTGTAACGTCTAAAAGAATAGGAAGAATTTTTAACCACGAAGGGACAAAAAGATGAATAGAAAAAGATCATAGGACTCCCCGTGGTTTTTTTTATATCGCTTCTTCCGGTCCTTCTTCGGAGGTTTTTGCCGCCATTATTGCCCGGTGGGAACCCAGGATTATTGAAAACGGTTCCAAGACCGGAATATTTTCACAGATTATTTTAACGATTACGGTCATGGGAACCGCCAGGATCATCCCTGCAAAACCCCAGAGCCAGCCCCAAATAAGCAAGGATACCAATACCGCCAGGGGCGAAAGTCCCAGGTTATCCCCCATTATTTTTGGTTCCAGGATATTACCGATAACCATGTTGGACGCCAGCATGATCAGGGCTACCGCGATGATAGGTCCGGGTTCAGGCCAGAATTGGAGGAGGCCGAAAATACCCGCCCCCAAACCGGCGGCGATGCTCCCGATATTGGGAATAAAATTCAGGACAAACTGAATTAGCCCCCATACCAGGGCGAATTCAAGCCCTACCAGGTGGAGTGCAACACCGACCACAATCCCCGTAACCAGAGAAATAAGAAATTTTGTAGAAAGGTACCGGATGATTTGCAGAACTATATCGTCGCTTATCTTTTTTATCGGGCCCGAATATTTATCCTCAAAGGCCTGGTCGATTTTTTCCTTGGCAAAAGCCGCTTCATAGAGCATAAAAACCAGGAATAAAACTACCAGGAAGGCGTCTTTCAGGAAGCCAATGAAGGAGTTGGAAAAGGTAAAGGTCATATTCCTTACCCTGGTTCTGAACCCCAACTGGGCCCAAAGGTTTTCCATAAAACTCAGGTGTGCGTCATAGGAAAGATCAAAAAATTCCGCTACCCCGATATAAATTTCGGTCAAACGTCGTTCATATCGGGGGTACATGGAAATGATCGTCCTGGCAGAGGAAAAAAGTACCATCCCCAGCAGGTATAAGCCGGCGACAATAATGAGTATGGCCAGAGAAATCGAAACTCCCCGGGGGATTTTTCTTTTAAGGAAGAAAATGACCATAGGTTCTATCACGAAGGCCAGGAGCAGGGCTATGGTAAAGGGCAGAACAATGGGGGCAGTGACCTTCAATACCGCCCCGCCTAAGACTAGGGCGATAAAGGCTACCAGAAAGAAATTTGCCCGTCCGGAGTTAAAACTTCTAAATTTATCTTTCATACCTCTCAGTATGGCATATTGTAATCTTTTTGTCAGGATTATTCCGGCATAACCTGGGCAAAAATATATTTCTTTCTCAAAAAGCACTAAAACCTGAATATTTTGTATGTTTAGGCCAACTTATTGAAATACTTCCATAAAAAGCATAATATAATTTTAGGGTAGTTGACGTTACGAATGAACGAATGACATAATTAACCGAAAGTAGAATCTAACTAAATTGTTAGGAAAAGAGCACTTAAATTTTCTAGAGCAGAGGAAAAGTTGTATGAAACTTCGTTTCAGGTTGAGCATAATTGTCATCGCTGTTATGGTAGCGGTAGTTGCCACTATCTCCGTTATTTTACTTAAGCAGTCCTCCAACCACCAGATGGAGTTGTCCCTTGAAAGTATAGAACGCCTTGCCTTTGCCCAGGCTGGGGATGTGGAAGGCCGTTATGCCCTTTATATGATTACCGCCCAGAATTTAGCCACCGTTTTTGGTGATTTTGAGGGTGATTCTGAGCCCCAGCGCCGTGAAATGTACAGCTCCATGCTGCTTTCGATACTGCAGGCAAACCAACGTATTGTGGGTGCCTTTTCGGTCTGGAAACCAAACACCATAGACAGTTACGACAGCCAGTATGCGGGTCAGACCGGAGCCGGTCCTACCGGCCAATTTATCCCCTGGTATACCCGGGAATCCGGAAAAATAGAATACCGGTCATATGCCGATTATCAGCCATTTCTGGATACCCTTTCGGACGAAATTAAGATTACAGACCCCGTACCCCGGACCATTGCGGGTAAGGCGACTTATAGCCTGAGTGTCACGGTTCCCATTAAAAACTCCCGGAACGAACTGGTGGGTTTGGTCGGTATCAACATTGATCTGAGCTACCTCCAGCCGGTTATAGAGCAGATGATCAAGGAAAATACTGATATTGCCGCTGCGGCGGTTTATACCACCAACGGTACGATTATCGCCAGCTATGCCCCGGACCGGATAGGCAAAAATGTTGTTGATGCGGACCGTATCCTTTACTCGGATAGCTCCCGTGTGGCGGCGGTCATTAGAAATGGCTCCCTTCAGCGGCTGAAAGAGCATTCTGTGGTTTTGGATGATGATTTGCGGATAGTGCTCTACCCCTTCGTTATCGGAGACGCCAAGACCCCCTGGTCCATCATGATAGGCACCGAGGAGGACGTAGTCCTGGCGGAAGTACACCAGATGACCTACTTTACCATAGTCATGGCGTTGATTTTCGCGGTGATTTCGGCGGTGATCATCTTCTTTGTGGCAGGGACCATTACCAAGCCCATTGTGAACGTTGCCCTGACCCTCAAGGATATCTCCGAAGGCGAGGGGGATCTGACCAAAACCATTGTTCAAAAGGGCAATGACGAAATCGCCGACCTGGCCAAGTACTTCAACCAAACCCTGGGTAAAATTAGAAATCTGGTGTTGACCATCAAAAAGCAGGCGGCTGCCCTCTTTGACATTGGGAATGAGCTTGCGTCCAACATGACCGAGACTGCGGCGGCTATCAATGAGATCACCGCCAACATCCAGAGCATCAAAGGCCGGGTAATCAACCAGTCCGCTTCGGTCACCGAAACAAACGCGACCATGGAACAGATCACTGTCAATATCGACAAGCTCAACGCCCATGTGGAAAACCAGACCTCCAGCGTGGCCAAGTCTTCCAGCGCCATTGAGGAGATGATCGCCAATATCCAGTCAGTAACCAATACCCTGGGAAAGAACGCCGAGAGCGTCCAAGACCTGATAGAGTCTTCCGATGTGGGCCGCACGGGCCTCCAGGAAGTGGCCACGGACATCCAGGAGATTAGCCGGGAGTCCGAGGGCCTGTTGGAGATCAATGCGGTGATGGAGAATATCGCCAGCCAGACCAACCTGCTGTCGATGAATGCGGCCATAGAAGCGGCCCACGCCGGAGAGGCGGGGAAGGGCTTTGCGGTAGTAGCCGACGAGATCCGGAAGCTGGCGGAAAGTTCCGGGGAACAGAGTAAGACCATCAGCACGGTATTAAAGAAGATCAAGGAATCGATAGACAAGATAACCAAGTCTACCGATAATGTACTTAACAAGTTCGAAGCCATAGACACGGGTGTAAAGACCGTGTCCGAGCAGGCGGAAAATATCCGAAATGCCATGGAAGAGCAGAGCGTAGGAAGCCAGCAGATCCTGGAAGTGATCAGCCAGCTGAATGGGATCACCCAGCAGGTGAAAGGCGGGTCCATGGAGATGCTTGAGGGAAGCAAGGAGATCATCACCGAAGGGAAGAACCTGGAGATGGCGACCCAGGAGATAACCAACGGGATGAACGAAATGGCCACCGGGGCGGATCAGATAAACGTTGCGGTGAACCGGGTAAACGATATCAGCGGACAAAATAAAGAAAATATCGATTTGTTGGTTAACGAAGTGTCTAAGTTTAAAGTGGAATAATGTCGGATTTTTAAAATCCGCAAGGAGGCCGTAGTGAAACTGAAGTTCAGACTTACTATCATTATTATTGCTCTGATGATCGTGGTGGTTGCCACCGTATCAGTCGTTTTGTTAACCCAGGCCAGGGGACTGCAAACCATCTCCGCCCGGGATAACATGGAAAACATGGCGGGCCTTGAGGCCAAGGAATTGCAGGCCCTTTATGAAGAGCCCATGGATTCTATCGTTACCATTGCCCAAATCGTAAATGGGTTTGAAGCGGTGCCTGAAGGTGATCGGCGTACCCAGTACAACGATATGCTTTATTCAGTGGTCCAATCCAAGACGGAAATAGTGGGGCTGTATACGGTCTGGAAGCCCGGAGTGGTTGACAGCCGGGCCGCATCTCTGCGTAATACCCCGGGAACCGACGAAACCGGGGAATATATGTCCTGGTATACCAGGGAAACCGGCGAGATAGAGCTGCGGGCTTTCCCCGGGGCCAGGGATCTGGCGGCAAATATCTCCACTACCCAAGCCCTGAGTAACCCCATTGCTAAGGTCATCAACGGCAAGCCTGGTTTTATCGTCAGGATGACCACTCCCATTGTTACCGACGATGGCCGCATAGTGGGTGTGATCGGCGCCGAGGTGAACCTTGACCAGGCGCAAAAAATCATTGAAGAGATGCATCCCTATGGAGAAGGCGGCCGGGCAGTTCTCTATGCCAATGATCTGACCATCGGCGGGCATTACAACTTTTCCGAGGTGGGAAAGAGCGCCCAGGTTTCCTCTGCAGCAGTGCTGGGACCCGAGGGGATATCCAGGCTCACGGGGGTTATTCGGGACGGAAAACCGGATTTTGTGATCTACAACGGCCGCATAAGCGCCGCCTATCCTTTCTGGGTAGGGGCTACTTCCACTCCTTGGGCAGTGCTGACCTCTGCAGGCACAGATGTAGTTTTTGCGGCGGTTAATCACCTGACGGAATTCACCATTATTTTAGCAGCAATCGCCATTATTATTTCTGCGATTATCACCTTTATTATCGCCACCAATATTATTAAGCCCATTGTCAATGTGTCCCTGACCCTCAAGGATATTTCCGAAGGCGAAGGAGACTTGACCAAGACTATTCCTCTAAAGGGCAACGACGAAATCGCCGATCTATCCAAGTACTTTAACCAGACCCTGGAGAAGATCAAAAACCTGGTGATAACCATTAAGCGTCAGGCCATAGCCCTTTTCGATATCGGGAACGAGCTTGCGTCCAACATGACCGAGACTGCGGCGGCTATCAATGAGATTACCGCCAACATCCAGAGCATCAAAGGCCGGGTCATCAACCAGTCTGCTTCGGTCACCGAAACTAACGCCACCATGGAGCAGATCACCGTCAACATCGACAAACTCAACGCCCATGTGGAAAACCAGACCGGCAGTGTGGCTAAGTCTTCCAGCGCCATTGAGGAGATGATCGCCAATATCCAGTCCGTAACCAACACCCTGACGAAGAACGCCGAAAGCGTCCAGGACCTGATAGAGTCTTCCGATGTGGGCCGCACAGGCCTTCAGGAAGTATCCACGGACATCCAGGAGATTAGCCGGGAGTCCGAGGGCCTGTTGGAGATCAATGCGGTGATGGAAAATATCGCCAGTCAGACAAATCTGCTTTCCATGAACGCGGCCATAGAAGCGGCCCACGCCGGGGAAGCGGGGAAGGGCTTTGCGGTAGTAGCCGACGAGATCCGGAAGCTGGCGGAAAGCTCCGGGGAGCAGTCAAAGACCATCAGCACGGTATTGAAGAAGATAAAGGAATCCATTGATAAGATCACTAAATCTACCGACAACGTGCTCAACAAGTTTGAAGCTATAGACACGGGTGTAAAGACCGTGTCCGAGCAGGCGGAAAATATCCGTAACGCCATGGAAGAGCAGAGCGTGGGAAGCCAGCAGATCCTGGAAGTGATCAGCCAGCTGAATGAGATTACCCAGCAGGTGAAGGGCGGGTCCATGGAGATGCTTGAGGGGAGCAAGGAGATCATCACCGAGGGGAAGAACCTGGAGATGGCGACCCAGGAGATCACCAACGGGATGAACGAAATGGCCACCGGGGCGGATCAGATAAACGTTGCGGTGAACCGGGTAAACGATATCAGCGGACAGAACAAAGAGAACATCGACGTTCTGGTCCAGGAAGTGTCCAAGTTTAAAGTAGAATGAGACAATTTCAAAACCCGCTTGGGTTTTGAAATTGTCTCTTGGAAAAGTGGCCTAAAGTCCGCTTTTCCATTTATATTGTTTTTGCTTAACCTAAGCACCGGCCATTCCGGTGCTTTTCTTTTTTTGCAACAAAGTTACAAACCTTATAATATAATGCTCCCCCTCCGCCCGCTTAAAAACGAGACTAGAAGCAGAGGTATCTGAAACAGTTTCGATAATTATTGATTGGGCTCCCGGAGGAATTATTTATGAAATTAAAAATGCGGCTTACCATAATAATGGCGGCCATGATGATAGCGGTGGTTGCGACCATAACCTTCGTGTTTCTTACCCGGTCCCGGGAACTGGTAACCGAGGCTGCCCTGGAGAACATGGAAAACTTGACCGGCCTGAACGCCAACTACCTGGTCGCACGGTATCAAAAGTACTACGACATCGGTTTGGCGGTAACCCAGGTTTTTAACGGGTATCAGGATGTGGGCCGGACGGACCGGCGGTCCACCTATAATACTATCCTGCGGGATATTCTGGTAGCCAACCCCCGTTTTGTGGGGATTTTTTCGGTGTGGAAACCCGGGATACTGGACGGCAGTGACGCCGAATTTGCCAATACCCCCGGTACCGACGGGACGGGTAATTTTATCCCCTATTATACCCGGAGACGGGGCCCCATTGAACTTCAGGCCTACCCTAATTGGGAAGCCGAATTGGGAAGACTTTCATCGATTCCGACCATAACTAACCCGGAATACGAAAATGTCAACGGCAAAGATGTGTTAACTACTGAGCTTGTTATACCCATTATTGTGGATGCTACCAAGGAAATTGTGGGGATGGTAGGGATCAATATCAGCCTTGACGCAACCCAGGAATTTATCGAACCGATTAAACCCTATGGAACGGGGTATGCCGCCCTTTTTGCCAATAACGGCAGGATAATTGCGCATCGCACAGCGGATCGCCGGGGAGAATTTATCCAGGAAACCGGCGGCGTTGTGGTAGGCCAGGCGGGGATAACCAGTGTCATGCAGTCCCTGGCGGATGGGAAACCGAATACCGCGATATTTGACGGAATGATATTTCAAAGCTATCCCTTTTATGTTGGGGATACCCTTACTCCCTGGGCGCTGGTCGCCCTGGTGCCCCTGGAAACAGTGATGGCAAATGTTAATACGATCACCAGCTTTACCTTACTGTTAGCGGGGATCGCAATTATTATATCGTCGATTCTGGTCTATTTTATTTCCCTCTCCATTATCAAGCCCATTGTTAAGGTGTCCGATACGCTCAAGGATATTTCAGAGGGTGAGGGGGACCTGACCAAACAGATTGCAACCAAGACAAAGGACGAAATCGGCGACCTGTCCCGGTACTTCAACCTGACCCTGGAAAAGATCAGGAACCTGGTGGTTATCATAAAAAAACAGGCCGCAGCCCTTTTCGATATTGGGAACGAGCTTGCCAGTAATATGACCGAGACGGCGGCGGCTATCAATGAAATTACCGCCAATATTCAGAGCATTAAAACCAGGGTTGTTAACCAGTCCGCTTCGGTGAATGAAACTAACGCCACCATGGAACAGATTACTGTTAATATCGACAAGCTCAATGGGCACGTAGAGAATCAAACCGCCAGCGTGGCTAAGTCTTCCAGCGCTATTGAGGAGATGATTGCGAACATTAAATCTGTCACCGACACCCTGGGAAAGAACGCAGAAAATGTCCGGCTGTTAATGGAAGCCTCCGATGTGGGCCGCACGGGGCTTTCCGGGGTGTCTGCGGATATTCAGGAAATTGCCCGGGAATCCGAGGGTCTGCTGGAAATCAACGCAGTGATGGAGAACATAGCCAGCCAGACCAATCTGCTGTCCATGAATGCGGCTATCGAAGCGGCTCACGCCGGGGAAGCGGGGAAAGGCTTCGCGGTAGTGGCCGACGAGATCCGCAAGCTGGCGGAGAGTTCCGGAGAACAGTCAAAGACCATCAGTACGGTGCTGAAAAAGATAAAGGATTCCATCGATAAGATAACCAAATCTACCGACAGCGTTCTGAGTAAGTTTGGGGCCATAGACCTGGGGGTCAAGACCGTTTCTGAACAGTCAGAAAACATCAAAAACGCCATGGAAGAGCAGAGTGTTGGGAGCCAGCAGATTCTGGAAGAGATAGGTCAGCTCAATGATATTACCCAGCAGGTGAAAAACGGATCCGGAGAAATGCTTGAGGGTAGTAAAGAAATCATTACCGAAGGGAAGAACCTGGAGTTGGCAACCCAGGAGATCACTAACGGGATGAACGAAATGTCCGTAGGGGCGGATGAGATCAATGTGGCGGTAAACCGGGTGAACACCATCAGTGTGGAAAACAAGGAGAGCATTGATATTCTGGTCAGGGAAGTATCACGTTTTAAGGTTGAGTAGCGTTTCTGCATGTAAGTTTGCATAGTAAGCTTTGTGCCGGCATTTGCCTGTTCTTTTGACGGGCAAATGCCTATTTAAATTCGGCGTCTATCCGGGATTGCAGGGTAGTTTGGATGTACTTCCGTATCTTTGCACGCACCGCCGGATCGGTCCGCTGGGTAAAGACGATGACGTAGATTTTTGTGTCACCGTCAATCCGGGAACCGAATACAATCCCTTCAATTTTGAGGATCATGCTCTGGAGTTTTATCTGGACATCCTGGCAGAGGGAGTTTTTCCCCAACCCCGGGTCTCTTTCAAAAACGCAGGAAAGCCCCACGGTACTGATATCCTTGAGGGTTCCCTTAATAAAATCACCGTTTACCGGCAGGTTAATGGCGGTTACGGCATCACCCTCCAGGGCTGCCCGGATATGTTTTCTTTGCCCCCTGGCATTCGCAGCCTTAAGGGCCTCCATAAGCTGGCGGAATAATACTTTGGAATCCGATTTTACCTGAATATACCCGCACTTCAGTTTTAGGATATTGACATATTTTTGCTGGAGTTTTGCATCGCCGTTGGGGCAAAGTATGCCGATATCCACCCTGGCAGTTGCCTGATCGGCCATGATCCCTCGGATCCACCGTTCCCAATCCCCTTCGGGCATCTGTTCGCTGATATTTACCAGAATAACCGAATCAGGGTATTGAGTTACGATTTTTCGAAGTTTTTCGTGATCCTTGATGACATAGACCTCTAATTCCTCCTGTATTAACGCCTCTACAATATCGTTTTGTACAATCACTGCAGGATACAGAAAGAATATTTTTTTGCCTGTTATTTCAACGGAATTTTCTACGGCCATACTCTAATGATATTGAATAACGCGGAATTTTTCAACAGCTAATGTCTGATTCGTAGCGAGGGTACATACCCCGCCCTTTAGGGCGTAATAAAGGGTATGTACCCGAGTCTAATACCTCTAAAGAACAACCAACCCCGGCCGCTCTGCGGCCGGGGTTGGTTGATTGGCGCTCAATCGGTCCGTATCTGGCCTATGGCCTGCTCCACCGCTTTTTTCAGCTCCCCCACATCGCTGCGTTTCAGGACCACCAGGCGGAAAAGGGCGGTTTCAATGAGCCCGTAAAGCAGATCGTCCATGGTGCGGACATTGACCGGTTTAATTTCTCCGACTCGTATACCCTCTATCATCATGCTCGCCAGAATATGCCGCAGCCGTATGGTCCTGCGGCGTACCCGTTGATCCGGGTCGGAATCGCTCTTTGAGAGGTAGAGCAGGTAATTCAGGACCACAGAAAGGAGCCGGCGGTTTTCTTCCAGTCGTTCAATTATCAGGATAATAACCTTGATTATTTTTTCAGGGCTGTTAAGGTCATTGTTTTTTCTGACTCGTTGGAGATCCCGTTCCACCCCCAGAAGGAGGTGTTTGATGCTGTAATTGAAGATTTCCTTTTTATTTTTAAAGTATATATACAAGGTAGTCCTGGTGATGCCGCAGCGGTCCGCGATTTTTTGGAACGTTGCGTTTTCAAATCCTTCGTCTATAAAGACATCCAAGGCTTTTTCCAGGATTTCCAGCCGTCTTTTGTCATGTTCCACTACAATTGACATGATCCGCGCTCCCTATAAAGGTTCAGAGCCCTTCAAACTCATAAAAATACGAATCCAGGGCGCCGTTGGTCAGTTTTCGGCAGGAATCGGCCTTTTTGCCAAAATGTGATTCAAACCCCGGATGATCCGTGATTACCCCCAATTTCCAGCCCGGGAAGCTCTCCATCAGAGAGGTCATTTCCCCGTACAGCGCTTCCGCTTCAGCCGGTTCTCCCAGCCGTTTTCCGTAGGGCGGGTTGGTGATGATAAAACCCCGTTCCCCAGCGAGATCCTCCGCCGGGCGGGCTGCCTTCATAGGGATCGTGCGGAACTCCGGGAGCCAGGGAAGCCGGATTTCCCGGCGTATTCCCCCTTCGGGCTTTTTTCCCTGGGCCAGATCGTAGGCCCGCTGGACATTGGATTTGGCCATGGAAACTGCCCGGAGGTCCATATCGCTTCCATATATACGGATGGTTCGTTCAAAGTTGACTTTCCCCAGAAGTTCCTCCCGTATCGACTGCTCCACCCTGGAATCCGCTTGAACCAGGCTCGACAGGGCAAAGCGCCGCCCCAGGCCGGGGGCCATATCCCAGGCGTACATGGCCGCCTCAATGGCGATGGCCCCGGACCCGCAGAAAGGGTCGTAGAAGGGGTATTTCCGGCGCCAGTTTGCCAGGAGCACTATGGCTGCGGCGGTAGTCTCCCTGAGGGGGGCAATGCCTCCTTCGGTACGGTAGCCCCGTTTGAACAAGGGGTCCCCGGAAAGGTCCAGCAGGGCCGACACTTGATCCTTTTCCACGTATACCCGGATTTCCGCCTGGGGCCCCCCATCATTCAACCTGGTCAGCCCGTGTTTTTCACAGAGTCGGTCAGCCGCTGCCTTATGGACCATTGCCTGGATGGTGGTGATTCCCTGTAGCTTGGACCGGTTGGACCTGACCTTGGCAATCCGTAGGCCCATGCCCGGGGGTATCCAGTCTTCCCAGGAAACCGCCTTTATCCCCTCAAAGAGGCTGTCAAAATCCTCGGCAGGGAAGGAAGCGGCTTCCAAGAGTATACGATCCGCCGCCCGAAGGGCCATGAGGGCCCGGTAAATTCCCGGGATGTCCGTTTCAAAGCGGACCCTTCCGAACCCGGCCTCCAAAATTCGATATTTCCCTGTTTCGCCAGGGGAAGCTTCGTTGGAAGTACCGGGGGTCAGTTTTCGTATTTCATTTGAAATAACCCTTTCTACTCCAAGGCCGCAAAGAGCAACTATTGTTTCCATTTATACCTAACACTATAACACATTTTGTAAAAATGTCGTCTATAAATTATTACATTTTATCCAGGTTAATTCATGCTTGTTGTGGCATAAATGCAGTACCCTGCTGCCGGGTATTGCGGCAAACTGGCGGCTTACCTCAAAATAAGCGGCATCATCCTCCGGCTCGTTGCCTGAACCGGCTTTGCCCTGGCATTTTATGGTGCAGATGTAGTTTTTGCAGAGCCCCGAGGCCAGCCACTTTTCTATCCACTCGTAGAGGCGTTTGGGGTAGCAGATCACATCGCAAAACAGCCAGTCTACGGGGCCTATTTCTTCGGGGTTCAGGGTAAAGGCATCGTGGCGCATAAAGCTGACTCCGGGCATCTCCATGACGCGGTCTTCCAAGGGGGCGCGGTCTACCGCCAGGACCGTAGCTCCCAGCTTTGCCAGGGCCCAGGTCCAGCCCCCGGGGCTTGCACCGGCATCCAGGCAGCGCTCTCCCGAAGTCGGCAGATGGCCGCAGCGTACCAAGGCTTCCCAAAGCTTCAGGTAGGCCCGGCTGGGCGGCCCCAGCTTATCCTCCTCAAATTCGATAAGCCCCCCGGGGAAGGGGCTGGAACAGGTAGCGGAGCCTATCAGGGTATGGGCGTCCAGGAGGGTCCAGTTTCCCATGGGCGAGTCCGGCAGTTGCCAGGGGAAGGGTCGGTTTTTTATCGTTAGGGGGGGCAGTTTTGTTCCAATCAGGGTGCCCCGGCGGTATTGGGTGAAAAGGGAGGGCGCCCAATTACGCTGCATAGAGCGGAGCGCCGAGGCTGCCTGGGAAATAGAGTCAAATTCAAGACGAAAAGGGTTTAGCCATCTGTTTTGGAACCAGAAAACTTGTTCCGGCGGGTTTTGCACCCAGTAAAAAGGTCCCCAGGAGGCGTCCCAGGTCCCCAGTTCCTGCTCTAAATGGTCCTCAAATTCCGGAATAACCTGAAAAATACAACCAGGAAGAGGTTTTACCGCAGGAAAAACCGGCTCAGACGGAGCTTGAACGCCAGGCAAGGTAATCGACGTAGCGCTGAAAATCCCGCCCCTTGGGAGAAGCGGTTATGGCAAGCCCGATTTCGCAAGAATAGCCCCCGGTACGGATCCACCGGCTTTCTACCTGAAGGTCAAAGGGGTCAATTCCTGCGGTGGAGTCGGGAAGGATCTGGAGCTTATAGGGAGTATCGGGTTTTATATCTACGAACATGGTATATTCGATACAACACCCGGTAATACTGAGATCCTTGAGCAGCGCCTCACCGTCAGATACATTCGCAATAAGAGCTCTGGCGAGGGTTGGGTATCGAGCGCTTCTTCTTTTATCAGACATAGTTATTGTATTTTGTATGAAAACATGGTGTTACGTCAACAGTCTTTTATAAAAACATTAGTAAAACCCCCTTTCGATTGAAAGGAATCCACATTATATTTATAAAAATACTACGGACGCCAAAATTTTGCGTCCGTGCTGATGCGTCCTCCTAAGGGACGTTTTATATATAGCCTGTCCATTATGGGTAGGCAAGGCTGCCAGGCTGGCTTTTGCCGGTGGGCGGCCTTTTTAAATTTCCCAGGGAAATCCACCGCCTGCCGCTGCCCAGTCAACAAACTGTACCGCAGTCCGGGGGGAGCGGCCATTGAACCACCGTTCCCAGCGAAGGGCGTCCTCCCGAAAGCGCTGCCTGGCTTCTTCCCCGCCTGAGGGGCTCAGAATACCCCGTTGCTCTGCTATGAAACAGGCGATATTGAGGTACTCATCCTGGCTTGGGGCTGTGTAAACCACGGTAACCCCGAAACGGTCTGCTAGGGAGAACTGTTCCTGCATACTGTCAAAGGCCCGGACATCTCCGGTAGACACAGCCTCTGCGGCCATAGCGGTAGTAGGCCGGTCTGCCATGTGTTCCTTCACCAGGTGCCGCCGGTTACTGGTGGCGTAGACCACCACATTATCCGGCCGGGCTTCCACACCCCCTTCCAGAAGGGCCTTGAGGGTGGTAAAGGCATCCCCGGTGCTTTCAAAGGACAGATCATCAATAAACACAATGAAGCGCAGGAAACGGGTGGAGAGCAGGTCCAGTATAGCCGGCAGATCCGTCAGGTCCCCCTTGCGAAGTTCCAGGAGCCGCAGCCTCCGGGAGGCGTATTCGTTACAGACCGCCTTTACGGTGGCGGATTTTCCCGTTCCCCGGTCCCCATAGAGGAGCAGGTTGTTGGCGGCCTTCCCCTCCAGGAAGCGGAGGGTATTGGCAATCACGATGGAACGCTGATCTTCATAGCCGGAAAGCTGGGAAAGCCGTATAGGGTCCGGATGTGTCACCGGGCGTAACTTGCAACGAAGTTCCCCGCGCAGGCATTTTGCGCCACGGGGAGCTTCACGGGAAGTGCCGCTGCGGGTCCCGGCCCAGAAAAACGCACTGTACAGGCCAAGTTCCCCGGCGCCTTGGGCCTCCAGGTATTTTTCCAGATCCGGCAATGCCCTATCCCAAGACGTATCAACCGGAAACAGGGCGCCCTGGGTTTTGTCCCCCTGGGCGCCGATAATCCGGGCCTCTTCCTCCAGGGCGGTGGCGCTGTCATCCAGCCCCGCTTTCCTGAGTATGGCGCCTATGTAGGCGCCCAAGCTGGGTATGTCAAAGGCCGCGAGCCGCCCCAGCCGCGCCAGGTCGTTCTTCGCCAGGGACCGCAGGGCCGCCGGTATAGGTGCCGACTTCGGTGAAGCTTCAGCTTGTGAATCCGGTCGCTGCCCTTCAGACCCGGCGCCATGTTCAGCCAAGCGTGTAAAGGGATTATCATCCGTAAGGGCCAGGAATGCTATCTGGGAATAAAATGAGGGGGCGCCGCTCTGCGCGGGAAACTTCGTTGCAAGTAGCGCGGGGGACTTCGTTACAGGTAGTTGAATCAGGGCTTCAGTAAAGGCGGTCCAGCTTCGGATAAGCCGGATAGGGGCCTTGTTCCTGGGCTGCCTCTCTCTGGTAAGGCCGGGGCCTTCATCGAGTTGCCCCAAGCTCTGTCGGCTTACTTCTTCCAGCAGCCGTTCAAAAGCCCGGACAAGGGGAGTTTTCTTAATAGCAGAAAAAACCGAAAGCCCAGCAATATCCGCCCGGGCTTTCAAAACATCATCGGCAATGCTCATAAAAATTTCACCACCTGGTTTACAGGACTGATGTTCCAGGCAGAAAAGAATATGCCCCAATAATGTTATAAGGGGTGGCGGTGGAAATAAATATGGGGGGACCCCCAGGGGGGCCCCATATTTATTTCCACCGCCAGGACCCCAAATAAAGCTTCCCGGGCATATTCTTTTCTGTTAGCGCATACCGCCCCGATAATAGACCCGGACCTGCTTGTAAAGCCCTTCGCCTTCGCTTTTGGTTTCCACATCCGCGATGTCGTTCAGGGTAGTGTGGATCAGCCGGCGGTCAAAGGGGTTCATGGGTTCCAGCAGAATAGAGCCCCGGTTTTCCCGGACCCGGTCGGCCACCGTATAGGCCAGGCGAACTAGTGACTCTTCCCGGCGGATCCGGTAGTTTTCGCTGTCCAGGATGACCCGCATATCCTCCCGGCCCTGCCTTCCGGCGTAGATATTGGCCAGTAACTGAAGGGCGTCCAGGTTTTTACCTTTTTTCCCAATCAGGATAGAAGAATATTCGGAATCGATCTTAAGACCTATCTTCCGTTCTTCCCGGAACAGCACCGATACTTTCCCGTCATAGCCCATCCGTTCAATAAGGCCCACGACAAAATCGATCAGTTTCTGTTCAAATTCATTCTGTGATTCCGGATCCCCGAATACCGCTGCCGGGCTGAATTGGCTGCTCTCCGGTTTTGTCCTGGGACTCTGCTCATCATCTTCATTATCATGAACTTTGTGAGTCAGAGATACCGGTTTGTCCGTATGGACCTGGATTTTTACATACCCTTTCTTAAACAGTCCTGAACGCTGAGTTTCAAGGATTTCGACATCAAAGCCGTCCTTTTCAAGTCCCAGTTCTTCCGCCGCCCGGTCAATAGCTTCTTTTTCGGTACGGCCTTCAAATTCATATACCATAACGCGCTCCTCGCGATTGAAATTGCACAATAATGCGACTCCCATGGCCGCCCCGGCTGATTAGCCTCTCTTCTTTTTTTTCTTAGGATGGGGGGCAATAATCGGTGTTGGGTTTGCCGCCGCCGCTTCGCTTTTCTTTTTTGCCAGATATTTGTTGATCGTCAACTGCTGAACCATGGTCAGCACATTGGACATGATCCAGTACAGCAATAGTCCCGAAGGCACATCGTAGAGGATGAAGAAGAACATGATGGGCATAACATAGAGCATCATCTTCATCTGGGCATTACCCTGCTGATCCGGGGTCTGGGTCACCTTCCCGTAGAGCAGCTGGGACCCGACATAGAGGAAAGGCAAAACCCGGAGATTGCTCCAGCCCAGTAGGGGTACTTTGAAGGGCATAGTCCAGATCGATTCGGGCAAGGAAAGATCCGGTATCCACCCGGGAATGAACATGGCACCCCGGAGATCAAAATGGGTATTAAAGAGATTGTACATGGCAAAGAAAATCGGAAGCTGGATAATCATGGGCAGGCATCCCGACAGGGGGTTGTAACCTTCTTTTTTGTAGAGCTCCCCCATCTCAGCATTCATCTTCTGGGGATTATCCTTGTATTTGTCCTGGATTTCCTTGATCTTCGGGGAAAGGGACTGCATCCGCAGGGTCGATTCAGAGCCTTTTTTGGTCAGGGGGAACATGATCGCCTTAACCAGGATAGTGAGGAGGATAATCGCCGCCCCATAATTTGGGATAATCCGGTAGAAAAGCATGAGCAGCCATTTGAGTAATGATTCCAGGGGTCCCAGGAAACCGCTGGTATTGGCGACTTTGATAAGCTGGGTATCCCGCAGCTTAAAGCTGTTGGCCGCTGTATCATAGACCCCCAGGGCGTTCTGGCTTTTAGGCCCCAGGTAGAACCGGTACACATCCGAAACACGAGAACCGTTCTGAACCGCAGGCCGGATCAGGTACAGCCGGGAACTGTCGGGGATACCCGGTTCGGAACGGGTGGAAAAGGCCATCTCAACCTGATTTGTCAGGGGCATGGCAATGAGGGCAAAGTACTTTCCCGCCACGGCGCCCCAGGCAAATCCGGGATTAATAAGCGAGGGGTTATTGTTATTTACCTTTATGGTTTTGAATTTGCCATCCGTAAAGGTATAGTAGCGCCGGTATTCATAGCGCTGATCCAGTTTTTCAAACCGGGGCCCGAATTGGGGCGCCGACCCCAGGGTATAGGCGGCAGATCCGTTTCCTGCGGAAAAATTTAAGGAAGACAGGGTTCTGCCGCCATCCAGGGTGACCGTCAGTTCAAACATATATTCATCGGGCCTGAAGTCAAAGCGCTTTGTCAGCCGGACCTGTCCGCCATCGCTCACCGCAAAGTCACGGTAGAATTCGACTATATAATTAGAAACCCGGGTAACATTGAAAAAGGAGCTTAAGGGCTGGGCGTTAATCCCCCCCAAGGCCACCGTAAAGGCATGGGATTCCTTTGTTCCGGGGAGGACCATTTCCACGAAATCCTCCCGGTCATTGTGTTCATTGAGCTTATAGGAAACCACATCCCCACCGGCATTGCTGAGCACCACTGTAGCAAGCCCGGTATTGATAGTTATCCGTTGTTCCGAAGCAGGGCCGGCTTCAATGCCGGTTTCTTGAAAATCCGGGGCAGCTTGCTGGATCAGTACGGGATCCGCCTGTATCGGGCTTTCGCTTATAACTTGCTGCCCGCCGGGCTGTTCTGCCACCGTTTCAGTGGCAGTCTTTGGCTTGGGCGGAAAAAATGTGCCCTGGATAAGATAAAACGCCGAAATCACCACGATTGAAAGCGCTACCGCTAATAAGGTTCTTTTGTCCATGTAAACTCCAAGAGGAAAGTCTATCTGCTTTCCCCATCGCTAAGGTACCGGATCGTAACCCCCGGGATGAAAAGGATGGCAGCGCAGGATCCGCCTAATTCCCAGGGCAACTCCCCGGATGGCGCCGTATTTCCGCACCGCGTCATAGGTATAGGCGGAACAGGTCGGCACATACCGGCAACTGGAAGGGAAATGGGGGGTTATAGCCTGCTGATAGAACCGGATAAAAAGCAGTACCGCTTTTTGTAATACCGTCATTATTCAGTTTCCGTCAGTAAACCGGCCCTGGAAAACAGGGCCTCCATCTGCCGGGACCGGTCCTTCAGGAAATCTTTACCAGGGTAAACCAGTAAGACCAAATCGAAACCGCCTATCAGACGGTTTCGTATGTACCGGTACGCTTCCCGGCTAACCCGTCGGGACCGGTTTCTTTCCACCGCATTTCCGTATTTCCGCGCAAAGGTAAAGGCGATCCGGTTATAGGGCAGTCCATTTTCCAACCGGAACAACTTCGCACCCTGGCAGCTAACCCCCTTCCGGTGATTAAAAACCGCCCCTATCTCTTCCCTTCTCTTTAGTCGCTCAATCCGTCGAAACCGGAACTTTCCCCGAAACTCCTCTTGGAAGTTCCCCGAATCCCCTTCAGGACCCGCCTTTTTCATAGGGAAAGACCCTTCCACAAACCCTAATAGGGTTTCTTTTCGTCGGAAATAGACAGTTTCGTCCGGCCTTTTGCCCGCCGGCGTTTCAGCACAAGCCTTCCACCCCGGGTTTTCATCCGGGCCCGGAACCCGAATTTACGGTTCCGCTTTACTTTACTGGGTTGATAAGTCCGTTTCATGGGAATTTCTCCTATCTATATTAAGGTCATGAAAGCAAATTAATAGTGGTTCAGTATAGGGGAAAAGAGGGAAAATGATCAATAGGGTTTGTTTAAAAGGCATGACTTGTCTTTTTTGGGGCTAATTTGTTATAATACCCAGGATTGTGGTTTACAGTCATGCCAAGATGGCTCAGTCGGTAGAGCGACACACTCGTAATGTGTAGGTCCCGGGTTCGATTCCCGGTCTTGGCTCAAGATGTTTACGACCAAACTAAGGCCGGGAATCGAAGGGTTCAGCCCGCTGACCAACGGGAAGAAAAGAGGCCATGGAGGGCCCCGTCAGGGCTGAACC
The DNA here is from genome assembly GCF_000214375.1 of Treponema primitia ZAS-2. NCBI lineage: Bacteria > Pseudomonadati > Spirochaetota > Spirochaetia > Treponematales > Treponemataceae > Treponema > Treponema primitia. The sequence goes on along the minus strand of NC_015578.1, from coordinate 3,826,855 downwards.
CCGGCCTGGAGGCCCGAAGCAGGACGCTGCGGTCTTGGCTTATCCTTCTTCCTTCTGTTTGAGGGACTGTTTAAATATAGCCTCAGTGTCAACCTTTTCATCTATACCGAAGACCGGGGTAACCCCGGCGTTATTTACGCTGCGGAAGAAGCTGGCGGTCCAATCGACGTTGTAAGCCCAACTGCGTTCATCGTTTACCAGGTTGTCCAGTACCACCGTCACCGCCAGGGTGTAGAAAATCAGGGAGGCGTTGGTCTGCTTTTTACCCAGTAGGGAGTCCAGGCGTTTGGAAACCGGGTTGGGAACTTGGAATATATAGGGCTCCCAGGGGTTGCCGATGCCATCGCAGCGGGTGTTTTCTTTTGGGCTCCCTACCTTGATGCCCTGTTCTATCCCTGCGGCTACGGCGGTCAGGTATTTTCGCAAATGACGTATCTCCGGGTAGAGGGCGGTGACTTCCTTTTTCTGGAAGGGCGGGGGGGAGCTTGCTTCAAAACGATAATAAGGAAGGAAATACAAGCGCTTGATCCAGTGAATTTCATTGAGCAGCCGCTTCGCATAGGGGGAACTCCGGGATTCGGCGGGGTTATCCAGGATGTGGCAGTATTCATCAAGCCGGGGGAGGTATTCCTTGCCAAAGGCATCGTCAATGTAAAAGTGCCAGTTAGTCATAATGCTGGTCATGGCTTCGGAAATATCTTCGGGGTTACCGTCCTGATCCACGGTGGTGAAGTTTACATACCTGAGGCCGAAGAGGAGTTCCTCCAGTATACGGGTGAGTACCGCTACCTGCTGGAGGGGATCTGTGGCCGGAATGAGGATATAGCCCTTTTTCAAATCCAATAACTCGGAAAAGTAGGGGAACAGGTCGGGGAATTCGGAGATCTGGTCCCAGCCTGCCTTGGGAAACAGGGTTTCCAGGGTATCTAGCCCCCGGTCCAGGGCCTTCCGTTCCGCCTCCAGGACCACCCGTTTTTTCTTTTCCGCATCGTTCAGGTCGCTTTCGTCTATGCTTTCGTCTGCGGCATTCTCCTCCTCTTCACCCTCCTTTTTCCCGATGACCATCTCTTCGGTAACCTCGGAATCCTTCAGAAGGCTTTGGGGAGAAAGGCGATCGGCTTCGGTGGCTTCGATAAAGGTTATGAACCGGTTTCGCCGCTCGGTAAAGAAGGCATTGTAGGTAAGGAATTTATCCGACAGCAGTTTAAGGAGCAAAGGATACAAAAGGAACCGTATGTCCCGGCGTATCACTCCGAAGGCGGCCACCGCGTTGCGGAGCAGTTCCTGCTGTTTGTTTTGGGCTTCCGTGGGGTTTTCTATAAAGAGAATCTTGTAGACCAACCGGTAGGCTTCTTTGATATGGTTTTCCAGATCCAGTTGTTCCATAAGAAACATGGGCCTATATATAATTTTGAGAATTTCCTGGAAATCTTCAACCCTGGCGCTCCGGGGGTTGGCCTGAATCCTCGACAGATCACTGGCTATTTTTTCAATATTCCATTGGCGGATAAGATCAAGGATCAGATAGGCCGGGTAGGAAATACGCTTCATCCGCTCGTTCCGCAGCACATTATTCCGGGGCAGGAGGCTCCGGGTGGCGGTGACCAGGGTTTCAATATGTTTGTAATATTCGTTCATCCGGCCTTTCACAAAGGAGGAACTGACCAGATCCGCAGGGCGGCTGAAAAAGGACAGTATCGACTGGAGCACCTGGATAGGGTTCTTAATATCGAATTCCGCGGAGCCTGCCATGCGGTCCATTTTTGTCCGTTCCCAGTAGGACAGCCGGTAGGGTTTAGTGGGATCATCCGCCGGGTTCGGCTTTTTAGGAACCGTCCTGAGCAGGGACTCCTCGTCTTCTGAATCCACCGGAAGGGGACTCTCGGGCCGGCGTCTGGGCTGGCTGCGGTTTCCGCCGCCGCTGCCGGATTTGCCCTTTACATGGACATCCACGGTCTCAGTCCGGGTTCTAGGCCTGGGTGGCGGCGGAGTCTCCGACTTTTCAACCCCAACCTTTCCCCCCAGGACCTGGGCCATACGTTTGGCCTCATTGGGATCAAGGGAGCCTAATTTTCCTCGTACCCGGTCCAGTTCGCCTGGTTCGTATACTGCATTTTGTTTTGCCATAATAATTTATACCCGTAGATAGAGTTTTTCCCCCAGCCCCCAAAGGTTGTGGACTGGAATTTGTTCGCCCTCAGCATTTACCAGCATACCATTATAATATCCCAGGGGAGTGTTATATTCCCACTTTGTAAGCAATAAATTAAAGGAACTGCGGATCTTTTTTTGGGGGGTGAAGGTGAGGTCCACCATTCCCTCCACATCCTGGATCACCCAGTCCGATTCAACCCCGTTAGGCATAGTTATCCGTACCGGGGGTAAGGGGGTTAGCCGGCCTTCCTGCCAGAGGGCATTCTCATTGTTCTTAAAGGTCTCCTTAGCTTGATTTTCGGCAATACTGAAGCCAAACCATGAATTTTTTTCCCCCGCCGCTGCAGCGGTACACCAGGTGGAACGCATACGGTAGGGGAAAAATCCCTTATAGTCCCGAAAGATCCCGGTGGTTTTTGCCGGGTCCAGTGAAATATGCCTACCCCCAAAGACCATATCCCCCCGGACGGCGGAAAACGCTTTAAACGCGTACATACAGCGTCGCTCAGAAAAGGGCAGGTTCACCGCCATGGGGGGAGTTTTGAGATGATTCAGGGCAAATTCCAGATGGGCTGTAAAGGAGGGCCGCCTGTGGGTTGCCTCTATATCCAGATCTACTTTGATGGTTTGGGCGTCCAGCCAGTTGTGGATACGGAAAAAGAACCCGTAAGAACGGCTGACTACCGAAGAATTCCAGAGATTCCGGGGCAAATGCCGTCCACCAAAGGGGATAATCTTGTTAAAACAGAGCTGCTCCTGGGTTTCCTTATCGTAAAGGCTCACCTGGGCAATATGGTAGTATTTGACATTCGCCCAAAAGGCGTCTAAATAGAAATGATCATCCTGAATGGTAAAGGCTTCCCATTCTTTTACTCGCAAAGTCCGCAAGCCCCGGGGCAGGGGATAGGGAAAGGGGCGCTGGATATCCAAAAGATCCACAGATTCAAAGGCCTGGGCCCAGGTTCCATAAATGGGAATGCCATTTTCAATAGGAGTTCCCCGGGAGGCCATAATTTCCCTTGTATACATTATTTTTTAGTATACATTATTTTTTAATAAAATTAAACAGACATGTATGTCCATCCGTTGACACGCTATAGATAGAGTAATATTATGCCTATTAACGCTATATACTGTGTCGTATGTAACCGAAACATAAATAATGATCACAAAGTAAAAATTTGGGAAAAATGGGGGGGGGTATGCCTACGAGGATTTTGAAACGGGACGGCCGGGAGGCGCCGTTTAATATTGAAAAGATAACCAATGCCATCTACAAGGCGGGGATGGCCGCCGGGACCATGGACTGGGAAATGGCCATGGGGATCTCGGAAAAGGCCGTGGGCCGGCTGGAGGACTCCTACAAAGGCCGGGTTCCGGCGGTGGAAGAGATCCAGGACACGGTTGAACAGGTGATGATCGAAAGCGGCCTGGGGCCGGTGGCGAAGAAATTCATCCTGTACCGGGCTGAACGGACCCGGATCCGGGAAATGAACACCCGGCTCATGCGGACCTACGAGGAATTGACCGATAAGGATGCCAAGGATACGGACTTAAAGCGGGAAAACGCGAATATTGACGGCAATACCGCCATGGGGCACATGCTCCGCTACGGTTCCGAGGGGGCAAAGCAGTTCAATGAGCTCTTTATCCTCAACCCGGTCCATGCCAAGGCCCACCACGAGGGGGATATCCACATCCACGACCTGGATTTCCTCACCCTGACCACCACCTGCTGCCAGATCGACATCGACAAGCTCTTCACCGGCGGCTTTGGCACCGGTCACGGGGCTATCCGGGAGCCCAACGATATTCGCAGCTATTCAGCCCTGGCCTGCATCGCCATCCAGTCCAACCAGAACGACCAGCACGGGGGGCAGAGCATCCCCAACTTTGACCGGGGGCTTGCCCCGGGGGTGGCCAAGACCTACGTCAAAATGTACCGGCAGAACCTGCTGAAGGCCCTGGAACTCCTGGCCTTTGCCCAGGCGGAGGAGCTGGAAAAGGCCCTCAAGGAGGAGATTTTCTCCAAGCCCCTGCGGCCCAAGCTTGCGGGATCCGAAGAGTACTGCCGGGCCGAGGCTGCGGTCCTGGCCCGGTACCTGGACGCCGACACCGTGAAGCGGGCCCAGGATTTTGCCCTGTCATCGGCCCTGAAAGAGACTGAGCGCAACACCTACCAGGCCATGGAAGCCCTGATCCACAACCTCAACACCATGCACAGCCGGGCCGGCGCCCAGATCCCCTTTTCTTCTATAAATTACGGCACCGACACCTCCCCGGAAGGCCGGATGATAATCCGGAACATACTCCTGTCCACCGAGGCAGGGCTGGGTGACGGGGAGACCCCAATCTTCCCGATCCAGATTTTCCGGGTCAAAGAGGGGATCAACTACAATAAGGACGATCCCAACTACGACCTTTTTAAGCTTGCCTGCCGGGTCAGTTCCAAGCGGCTGTTCCCCAACTTCTCTTTCCAGGATGCCCCCTACAACCTCCAGTACTACCACCCGGACCGGCCGGAAACCGAAATAGCCTACATGGGCTGCCGCACCCGGGTGATGGGGAACATCCACGACCCTGACCGGGAGCTCACCTACGGCCGGGGGAACCTCAGCTTTACCTCGATAAATCTGCCCCGGCTTGCCCTGCGGGCCAATGGCAACCTGGACCTGTTCTTTGACGAGCTGGACAAAAAAACCGACCTGGTGATAGCCCAGCTTCTGGAGCGCTTCGAGATCCAGGCCCGGAAAAAGGTGAAAAATTTCCCCTTCCTCATGGGCCAGGGGATTTGGATCGATTCTGACAAACTGGAATGGGAGGACGAAATCCGGGAGGTCCTCAAGCACGGGACTCTGACCCTGGGCTTCATCGGCCTGGCGGAATGCCTCAAGGCCCTGACCGGGCAGCACCACGGGGAATCCACGGAAGCCCAGGCTCTGGGCTTACAGATTATTGGCAAACTCCGCAGCCGCATGGATCAGGCCTCCCTGGAAAAGAAGCTCAATTTCTCCCTCATCGCCACCCCGGCGGAGGGGCTTTCCGGCCGCTTTGTCAAACTGGACCGGCAGATCTTCGGCTCCATTCCGGGAGTCACCGACCGGGACTACTACACCAACAGTTTTCATGTGCCGGTCTACTACCCCACAGGTGCTCTGAAGAAGATAGAGGTTGAGGCTCCCTACCATGCCCTGACCAACGCCGGGCATATCAGCTACATAGAGCTGGACGGGGACGCCTCCAAGAACCCTGAGGCTTTTGAGAGGATAGTCCGGGCCATGAAGGATGCGGGTATAGGCTACGGCAGCCTGAACCACCCACTAGACCGGGACCCGGTCTGCGGTTTTCGGGGCATCATCGGCGAGACATGCCCCAAGTGCGGCCGCCCTGAGGGAAATGCCCCCTTTGAGCGGATCCGGCGTATCACCGGCTATCTGGTGGGCACCCTGGACCGTTTTAACAACGCCAAGCGGGCAGAAGAACGGGACCGGGTAAAGCATTTCCATGTTGACCATAGCACAGCCTCGTAATGAGGGCTTAACCATAGACGGTACAACTTGCAACGGAGTTCCCCGCGCTACTTGCAACGGAGTTCCCCGCGCTACTTGCAACGCAGTTCCCCGCGCAGCGGGGGAGATACTCTCCATCGGCGGCATAGAGCCAGAATCTATCGTTGATGGTCCGGGCTTCCGCTACACCGTGTTTGTCCAGGGTTGCAATTTCCGCTGCCCCGGCTGCCACAACGCTCAATTGCAGCCCTTTACCGGGGGCCGCAGTGTTACTGTGGGGGAACTACTGGACGCCATCCGGTGCAACCCCCTCTTGGACGGCCTGACCCTTTCCGGGGGCGATCCCTTCACCCAGGCAGCCTCCTGTGCCGCTCTTGCGGAAGAAGTCCGCGCTCTGGGTCTTTCAGTGATGACCTACACGGGCTACACCTGGGAGGCGCTTCTGGCGGCGGATAATCCGGACTGGTGGCGGCTCATCATGGCCACGGACGTACTGGTGGACGGCCCCTTTATCCGGGAACTGCGGAACATCGACCTGTTTTTCCGGGGCTCCTCTAACCAGCGGCTCATTGACGTGGGCCGGAGCTTGGGGGCCGGGATGGTTGTGGTGATGCCGGGGGAGTGAGCAATCTGCGGTAGTTGCCGAGGAATTCTCGGTAATTGAAACTTCGTTCAATTCGTACTCTGCCTTTTTCCCGGTTTTAGGTGTATAATTCCCCTATGAAGCTCCTCCTCCACACCTGCTGCGCCCCCTGTTCCGTTCAGTGCCTGGAAACCCTGCGGGCTGAGGATATACGCCCGGACCTCTTCTGGTATAACCCCAACATCCACCCCTATACAGAGTACAAAGCCCGGCGTGACACCCTGGCCCAGTTTGTCGCTGACATTGGGCTGAACCTTCTCATGGAAGACGAATACGGCCTCCGCTCCTTTCTGGCAGGGCTTGGGCAGGACTACACTAATCGCTGTACTTTCTGCTATCGCCTCCGGCTTGAAAAAACCGCATCTTTTGCGGCGGCCCGTGGGTATGATTGCTTTTCTACCACCCTGCTGATAAGCCCCTATCAAAAACACGATCTCATCCGGGAAGCTGCTGAAGGGATGGCGGAGAAGTACGGCATACCCTTCTTCTACCGGGATTTCCGTCCGGGTTTCAGGGAAGGTCAGAAACAAGCCAGGGAACGGGGGTTCTATATACAAAAATACTGCGGGTGCATTTTTAGTGAGGAAGAACGTTACTTGGGAAACAGGAATAATGAAGGATGAGATAGTAAAACTGTTTGCCCTGATTACCGGTGCCCGTCATTGCGTGGCCCTAACTGGCGCGGGGGTGAGTACCCTTTCAGGCATACCGGACTTCCGGGGCAAGAACGGCCTGTATACCGCCGGTCTGCCCCAGGAATTTATGGACAAATATCCACCGGAAGTTCTCGCCCTGTACCTGTCGGGGCTGCCTGAGGCATTGCAGTCTCAGCACCCTGAGGAATCTGCACCGTCCCCTGGGGAACAGTCAACACCGTTTCTATCGGAAAAGGCCTTTGATATTGACGAATTTGAGAAGGACCCCTCATATTTTTATACTAACGCCGGCCCCCTGGTATATACGGTTGACGAAAAGGAGCCCTCAATAGTGCATACCTGCCTGGCTGAACTGGAACAGAGAGGTTTCATTAAGGCGGTCATTACCCAGAACATCGACTTTCTCCACCAGAAGGCGGGGAGCAGTCGGGTAATAGAAGTGCACGGTTCTCCCCGTATGCATTACTGTCTCCACTGCGCCGGTATCCGGGTGGGTTACGCCGAGGTTGCAGGGTTGGTAAAAGCCGGAACTATGCCCCGGTGTCCCCAATGCGGCAGAGTTTTGAAACCGGCCATCACCTTTTACGGCGAAAGTCTCCCCATGGATAGCCGCCGGGCAGCAGAAACGGAAGCCCAGGATGCGGACCTGATGCTCATCCTGGGGTCCAGCCTTACGGTGCAGCCTGCCGCCGCTATTCCCCGCACAACATTGCAGCGCGGCGGCAAGCTGGCGATCGTCAATGATATGGGGACTCCCCTGGACGAAGACGCCAGCCTCCGCCTCTGGGATCTGGAGGAGACTTTTGAGGGCATTCGGGAGCTGCTGCTGAGCCGGGACTAAAAGGGGTACAAAAATAAATTAAAATAGATCATAAAAGGCAAAACCTCCTGTGATCTATTTGTAATTTACAAGATACCTATTTCTTGCCGTAGGTTCTGACGGTTTCAAACAGCGCCTCTACATTTTCCGTTTTAACCGCATCGTAACCAGAACTGGTTTCAAAGATGAATCCGCCGCCAGGAGCACAAATATCGATCAGCCGTTTTGCCTCATCAATTACCTGCTGCTTTGTGCCGAATTCAAGCAAATATATCGGAAAGGCACCGGCTATGCATGCTGTATTGCCGAGCGTTTTTTTTGCCTGGGCCATATCACATTGTTCAAAATGATAAACTACTTTGCCCTTGGTTACCTCCTTAAGGCAATCAAGCCGGCTCGTATAGGAGCCTTCGGTGTAGATATACGGCGTCATTCCATTGGCAATGATATGTTCGATAATGGTCTGCAAGTCCTTCCAGTAGAACCTGCGATACTGCGCGTCTGACATAAACCCGTCTATTCCTTTGTGCAGCGCCATGAACACCCACTTGCCTGGCATGATTTTCCCCTGCATTTCGATTGACCGGAGGGTATTCTTTAACGCATTTGCGCTAAAACGGGCGATAACATCATCCCGTTCAAGCATGTCTGCCATGGCATCCAGGGTTCCCCGGTAAAAATCGCTGTATGCGTCAAAGGGTACTGCGGCGAATCCCTTGGGAAGCGCCGGTATTCCCAATTCTTTTTCAATTTTTTCGTCCAGCTCCGCAGATTGACGCCTTACTTTGTTGTTGATGGTTGTTATCTTATCGAATGCTTCGAATAATTTTTTTGTTTCCGGGGAGCTGAAAATCGCCGCCAGTTGTGTAGTGGCGGCGTACATCGGGCCTAGGGTAGAAAGGTTCCATTTGGCTACCGGCTCAAGTAGTTTGGCTATCATGGGAAGCCCCTTGCTAAAGAGCCAGCCGGTCCGGTCATTATCGAAGAGATCAAAATCCTCTTCTTTGATCAGGGGGAACTCAATAAATTGATGAATGGAATTCTTGTCTATGATGTTGCCAGGCATTCCGGCCCAGCGCACCGTGTTTGGTTGTAGAATTTCGAATATCGGGCCCATGCCGCCATGGAGGTAGGCATGGCCGAATAAGCCATCAGGTTGGTACTTCTTACCAAATTTGAGATAGCCATCGGTTATCACCGAAAAGTCATAAAGCGCTTCCGCCATTGTGTGGCCCGCCTCCAAGATCGGGTAACATTGGCAGATGGCATTAAAAGGCACCTGGTCGGGTTCTTTTAATGCTACAGCGTCATTCAAACGTTTTAATCTTTTTTCATACGTGGACATTGGCTTTGCCTCCTGATTTCGGAAAGATTGACATATTATTATAAGTCTCATTGGCGATAAGTCAAGAAATATTTTTGCTGGCTGGCGATTAATTTTATATCTTCCCCGGGAATTTACGGGCAAATGCCCCCCGGTACTTCCAACGCAGTTCTCTTCGGAGGCTCTGCCCTGTGTTTGTCGGGGATGCCTGAGGAACCGCCAAGGCCGTTTATTCGCAAGCGGGATTAATACCCAAAGCCCGCTTCTGCGGGGGGAGAGAAATGATTATGAATACCGAATTGATATACTGGTTGAGCAGGTAGTTCTATGATCTTTTCCTATTTATCTTTGTGTTCCTTTGTTTCCCTCGTGGTGAAATTCTTCTTATTGCTCGTTGTGGGTCAGGTTTAGTGCTCTGCAGCGGGGTATGTTGATTTTGGAAAAGGTTATGGGACCTGGAGAAGGCTTTTGAGGGCATTCGGGAACTGCTATTCGTATTGAGGAGGTCTAATACTCCGCCCTAAATGGCGAGGTTGTTGATTGAGCCGGGACTAAAAAGGGAATTTTTCCCCGGGGTACAAAAACTGCGCCAGTTCCTGCACCCCCGTAAGATAGCGGAAGGTGGGGGAGGATATCAGTTTTTCGTCGATATAGAACACCCGGTTGTTCTGTATCGCCTTTATGGTGTGGTAGCCGGGGCGGGCAGAAAGGGCAACACCGTTTCCGGTATTCATGGAACCCTGCTGGATGATGTAGGCATCTATTTTATCAGCGTACTGGAGCAGTTTTTCTGCACCGAATGGGGCGATGGAGCTTCCCGGCGTTCCCGATTTGGCGCCACCGGCTATATTTAGACCTCCGGCGATTTCTATGGCCAGGGCCGGCAGAGAACCGGCGGCGGCGGTGCGTATCTCCGCTTCGGTGGATTCAAAGAACAGGGTTTGTTTTTCTGCGATTATTCCGGTGATGACGCTTGTCTGATCCAGGTTCTGATGAAAAAGGATGAGCTGTTGTTCCGCTTCCTCCTCTGTACCGGTAAGCAGGGCCAGTTTTTTTATATATCCGTCAAAATCTTCAAAATTTTCCGGGTACAGGGATACCACAAGTATCCCTGCCTTTTCAATTTCCGCGATGTAGCCGGGACTGCGCCTGCGGATAAAGGGGCGGATCAGCACCAGATCCGGTTCCGCAGCGATGATATACTCTGGGTCGCCGTTGTAATCGTAAACCGCAAAGGAAGCCGCTTCGGGCGGCCAGGTACAGGTAGTATGGCCGCCGATAAGGCTATTTCCCGCCCCTATGGCGAAAAGGTTCTCCGTGTGGGCGGAATACAGGGAAATGATCCGCCGCCGCTTTTCATCCAGACTGACCGCTTTTCCATCGTCATCAATAAAACTAATGGCGTTTTCCTGAGATGGGGAGAGAGCAGTATCCCTCCCCTTGTTACAGGAATTTAACAGAAAAAAGAGGCAGCCAATCCACAGTAACAGTAAGGGCTGTTGAATTCTCACGAATTACCTATGGCATCTCCGGCGTGGCGTACAAACATGGCTTGGATCCCCGGATATTCACCGAGACCCCGCAATACCGCCCGTACCGTATAGCCCTTGGATTCAAGGATCGTTTTCCAGGAATCTTCCTCATCTCCGGCCATATCATTATTGGCATGGTCCCCGGCGACGATCATAAAGGGGAATAATACTACTTTTTTAACATTCAATGCGTCTACCTGGGCAATGACGTCGTCCAGGGAAGGTGTGGCTTCCACGGTACCGATGATATATCGGCTGAAGCCCTTGGCTTTTAACAGGGTATCTAGTTTTGAATAGGTAGCATTTGCTTCATGCTCTGTACCGTGGCCCATGAAAACAACGGCGGTATCGTCTGCAGCGTACTGTTTTGTATCGTTCGTTATAATATTGACCACTTCGGTATAATCCGAGTCGGAGATGAGCAGGGGCAGACCGTAGCTGAGTTTAGTAAAATCTTTACTAAAAGGCTTGATGGCCTCCTGCATCTCGTCATATTCAAGGCCGTTCATGACGTGGGTAGGCTGGACCACCAGTTCCTTTACCCCGTCAGCCTTAAGTCGGTTCATGGCCTCAGTGATATTGTCAATCTGAAGTCCATCCCGCTTGCGCAGCTTATCTATGATGATCTGGCTGGTAAAGGCTTGGCGCTGCTCATAGTTCGGGTACGCGGCGGCAATAGCTTTTTCAATGGCCCCAATAGTGTTTGCCCTGGTATCATTGTAACTAGTGCCGAAACTGACCACCAGGACAACCGGTTTTTTCTCCCCCACCGCAGCTTTTGAACTGCCACTACGTGCAACGAAGTTCCCCGCGCAAGCCGGAAGGAGAAGGGTGATTAACAGGGGTAGTGCGAAAACTACTCCTGTTCTCGTGAAACTTTTCATACTATTCGCTCCTTGCAAGAATCTCAGGGAAACAATTTCCCGAATTTCCATTGGTGTATATTGGGGCAAATAGCACCGTAAGTCATGTGGGCTGCCATAAAAAAGCCATGGCGCACCGCACCATGGCTTATGAAATACATTTCATATTCCTTGGTTTGCGCAAAGAAATACAACCTTGGTACCCCGGCTATAACGGTAACGCACTTGCGTGGGACTTTCACCCAACTTCCCCAATATCTTTTATATTATTGTATGATGCGGAATGGTTTGTCAATAGAAATTTTCAACTTTTTTATAATTTTTCAATTTTGAAATATTCGGACTTGACGGCACAGAATATCCGGAGTATGGTAATTCCCGCACAGGGATATCGGAATACGGTGAGAATCCGTAGCGGTCCCGCCATCGTAACCGGACTAACGAGCCGGAAGCCGGGAGACGGTCCTTGTGCTTATTACCTGAACCCTCGAAGGAAGGACGTTAGGGTAAAAGCCGTTTTCCGGTTCTTGCACCTTTTTCCTTATCCTCCTTGGGTCAGATAAATTCCCGAGGAGGAAAGATGCGTTTTTCTTTTCAAATAGCAGCAGTTCTGTGCATTGGTTTTGGGGCTTCTTTGGCCGCTGAAGAAAACATCCAGCCAATTCATCAGCTTGAGGATATCACCGTCACAGGAACGGGTGCCGAAAAGCGTCTGAAAGATTCACCGGTGGCGACCGAGGTCATCACCGCAGAGGAAATCGGAAATTCCGGCGCCGCTACTGTAGGGGATGTGCTTGACGACTATGGGCTTATGTATTGGAGCGGCGCCATGGGCGACTATGTCATGCTCCAGGGCATGGACCAGGGCCGAATACTCTATCTGGTAAACGGCAGGCGGATTGCCGGGAGGACAAGCCAGCGGCTCAGGGGTGCAACCATACCCGCAGGGGATGTGGAACGCATTGAGATAGTCCGGGGTCCCCAGTCCGCCCTCTATGGCTCTGAAAGCATAGGGGGGGTAATAAATATTATTACTAAAAAGCCTCAAGAGACTTTTTCTCTCTCAACATCCCTGCAAAATCGCTTTCTTTTTGCCTATGACGACCCAAAAACTTCCGCCAAACCGGACCCCTTTGATGATTTTGATCCCCTTCGGGAACAGGATGCCACGGTTACTACGGGATTTTCCATCGGTCCCCTGCGAAACTTGCTGACCCTGGAAGGCAGCCGGAGAGCATTTTACTATGGGGAAGATGAGGATGTCTCGATCCTGCCCGAGTATTATCAGGGCGGCGGCAGTCTTGATACGGCTATTCCCCTGGGAGATACCTCCGAACTGCGCTTTGGCGCTTCCTTTATGCAGATGCAGACCGGTGATTGGAGTAGAAACAGCCGGACTAAAAACCTTTCTCTGGCACAGAACGAGTATTTGCGGACCGGCGGATACGTTGAAATGGATTTTATGCCCCTTGAAAACACAAACCTTACGGTAAAGCTTTACGATACTTTCTACCAACGAGATAATGATGCCTATGAAAAACGTACCGATACCTGGACTACCGGAAAGAAACACGAGAATGAAAACCTCGCTGTCCTGGATGCACAGGCTGTGTATGAAGGGCTCCCAAATTTCCTTTTTACCGGAGGCCTTGAGGTAGCCTATAATACTATGGAACATTTCGAATTTACTGATACTGCGGCTATAGACAAGGAAGCAATTTTCTTTCAGGCCGAATGGTTCAGGGAAGACAAATATTCCCTGCTTGGGGGCGTCAGGGTAGAACGGAATTCCCAATTCGGTTTTATGGCAGCACCAAAACTGTCGGGGATGTACTATTTTTTTGATGGCTTCCGTGTGCTCGGCGGTGCAGGTATGGGTTATCGGGCTCCTGCCTTTAACGAACTCTATCGGGACTATACCAATACCGGCTCAGACCCGTATCATATTATTCCCACTCTGGATCTGGACCCTGAATATTCGGCCAGTTTTAATATAGGCGCAGAATATTCAAACCAGTGGGGCTTCCTTCAACTAAACGGCTATTACACTGAACTTTTTAATGAGATCGATACCAATAATAATACCGGATTAGTTGATCCGGATGGTGTCCGGATAGATAAACGTGAAAACATTGCCCGATCCCTGCGGACTGGAGTGGACACCGAAGGGCGGCTGAATTTTTTGCAGTATTTCTTTGTATCCGCAGGTTACAGTTGGATATACGCCTATGACCGGACCCGGGATACGGAAAAGCATGATCAACCCGCCCATACGATCAAGGCTAAGGCTGGATTCAATTATAAAAGCCGCGAACGAAAAATGACCATGCTTAATACCTACTTTCAAGGGCGATTTTTCTCTCTCCGAGGTGATGGGAGGTATGATGCCGATGAGGATCCTCGGTTCATTCTGGATTTTTATTTCAATATCGGATTGGGCAAGCACTTCATCGTTCATACTTCTGTGGATAATCTGTTGGGGGATATCTACTACTATGGACCTAAAATCGGTCAAACGGTTACCATGGGGCTCACCTACACCCTATGATGAAGAAAAGGAGCCCTGCCCGGCTGATAATCATGATTAGCGTCTCCGTATTGCTCCACGCCGGGTTTATTGCATCAGTATCAGGGGTTTTGCAATCCCCCCCGCTGATGGCGCTGCCTAGGGATCAAAAAACACTTTCACTGGTGAACCTTTCCCTAATCCCCGGGGATGCTCCGGCAATTCAACCACCCAGGCCCCCCTTGAGCAGCCCCGCAGTAAAGCTGCCTGAGCTTCCCCCTGAGCAGGATACAGCGGGTATCCCCGTGGAAAGCCCGGAACCTGAGCTGCCTTCCGGGCCAGCCGTGGTTGAAGGGTACAGTATTGTTGAAGCTCCTGAAGTGATCTCCGGAACCCCTGTGGTTCACGATCCATCCCGTCGGCAGGAAGCGATTTCCCTGTATTTTGGAAACCTGCGATCTCGTATTGACGGTCACAAGCACTATCCATATCAGGCACGGCAGCGCAATCAGGAAGGAACGGTGCAGGTCAGCTTTGTGGTGTCACGCCCCGGCCGACTGGTGGGGGAGCCGGCGCTGGAAAAAAAATGCCGGTACGCCAGCCTCAATACAGCGGCTTTGGAGGCGGTCAGGGACGCCGCCCCCTATCCGCCCTTTCCACCAGATATTCTGGAGCCGGAATTAAATTTTTCGGTTGCTATAACCTTTTCTCTGTTTTCAGGAGGCTGAGCAATGACAGTGATCCATGAAAATAATGCTGGCGGCCCGGCTCTGTCATCCCGTCTGGTAAACGGTCGTTTGCTCCGCTTTGGATATACTACCGGAAGCTGTGCGGCGGCTGCGGCGGGAGCGGCAGCAGATATGCTGTTGAACCAAAAAAAATGCGAAACCTGGTTTCTGACTACCCCCAGGGGTGTGTCCATGACCCTGGATATTGTAAACCCCTTTTATGATACTGAATCAGCTTCCTGTGGGGTGCAGAAGGATTCCGGGGATGATCCGGATATTACCCACGGTATTCTGGTTTATGCCAGGGTACGGAAAATTCCCTCAGGGATAGTGATAGATGGCGGCGAGGGGGTAGGCCGGGTGACTAAGCCGGGACTCGATCAGAGCGTGGGACAGGCGGCTGTCAATTCGACCCCCCGCCGGATGATTGCCGGTGAATGTCAGCGGGTGTGCGTCGAATCCGGGTATAGCGGGGGGCTTTCGGTGACCATCACTGTTCCCAGGGGCGAGGAACTGGCGAAGCGGACCTTCAATCCCAGGGTGGGCATTGTCGGGGGAATTTCCATCCTGGGTACCAGCGGCATGGTTGAGCCCATGAGTGAGAAGGCCTGGGCGGACAGCCTACGGGTGGAAATGCGGCAGCTCTACGCTGCGGGACACCGGGATGTGCTCATCACCATAGGGAATTTTTCCGCAGCCTTTGCCCGGGATTTTTTGGGACTGTCCCTTTCCGCGCAGATAAAGTGCTCAAATTTTATTGGCGATGCCTTTAGTGCCGCTGTGGAACTCGGATTTAACCGGGCCCTCCTGGTGGGACATATCGGCAAGCTGGTCAAGCTTGGCATAGGGGTTATGGATACCCATTCTTCCAGGGGAGACGGGCGCATAGAAACCCTGGTTGCATGCGCCCTTGAGGCGGGGGCAACGCTGGAAGTGCTGCGGGCTGTAAATGACAGTGTTACTACTGACGGGGTTCTGGTCGTACTGCGAGAGGTAGGCTTGTTGGAACAAACCATGGCGGTTCTGGGTTCCCGGATGGAGGAAACCCTGGCCCGGCATAACGGAAACAATATGGAAGCCGGGTTTATCTGTTTTGGTAAAACCAGCCCTGATCCGGAGGACCCTTCTCCGGAATCCCTGAACAAGGAAGGGGAAATTGTGGCCCAAAGTGCGAATGCCCTTTCCCTTATGGAGGTGTTTAAAACATGAGTACCGTACATTTTGTGGGCGCCGGACCGGGAGCACCGGACTTACTGACTCTGCGGGGCAGGGATTTGCTTGAACAGGCCGCGGTGGTTATCTACGCCGGTTCCTTGGTTAACCCAGCCTTGTTGGATTATACCAAAAAGGGCTCTGAAATTCACAATAGCGCGGAGATGACCCTGGACGAGGTGATCGCCGTCATGACCACAGCATCTGAACAGGGTAAAAAAATTGTCCGCCTCCACACCGGGGACCCAAGCCTTTATGGGGCAATTCGGGAACAGATGGACCGGCTCAAGGCGCTGGGCATCAGTTATGATATCTGCCCCGGTGTTTCCAGTTTCTGCGCCGCCGCCGCCGCCCTGGAGGCGGAGTATACCCTGCCCGGGGTAAGTCAGACCCTGATAATCACCCGGGCTGAGGGGAGGACCGCAGTTCCGGAAGGAGAAAAACTATCAGCTTTAGCTTCTCATGGAGCAACTATGGTACTTTTTCTGAGTGCAGGGATGCTGGATAAGGTTTCTGCGGAGCTGATAAAAGGGGGCCTTTCTCCGGAAACTCCCGCAGCGATTGTATACAAGGCGAGCTGGCCGGAACAACAAATACTCCGGGGTACTGTGGGAACCCTTGCCAAACTGGGGGCCGCAGAAAAAACGGCCCTGGTCATCGTGGGGAATGTCCTGGGTGATGAGTACGAGCTTTCCCGCCTCTACGCCCCGGATTTTACCACCGCTTTCAGAGAAGGCCGCCCATGAAAACCGCTATTATTGCCGTATCCGCTACAGGGGCGGCCCTTGCGGAAATTCTGCGCCCAGGCCTTCCAGAATCTGCAGTTTTTGTGTTCGCCCCCCACGCGGCTCCGGGGCAGGGATCATTTGAAACCCTGCACGGTATCATTCGGGAACTGTGGGAGTCCTACGAGGGGCTGGTGTTCCTCTGCGCATCCGGAATAGCGATACGGGCTATCGCGCCCTATATCAGTTCCAAATATACCGACCCGGCGGTGGTGGTCTGCGGTGACACCGCTTCTTTCGCCATTTCCCTGCTTTCCGGCCACGAGGGCGGGGCCAATGCTCTGGCGGCGGAACTTGCAGCCCTTCTGGGCTCAGTCCCGGTGATAACCACTGCTTCTGAATCTTCGCCTCGGATCCTCCCGCGAAACCTGGTTGCCGGTGTGGGGTGTAGAAAGGGTATTTCCGCCGAAACAATACGCCTCGTCTTTGAGCGGGTTTTTGCGGATAAGCACCTGTCCCCCATCAGGGTACGCAGCATTTGTACCATTGATTTGAAACAGGATGAGCCGGGGCTTATTGAATTTTCAGAATTCCTGGGAGCGCAATTTTGCTGTTTCAGTGCAGAGGAACTTAACGGCCTTCAGGGAACATTTACTTCCTCCGATTATGTAAAGGAAGTCACCGGCACAGACAATGTCTGTGAGCGGGCCGCTGTTGCCGGAGGCGGGAAGGGCCATTTGATTGTTCCGAAAACCGCCTTTGAGGGGGTCACCCTGGCGGTGTTTGAAAAGGAGTATGTACATGGGTAAATTGATTATCGCCGGCATCGGTCCCGGCGGAGAGGACCACATGACCGCCGCCTGCCGGGATGCCCTGGAAGGGGCGGACATCATTGCGGGTTATACGGGCTACACCGCCCTGGTTAAGCATCTCTATCCGCAGAAATCCTACCTGGAAACTCCCATGACCGGCGAAACTGAACGCTGCCGGGAAGCCTTGAAACTGGCCGAGGGGGATCGCAGGGTCTGCCTGATTTCCAGCGGGGACAGCGGCATCTACGGCATGGCCTCCCTGGTGTTCGAACTTGCGGCGGATTACCCCGCCGCTTCCATTGAGGTGATCCCCGGGGTGACCGCAGCCTCAAGCGGCGGGGCCCTTTTGGGGGCGCCCCTGGGCCACGACTTTGCAGTAATAAGCCTGAGCGATCTGCTGACCCCCTGGGAAATCATTGAGAAGCGGCTGCGCATGGCGGCGGAGGGGGACTTTGTCATCTGTCTGTACAACCCGGGAAGCGCCGGCCGGCCGGACCATCTGCGAACAGCCTGTGATATACTCCTTGAAACCCTGCCCCCCGGCCGGGTCTGCGGCCTTGCCCGTAATATAGGGCGGTCCGGGGAAAGCAGTATTACTACCATGCTGGAGGATCTAGGAAAAACGGAAGTTGATATGTTCACTACCGTTTTTATCGGCAGCTCCCGCACCCGTGTTGTGAGCGGGAAAATGCTTACCCCCAGGGGATACCGGAATGCCTAAAGCCCTGATCTTCGGTGGAACCACCGAGGGCCGGCTTCTCTGTGAGGCCTGTTCCGCCCGGGGCATAAACGCCATATACTGCGTTGCCACTGAACTGGGGGCCGTACTGTTGCCGGGGATCACCCCCAGGATTGGCAGACTAGACAGTCTAGCCATGACGGCTCTGATACAACAGGAGCGGCCCGCCCTGGTTCTGGATGCCACCCACCCCTATGCGGCGGAGGTGAGCGCCAATATCCGGGCGTCCTGCATGGAAGCTGGGGTAGCCTTGGTAAGGATTCTGCGAGATGAAGGGGAAGTGACAAAGGATTGCCTTAGTTTTTCTACCCATACTGATCTTATTGCCTGGCTTGAGAAAACCTCTGGGGCGATCTTTGTGGCTACCGGAGCGAAGGAAGCGGCGATCTTTACCGGGCTTTCGGGTTTTCAGGAGCGGATCTGGTTCAGGATGCTTCCCGATATTTTGGGCTTGAAAAACTGTCTGGACCTTGGCTATTCCGCCGCTCGCATTATGTGTATGCAGGGTCCTTTCTCCCGGGACCTTAACCGGGCCATGTTTGCCGCCGCTGCTGCATCCATCCTGGTCACCAAAAATTCCGGCGCCCCCGGGGGCTTCGCAGAAAAGCTGGAGGCGGCTCGGGACCTGGGTATGCACGTAGCCCTGCTGACCCGTCCTCCTGATCCTGGGGGTGTTCCCCTGGAAAGGGCCATCGCAGAATTGGAGGGACTTGGCTCATGAAACAGATCGTTATTGTCGGGACCGGCATGGGGCCGTCTTCCATAAGCGGGGAAGGGATGAAAGCCCTAGGGGACGCCGAAGTTTGGTTCGGCGCATCCCGCTTACTGGAACTGCTCAAGCCTTTTTTCGCAGAAAAAACCGTCTACCCCATCTACAAGCCTGGCGAGATTCTTGAGGCGATCAAGAACAGGGATGAAAATAGTTTTGCTGTGCTGGTTTCCGGGGATACCGGCTTTTACAGCGCCGCCGCAGGGATTTGCGAGGCCCTGAGTGACTATGAACCCCGGCTCATTCCCGGCGTCTCATCAATTGCGTACTTCTGCGCCCGCCTCGGCATTCCCTGGCAGGATGCGGCGCTGCTCAGTGTTCACGGGCGGGACCTGTCGGCCCTCACCGGATTGGTGCGCCGCAACCATCATACCTTCTGCCTGACAGGTAATAACGCTGCCGCCCTGGGGGAAGCTCTCTGCGCCACCGGTTATGGGGACATCACGGTTCATGCGGGCGAAAACCTAGGCTCCGCAGAAGAACGGATTCGCACTATTACTGCGAGAGAACTTTCCGCCTCAGATATTGCGCGGGAAACTCCGTTGCAAAATGCGCGGGAAACTCCGTTGCAAGTTGCGGAGAGAACTTCTTTGCACATTGCGCCCCTGTCGGTTCTCCTTTTTGTCAACGAAGCTCCCGATGACCGCATCCGCTTTGGACTCCCCGATGAGGTCTTTGTCCGCAGCGAGGGTATCCCCATGACTAAGTCTGAGATTCGGGCCCTGTCCCTTGCTAAGCTTGCCCTGCGGCCCGGGGATATCTGCTGGGACATAGGCGCGGGAACAGGTTCGGTGACCGTGGAAATGGCCATGGCGGCTTACCGGGGGAAGGTGTACGCAGTTGAGCGGCAGGGCAATGTCCTGGGCTTGATCAGTCAAAACTGCTGGGCCTTTCATCTGGGAAACGTGGAGCCCATTGCCGGTGAAGCGCCCGGGGGCTTAGCGGAACTGCCGCCACCGGACGCAGTTTTTATAGGCGGCAGCGGCGGGAACCTGAAAGAAATACTGACAGTGATCCTGGAGAAAAATTCTCGGGCACGCATTGTTATTACGGCGATTACCCTGGAAACCGCCGCTGCAGCCCTGGCCCTGCTGCCTGGGGCCGAGCTTACCCAGGTTTCCGCAGCCAGGGCAAAAAAAGCCGGGGACAGCCATCTGTTTATCGGCCAGAACCCGGTGATGATCATAAGTGCGGGAGGGTGGGAATGAGGCGGCTGCTCATCACCGGGACCCATAGCGGCTGCGGTAAAACTACTGTTGCCTGTGCGGTCCTGGCGGCTTTTAAGGCCAGGGGCCTTGATGTCACCGCCTTCAAATGCGGCCCCGACTACATCGATCCCATGTTTCACCGTTCCGTCTCCGGAGTAAAAGCTTACAACCTGGACCCCTTCTTTATGGAAGATGAGAGACTGGCAGCCCATCTTGCGGAATACGGATCTTCAGAAATTAGCGCTACCTGCAACGAAGTTATCCGCGCACTATCACTATTGGAAGGGGCAATGGGGTACTACGATGGTATAGCAAACACAGACAAGGCTTCACCTTATACTGTTACCAAGGCGACTAAAACACCCGCAGTATTAGTGGCCGATGTCCGGGGTATGGGGAATTCTTTGGGCGCCCTGCTGGAAGGGTTTGTTCACTACCGGGGGGACAGCGGCATCCGGGGGGTGATCTTCAACGGGATCAATGAGTCCCGCTACCCGGATATGCGCCGTATTACTGAGAGTGTGGGCCTTGAGGCCTTCGGATGGCTGCCCCGCAATGTTTCGTGGCAAATTGAAAGCCGCCACCTAGGGCTTACCACAGCAGCAGAGATCCCCGGGATACAGGAAAAACTTTTCGCCCTGGGGCGGCAGGCGGAAAATTCTATTGATGTGGATAGCCTTCTGGCCTTGGCGGATTCCGCGCCGGATCTGCCGATCTTACCCGGTGGACCTAAGCTCCGGCGGGTAACGCCTTCGGTATTCCTCGGTGAGTCCTTGCTCCAGCAGCCAGAACCCCCGACCTTGTCCGGCGGTCCTTCGCATTGGCAGCCAGAATCCCCGCCATTACCCACAGGCGGCGGATTGAGGCTTGCCGTAGCCCGGGATGAGGCGTTCTGTTTTCTGTATGCGGAAAACTTGGATCTCCTGGAACGCCTGGGCTGCGAGTTGGTTTTTTTCAGCCCCATCCAGGACAAAGCTTTGCCTCCGGATTTGCAGGGCCTGTACCTCTGCGGCGGGTACCCGGAGCTGTACACACAAACGTTATCGGATAATACTTCTATGCGCGAGGATATACGCAGGGTTATAAATCGGGGACTGCCAACAATAGCCGAATGCGGAGGCTTCCTCTACCTTCATGAAACCCTGGATGACTACCCCATGGCGGCTATTATCTCCGGTAAAGCATGGCGCACGGACCGCCTACAGCGTTTTGGTTATATCACCCTTACTGCGGAGCAGGACAACCTGCTCTGCAAGGCAGGGGAATCCATCCGTTCCCACGAATTTCACTACTGGGAAAGCGATAACTCCGGAGATGGCTTTATTGCAGCCAAAGCCGGCAGGGAGAATGCCTACCCTTGTATCCACGCCGGAGAAACCCTTTACGCCGGATTCCCTCACCTGTATTTCCTGGCAAATCCCAATTTTGCCCGCAGTTTTGTTGAGCGGATGGCGGCCTATAAGAAATCGGCGGCAGGAGTTTTACCATGATACTCCTCTGGTCCACTGCCGCCCTTGCAACAGGTTTCATCCTAGACCTTATCTTTGGCGACCCGCCGGCTATTCCCCATATCATCCGTTTTGTGGGGAAAATTGTTTCCCGGTTAGAAAAATTATTTCTAAAAGTCGGAAAATCTCCCGGTGTTCAGTTCTGCTCTGGTCTATGCTTTACCTGCGTAGTGATCCTGATCAGCACCGGCATTCCCTTCGCTTTACTGTATTTTGCCTACGGGATCCATCCTGTTGCGGGTTTTCTGGTAGAAAGCTTTCTCTGTTATCAGCTTATCGCCGTAAAAGATATGCGGGTAGAAAGTATGCGGGTTTATGATCGCCTAAAAGCTGATGATTTGGATGGAGCGCGGTGGGCGGTTTCCCGGATCGTGGGCAGGGATACTGATCGGCTTGACCGGGCGGGGATTACCCGGGCGGCGGTAGAAACAGTAGCTGAGAATACCGGCGATGGCGTGGCTTCCCCCCTTTTTTACCTTATGCTGGGCGGGGCGGCCCTGGGCTGTTTCTTTAAGTCCGTTAATACCATGGATTCCATGGTGGGGTATAAAAACGAAAAGTATCTTTACTTCGGAAGGGCTGCCGCCAAGCTGGACGATATCCTTAACTTCCTGCCCTCCCGGCTTTGCGCCCTCGTCATGATCTTCGCAACGGCGCTGTTCCGCTTTGATGCCAAAAATGCCCTGCGTATTTGGCGCCGGGATTCCCGCAACCATGCCAGCCCTAACTCGGCTCAGACTGAGGCGGTGTGCGCCGGAGCCCTGGGTGTGCGCCTTGCAGGGCCGGCATACTATGAGGGGGCCCTTGAAGAAAAGCTCTATATCGGGGATGATACCAGGCCTATAGAGGATGATGATATAATCAGGGCCAACCGGCTTCTTTACGGCACAGCAATACTGCTGTTTATTCTGGCAATGGGGGTACGGATATGCTGCATGGCGGTGATATTTACAGTCATGAACAATTAATAGAAAAGGACCGGGAAGGCCTGTTCCTTGATTATTCGGTGAATACCAATCCTCTGGGTATGCCTCCATCGGTAAGGGAGGCAATCTGCGCCCATGTGGATGAATACCAGCGTTACCCTGATCCTTCATGCCGGGCTTTGCGGGCCGGCCTTTCTACCCACGAGGGGGTTTCTGAGGATCGCATTTACTGCGGTAATGGCGCTGCGGATTTGATATTCCGGCTTTGTCTGGCCCGCAAACCCCGCCGTGCCCTGATATGTGCCCCGACCTTTTCCGAATACGAGCGGGCGGTAAAACTGGCGGGGGGCGAAACTGTTTTTCATTACTTGAAAGAAGCCGAAGGTTTTGCTCTGGGCAGACGCTTCTTGGAGGACCTTAGCCCCGGCCTTGATATGGCCTTTCTCTGCAATCCAAACAACCCCACAGGCCGCCTGATCGACCAGGAACTGCTGGCAGATATACTGCGGCGGTGCAGGGAGTTTCGCATCCTGCTGGTGATGGATGAATGTTTCCTGCCCTTTACCCCCGCCGAATCCCTGGCGGAAAACTTAGGATCCTCTTTGGTCGTATTGAAGGCCTTCACAAAAACTTTCAGCATGGCAGGCCTGCGCCTCGGCTACATCCTGGCCGCAGATGCTGCTCTTATTGCCACCGTGGCTGATACGGGGCAGTGCTGGAGTGTTTCGGCCCCTGCCCAGGCAGCCGGCCTCGTCGCCCTTGAATGTACCGGCTGGGTAGAGCAGAGCAGGGCTGTCATAGATACTGAACGGGAATTCCTCTCCTATGAACTGAGGGATGCGGGTTTTAATGTTTTTGACAGTGACGCCAACTTTTTGCTTTTCTGCGGCGCGGCTTCTCTAAAGGAAAGACTTATCGGGAAGGGTGTCCTGATTCGTAACTGCAGTAATTTTCATGGTTTGGATGAGCATTACTACCGTGTTTGTGTAAAACAACGGGAACAAAATGAACGGCTGATGGCAGCAATCAGGGAGGTGCTTGATGAACAGAAAAATTAAGGGCAAGGCACGGCCCATCATGGTTCAGGGAACAATGTCAAACGCCGGCAAGAGCCTTCTGGTAACAGGACTGTGCCGGGTTTTTAGCAAAGACGGCTATAAGGTCGTGCCATTCAAGTCCCAGAACATGGCCCTCAACTCCTGGATCACCGATGAAGGTTTGGAGATGGGCCGCGCCCAGGTAGTGCAGGCCGAAGCCTGCGGTATTGCGCCCAGTGTGCTCATGAATCCCATACTGCTCAAACCAACCACCGATATGGGCTCCCAGGTTATCGTAATGGGCGAAGTTCTGGGTACCCTTAAGGCCGCCGAATATTTTATGCAGAAAAACAATCTCCTCTCCCAGGTGCTCTCTGCCTACGAAACCCTGGCAGGAGACAACGATATTATCGTTATTGAAGGGGCAGGCAGCCCGGCGGAGATCAATCTGGACGACGAATTTGTAAACATGGGGCTTGCAAAAAAAGTGCGGGCGCCGGTGCTGCTTGCGGGGGATATTGACCGGGGCGGGGTGTTTGCCCAGCTTTGCGGTACCCTGATGCTGCTGGACCCGGAAGAGCGGGACCTGGTAAAGGCCCTGGTGATCAACAAGTTCCGGGGCGATCCAAAAATACTGCTCCCCGGCTTGGGTATGCTGGAGGAAAAGAGCGGGAAACCCGTAGCAGGGGTACTGCCCTGGCTACAGGTGGATATTGAAGATGAGGACAGCCTTACTGACCGTTTTGGGGCAAAAAAGCGGGACAGTCTCCTGGATGTGGCGGTGATACGGCTTCCTAAAATATCGAACTTCACCGACTTCTTTGCCCTGGAAGCCACCGATGGTGTGGGGGTGCGCTATGTAGGGGATCTCCGTTCCCTGGGAAAACCGGACCTGCTGATTCTACCTGGGACTAAGAACACTATTTCTGATCTCAAGTGGCTGCGGGAAAGCGGCCTGGAAGGGGCATTGCTTAGGCTTGCGGAAACAGGAACCATGATCTTCGGCATCTGCGGGGGGTATCAAATGCTGGGGGAAAAGGTCACAGATGGGGAAGGCGTGGAAATCGAGGGTGGCGGCAGTATGGCGGGGCTTAGCCTTCTGCCCCAGCGGACAGTGTTCATGCGGGAAAAACAGCGGAAACAGGTGAAGGGTATTGTCACGGCCTTTGGAGGCTGCGCCGTAGAGGGCTACGAAATCCACATGGGAAGCACCTTTAATGCGGATGGTACGGAAGAGCGATCCCTTTTGACCCAACGGGGCAATGTGTACGGAACCTACCTCCACGGTATTTTTGACAGCGCCGAATGCCGGTCAGCCCTTTTTGCGGCCCTCTGTGAAAAGAAAGGAATAGCTTCATTGTCGGATCATGTATTTGATCTGCACCAGTACAAGGAAGAGCAGTTTGATATCTTGGAGGATGCGGTACGGGAAAACCTGGATATGCCCTTTATATACCGCATACTGGAGGAGGGAGCATGATCCATATTTATACCGGCGACGGTAAGGGAAAAACAACCGCCGCCCTGGGACTTGCCCTGAGGGCAGCCGGAAGCGGAAAGCGCGTAGTAATACTGCAATTCATGAAAGGCCGGGATACCGGGGAGATTCACAGCCTGAAATTTGTTCCGAATATCACGGTACTGCGGAACAAGAAGGATTACGGTTTTTTTCGGAACCTGGTCGAAGATACCCGCACAGAAATGACCGATGATAATAACAGTAACCTTAAAGAAGCCCTGGCCCTGCCCTGTGATCTCCTGGTCATGGACGAAGTTTTGTCCGCCTATAACCTGGGCGCCCTGGATCGGGAGCTGATAGACGATCTGGTTTTTAAAACAGGGGAAAAGCCCGAATTGGTTCTTACCGGCCGGGACCCGCCCCCTCATCTGGTGGAGGCGGCGGATTATGTTTCGGAGATCCGGAAGATAAAACACCCCTACGATCTGGGCGTGAAAGCCCGGGAAGGAATTGAATATTAATGAATTGGCAATACGATAAGCCTGAGGACATTGAAAAGCGGAGTTTTGAGATCATTCGCCGGGAGCTCGCCCCTGATATGCCTAAACTGGACCCGATACTGGAAGCCGTCCTTATACGGGTGATTCACGCCACCGCCGATTTCAGCTTTGTGCAGAATCTCTGTGCTTCAGAAGGCGCCGCCCTTCTGGCAATACAGGCCCTGCGTGAAGGAACATCCATAGTCACTGACACCCGGATGGCCCAGGCCGGCATAGATAAAGTGCGGCTGGGAAAATTTGGCGCTGAGGTTTACTGTTTCATGGCGGACAGTGATGTGGCGGAATCGGCAAAGAAAAACGGCACCACCCGGGCCCTGGCTGCCATGGATAAGGCGGCGGCCCTTGGGAAGCCCCTGATCTTCGCCATCGGTAACGCCCCCACCGCTTTAGGCCGCCTCTTTGATTTACATTCCCGGGGCCTGTTGATGGCCCCGCTGATCATCGGCGTACCTGTGGGCTTCGTCAACGTGATGGAGTCCAAGGAGAAGCTTATGGCCGGGACCGCCCCTTATATTACTGTGCGGGGCCGGAAGGGTGGCAGTCCGGTGGCGGCGGCTATCTGCAATGCCCTGCTGCGTATGGCGGAGGAAGCTTTGTGAAAACTGTGGACCCGGTCCAGGCCTACAGGGCGATTCGGAAACGGTGTTTCCTCCTGGGACTGCTGCTCTGGGTTGCCCTAGTCCTGGCTGTGATCTTTACTCTGGGTATGGGGGCCATGGATATCCCGGCGTCCAGCATACTCCGTATCCTTTCGGCAAAGCTCCGGACCGCTTTTTTCGGGCCGGTCGGCAGTCCGGAAGCACTGGCAGGCATTTCCTCGGGAATGGTTGCGGTGGTCTGGGAACTGCGGCTTCCCAGGATACTCCTCAGCATACTCGCCGGGGCTGGGCTGGCGGTAGCCGGGGTGATATTCCAGGGCATACTCCAAAACCCTTTGGCGGATCCCTATACCTTAGGCATAAGCACCGGCGCAGCTTTCGGTGCCTCCCTGGCTATATTTTTCAACATAACCTTGGGCCTGCTCCTCCCGGTATCCTCGGCGGCCCTGGTTTTCGCTGCTCTGACCCTGGCACTGGTGCTGCTCATTGCACAACGGAGCAGCGGCCTGGTCAGCGCGAACCTCATCATGGCGGGGATCATACTCAGCGCCATCCTTTCTGCGGGCATCAGTTTTCTGAAAATGCTTTCCGGTGAAAACGTTGGTGCAATCGTTTTTTGGCTCATGGGAAGCCTTTCCGCCAAAGGCTGGAATGAAGCTCTGCTTCTCGCGACAGTGGTCCCCGCCGCCCTTGTCCTGGCCCGGATTTTTGCGGCGGATCTGAACATCCTGACCCTGGGCAGCCGCAGCGCCGAATCCCTGGGAGTCCAGGTCAAGCGGACCCGGCTGTTCTACCTTTTCCTGGGCGCCACCATCTCTGCTGTCTGCGTCTCCACCTGCGGGGTGATAGGCTTTGTAGGCCTCATCGTGCCCCACCTGCTGCGCATGGCCGTTACCTCGGACAACCGGCTGCTCATACCCCTGTCCGCCCTCCTTGGAGGACTCCTCCTCTGCGCCGCCGATACCTTCGCTCGGCTTCTGTCCGGGGGCGAAATACCCGTCGGGGTCCTCACCACCCTTCTAGGGGGGCCCTTTTTCATCTTCATTTTCCTCAGACAAAAGGGCGGGCGTGGCCTATGAGCCTCCTTTCGGTGAAAAACCTCTCCTTTTCGTACAGCAATAAGGAGGATGTGCTGAAGGACATTGCCCTTTCGGTGGAAAGTGGTGAGCATATAGCCCTGGTTGGCCCCAACGGCAGCGGCAAAACTACCCTTTTCCAGCTCCTGTTAGGCTATTTTACCCCCGCTACCGGGGAAGTCCTGCTAGAAAACCGGGAAATACACCGGTACCCCGTGCCTGAGCGGGCCCGGCGCATAGCCTTTGTGCCCCAGGGCGGGCGAATTGAGTTCCCCTACACCTGCCTGGAGACGGTCCTCATGGGCCTTCACCCCCACCAGAGCCGTTTTGCCCCCTGGGATGAAGCTTCCCTGGACCGGGCCCGGGAACTTATGGAAGAAACCGGTGTCTGGCACCTGGCCGCCAAGAGTGTCACCGAAATTTCCGGGGGCCAGATGCAGCGGCTCCTCCTGGCCCGGGCGCTGCTCCAGATTTTCCCCGATCCCGGTTCTGCCGCCGCCCCTTCCCGGCTTCTCCTCCTGGACGAAACCCTGAGCGAGCTGGACATAGCCGCCCGAATCGCCATGATGAAGCTCCTCTCTCGGTTGGTAAAAGATCGGGGACTCACGGTTATCGGCATACACCACGACCTGAACCTGGCCTACCGCTTTACCAGCCGGATCATCGCCCTCAATCGGGGCCGAATCGCCGCCGATGGGAACCCCGATAGGGTCTTTACCCCGGAATTTTTTGCCGGGGTGTTTTCGGTGAAAGCGGAAATTTTGCCTTGCAGGGGATTTCTTTTTTACGATAACATGGGTGAATCGCCATAAGCGGCTTTGATAATTCGTCTTGCCTGATCTATCCGCCTGTGGTATACCGTCTCATGGTTTTGCTCGAATACCTATGAAGGAGGCGCCTAATGCCAGCCATCATGCTTCAAGGCACCGGCTCGGATGTCGGTAAATCAGTTCTGGTAGCGGGACTTTGCAGGCTGTTTGCCAATAGGGGCCTGAAGGTTCGTCCCTTTAAGGCGCAAAATATGTCCAACAATGCGGCGCCCACCGCCGATGGCGGGGAAATCGGCCGTGCCCAGGCCCTGCAAGCCCAGGGCTGCCGGGTTCCGCCAAGTGTCGACATGAACCCTGTGCTTTTGAAACCCGAATCGAACACCGATGCCCAGGTCATTGTCCAGGGAAAAGTATACGGCAAGCTTCGTGCGGAAGATTTCAATGATGGCCGCACTTCTTTGATTGGGCCGGTGATGCAGTCTTTTGAACGGCTGCGCGCTGAAAGCGACCTGGTGATCGTTGAGGGGGCGGGCAGCCCGGCGGAAATAAATCTGAGAAACGGCGATATCGCCAATATGGGATTTGCCCGGCCTGCGGGTGTACCGGTCATCTTGGTGGGTGATATTGATCGAGGCGGTGTTATCGCGTCCTTGGTGGGTACCAAGGCAGTCCTGGACCCGGAAGATGCGGCAATGATCAAGGGCTTTCTCATCAACCGCTTCCGTGGGGATGTAAGGCTTTTTCATGATGGCTACCGGTCCATTGAAAAATCGACCGGCTGGCGTGGTTTGGGGATTGTGCCCTGGATTGCCGCAGCGCGCAGCCTGCCCGAGGAAGATGCTATACCCGCGGATATGGCCGGCAAGGATGGGGTGACCATAGCGATTCCCCTGCTTCCCCACATATCGAACTCCGATGACTTTGACGCCCTGGATGCTGAAGCCTCGGTGCGAATCGTCCATGTGCCGCCGGGACAGGCTTTGCCGGGAAATGCCCGGCTGATCATTTTGCCCGGAAGCAAAACCACCATCAGCGACCTGGCGTTTTTCCGGGCCCAGGGTTGGGACCTGGACTTGGCCGCCCATATCAGGCGGGGCGGGCATGTGCTGGGCCTCTGCGGGGGCTACCAGATGCTGGGGAAAACCATAGCGGATCCCCTGGGCCTGGAAGGAACGCCGGGGGAAGTCCCGGGGCTTGGCCTGCTGCCGGTGCGCACCGTGCTTACCGAGGATAAGCGTGTGACGGAAGTCGATGGAATCAGCCTGGGCGATCACACGCCTTTCCGGGGGTATGAAATCCATTGCGGGCGAACCGAGCTTGACCCCGGCGCCGTCCCCCTGCTCCAATTTTCCAATGGCGCCCTGGACGGCGCGGTCAGTCAGGATGGGCGTGTTGCCGGCTGCTATATTCATCGCCTGTTTGACGATCCCAGGCAGCGCTCGCGGTGGTTGGCCAAGCTTGGCCTTATCTCAGATGGGATTGATCAAACCGTAAGGGTTGAAGCAGCCCTGGATGCCTTTGCGGCGGAACTTGCGGGCTGCCTCGATATTGAAGGTATCCTGACCATTGCTTCATTCGCCTCATAAAATTTTACTTGACGGCGTCCCAAATCACCTATATACTTAAAAGTGCATATTTCAGAGGAAGCGAGGTGAAAATCCTCCGCTGTCCCGTAACTGTAACCGAATTTCAACATTAAGGCCCAGAATGCCTTGATGTTCGCCGATTCCGCCGTTTACGGCCACTGGCTAAAGGATCCCTGTTCCAACAGGTGATTCTGGCTGGGAAGGCCGGCAGAATTGGTTCAGTTCCGACTGAAAACCCGGAAGCCAGGAGACTTTGGTATGCGTAGGCCCCTTTAGGGACCAGGCTTTCCGCGGGAGGACAACGCGGGGGCCAAACAAATTTTTTCAGGCTTCGAGGATAGAGCCTAGAGAAAAAATCCGAAATTTAATCGGCATTTTTTCCACGGGGAACTGCGGATTAAGGTCCGTTCCTGTTCCCGGGCTCCTTTTCTTCGGAAAGGAGAGAGCCATGTTTACACACAATTTTTCGGTTGGGAAAACCCGCGCTTTCGGGCGGGCGATTTTCCTGTTTCTCGTGCTGGGCCTTGTTGCGGGGGCACTATCCCTGACTGGGTGCGATATGGATGGTGAAGAATTTGAGGATGGTCACCAGCTCAACCCGGGACTTATTGGTTCCTGGGCCAACGTCTATGATGGTTATGAAATAAGCAATACCAGGCTCATTTATAACGATGGGGGATATGGATTGGGGTTTTCCGCTAATATTGTATATGTTTACAATTTTAGTTTAGCCGCAGGAGCTATTATTGTTAAATATGATAATCCAAAATCAATTACAGCTTATACCGCCCCTGGCTCCTATCAGGCTGTTTATTATCGTAAGCTGGAATCAGGCTCAGTAATAATGGGAAGCGCATACGATGTCGCTACTTCCGATAAGTACCCTGACAACGATCATGTGGAAGTAATAACACTGGAAGAAGCCATACTAAAATTCAGCCCTGTAAATGCTGAACGGTACGGAGGTGCATCAGCATTGCAGGCTGCTCCCCTGAGCAGGCAGTAATGGGCTTTATAAAAACTTTCAACTAATATGATGAAGGGACGTTTTCTCCGGGTCGGAAGGATACTTTCGGCCTGGATTCTCTTTTTAAGCATCCCCGGCTCGGTTTTTTCTCAGGAAGAGGAATGGGATGATACCCTCTTTATGGAAGGGGAGGGTATTACCGTAACGGAAAGCACCGAGACTACCCAGCACATGAGGGTAATCAGCAAAGAAGAAATTGAGAAACAGAATACCCATGATCTTGCAACCCTGCTTCAGGAAACCTTGGATATGGGGATAACCAGTTATGGTGCTTACGGGAACCAGACGAATATCAATATGAGGGGTTTTGATTCCAATCGCATTGCTTTTCTCATTGACGGGGTTCCCGCTAATTCTCTCGTAGCCGGCGGCTTTGATTTAAGCCAGATAGATCCCTCTTCCATAGACAAGATTGAAGTTATCTATGGGGGCTCAGATTCTAAATACAATGTTTCAGGTGCCCTTGGCGGGGTTATCAATATTATTACAGTGAAGAAGGAAAAACCAGGTTTACGGCTGGGGGGTAGTATATCGAACACGTCAGCCATGCCCGGAAAATACCGGAAGCAGGATGGCAATGTGGAAAAGCCTCATTATGAGGACCTTCTGGACTCGCAGAATTACTCCCTTTTTGGTTCCTATGGGGCGGAAAAGTACTCTGTTACTGCCAATATATTTACGAACCGGGCAGCGAATCATTTTCTCTTTAAGGATGAAAATTTCGATACGGTCCGCCGGAAGGAAGGCAATGAAGTTTTTGATACTGGCGGCGGACTATCGTATAGCCGGAATTTGCCTGACTATTCAACAATTATTGCATCCGGCGATATATACTATGGGGATAAAAATATTCCCAAATCCGGTGTGGGTTCTTCAAGCGATTTAATCGGCAAGCAGACGGATTTTTCAACCCGGCAGAAGCTCCTGCTTGATATGCCCCGGGTTTTTCATGACAATTTTGCAACTGAGGCGTCCCTCTCCCATAGCTGGAAAACTTTAGATTATGCACCTTCTATTGATGGATCATCTTCTTCACTGCATGATGAACATCTTATTATGGGGATAAACCGCTGGACCTGGTATCCCGGTGAAAAACTTACCCTGATGATGGGAGCGGATTACCAGTATGCTTTCCTTAATTCAACGGAGTTTAATTTTCATGACCGGCATGACGGCGGAATCTACCTTACCGCTGAATTTCAGCCCCTTGAGCAATTTCTCATAATACCCTCGGTCAAGGGTGTTTTTAGCGGCCCCCAAACCAGTATGCCCGCTGTAGCAGTTCCAAAGCTTGGTCTTCTTTGGAATATAAGCGATTCGCTCAGATTGAAAAACAATTATTTCCGCAGCTTTAAGCAGCCTGATTTTCAGGATCTCTATTGGTCCGGCGGGGGTATGAACGGTAATCCGGACCTTAAACCCGAAGACGGCTGGGGGGGGGATTTGGGGGTCCTGTACGCCTATAAAGAGTTTTTGAATATCGAAACTACGATGTATACCCAATGGACAGAGGACTCAATTCACTGGGCTCCTTTTGTGGGCACTACCTGGAGACCCGAAAATGTAGGGGAGGCGATGTATTTTGGTAACGACACCAGGGTAAAATATGTGATGCCGCTATCCAAGGGTGTTTTTCAAACCGTTGGAATCTCCCTTTCCTATCAATATCTTTTAAGTTACCTGCTTAGTTATGGCTTTACCTGGGCTTCGGATAAACGTATCCCCTATATGCCCATGCACACTGTCGGCGCATCTCTGGAGTTTACATGGAAAACCGGCTCCCTTCAGCTTTCGGGGCATTATGAGGCTTTGCGGTATTCTGATAGAGATAATAGTGCTCCCATGGACCCTTATTTTCTTCTCAATATTAATGTGAATCAAAAAATTAATAATTATTTGTCATCTTTTTTAGCGCTTCGGAATCTGCTCAATACATTCTATGAATCCAAAGAATCATATCCCGTGCCCGGGTTTACCGCAACCATAGGTATGCGGATAAACATTGAACCCGGCAAGGAGAAAAAAAGTGAATAAGTTTTCTGCCTTGTTTGCGGCAGCCTTGTTATTAGCCGGATGCGGCGGGAATAATGCACGGCTTGTAACCGACCGGGGCGGGAACTCCGTGGCAATATCCGGTCCCGTCAATAAAGTTATTTCCACTGCTCCATCCAGTACAGAGATATTAGTTGATCTGGGACTTGCAGATAAACTGACCGCCATAGACAAATACTCTCTGGGTGTAAGAGGGGTTAACCAGGACCTGCCCTTGATAGATTTTTTCTTCCCCGATGCGGAGGTTATAATCGGCCTCAATCCGGATGTGATAATTTCTAACGGTCATAATAAAATCGGAGCAGGGGATGACCCTTTTAAGTTGATCCGGGAAGCAGGTATTTCAGTGGTGTATATACCCTTGAGCAGTGATATTGATGGTATATGCGGGGACATAGAATTTATCGCCGATTTGATGAATGTGCCGGATCGGGGCAAGGAATTGGTACGATCCTTTAAAAGCCAGATTGATGAAATAGCTGCTATAGGAAATACAATCGAGGACAAAAAGACGGCGTATTTCGAAATATCCCCGGCGCCGGAGCTGGTAACCATAGGGCGGAATACCTATTTGCATGAGATGATGACCATCATTGGAACTGTAAATATATTTTCCGATCAGATTGGTGTTATCTTCCCCGGCGCTGAGTCTATTCTGGAGAGAAATCCGGATGTCATAATCACTAACATCCAGGAGAGATACAATCCCGTTGGGGAAATAAAAAACAGGGAAGGATTTGAATATATCAATGCGGTAAAAAACAATGCTATTTATTTGGTGGATACCAATTCGGCAGCCCGGCCTTCGGCCCGCATAGTCCTGGCCTTGCGGCAGATGGCAAAGGCGGTTTATCCGGATAAATATGAAAAGTTCTAAGAAGATCCTTATCGGTGTCATAATTGCAGCAGTGATAGTATGCATTGGGGCCTCTGTCGGGAGTACCTATATCTCTATATATGATACCCTGAGGATTATTGTTGAAAAAATATTTTCCATACACCTCACGGAAGGTATTGAGATGCGGGATGTGTCTATCGTATGGACCCTCAGGCTGCCCCGAGTATTGTTAGCCTTTATCATAGGCGGTTCCCTTGCCATGGGCGGCGCCGTGATTCAGTCGGTTCTGAAAAACCAGATCGCCTCTCCCTATATTTTGGGGGTCTCTTCGGGGGCGACCCTGGGGGCGGCGCTGATCATGCTTACGGGGTTTACGATCCCTCTGATTGGCGGATTTACCCTGCCCCTTACGGGGTTTCTTTTCGGCTTGTTAACAGTGTATATCGTCATTTCCCTTTCCTCAAAGTTAGACAGGACCATGTCGAATAACACAATCATTCTCTTTGGTATGGTGTTTACCCTCTTTATCGGCGCCTTGCTTACCACCCTGCTCGCCCTGTTTCGGGAAGAACTCCGGAATCTGATATACTGGCAAATGGGGAGCTTTGCCCTCAAGGGCTGGTCCTATGTTAGATTGATGCTTCCCTTTTTTGTTATTGGAACCCTGGGGATACTGCGGTACACCAGGGAAATGGATATTCTTACATTTGGAGAGGAGCAGGCAAAATCCGTCGGCGTGGAAACAGAAAAGGTGCGGAGGCGGCTGTTTGTTTTTTCAACCATCCTTTCCGGGGCGGCGGTTTCATTAAGCGGTGTTATCGGTTTTGTGGATCTTATCGCGCCTCACATGGCACGAAAAATTGTGGGGTCCAATCACCGGTATGTGATACCCATGTCTTTTATTCTTGGTGGAAGCCTGATGGTGGTAACCGATCTTATAGCCCGGACCATTGTGTCTCCCTCGGAACTTCCTGTGGGGGCTATAACCGCATTGATAGGTGCGCCATTCTTTGCATGGGTATACTTTAAAAAGAAGTAGGGGGTATATATGTTGGAAATAAAAAATTTAAGCAGCGGGTATGATGGCCTTGATGTTATCCACAATATTAATCTGAAGGCGGAGAAGGGAGAATTTCTCTGTATCCTGGGACCTAACGGCTGCGGTAAGAGTACCCTCCTCAAGTCTGTAGCCCGTATCCTTCCCTATCGTGGAAAGGTGGTCATAGATGGCCGGGATCTGTCATCCTTCAGCCGAAAAGAGCTTGCGAAAAAAATTGCCCTCATGGGCCAGATGTCGGAGATATATTTTCCCTACAGCGTTTATGATACGGTTTCCCTGGGACGTTATGCCCACACTGAGGGGTTTCTTAAAAGCCTGTCTTCTGAGGATAGGGATATTATTGCGGATATACTTAACAGGCTGGGACTCTACAGTGAAAAGGATCGGATGATAAATGAATTATCCGGGGGGCAATTACAGCGGGTGTTCCTGGCACGGACCCTGGCGCAGAATCCGGAAATCATCCTGTTGGATGAACCAACCAACCACCTGGATCTGAAACATCAGATAGAGTTACTGCAATATATCATCACCTGGGCCAAGGATAATAATAAAACTGTTGTTGGTGTTTTACATGATTTGAACATGGTCCATTATTACGGCGATAACGCCGCTATTATCCACAAGGGCACTCTGGTTTCCTACGGCAAACCGAACCAGGTTCTGGACGGGGAAACCCTCAATTCCATTTACGATATGGATATCCGCAGCTTTATGCTGGAATCCTTGGAAAATTGGCGGAGTACCGGGGAACACAAAGAATGCGACATGGATCAACAGGAAGTTAAACATGCCTGAGATTGCAGTATACGGAAAGGGCGGAATCGGCAAATCAACTATCTCCGCGAATATTTCTGCGGTTCTTGGCCGGCAGGGGAAGCGTATTTTACAGATAGGCTGCGATCCCAAGCACGATTCTACCAGGTTTCTGCTTCATGGGGAGCGGATCACTACGGTACTGGATTACCTCAAGGGGAAAACTCCGGATCAGTGTTGCCTTTCCGACGTGGTTCACCTGGGCGCCTTCGGGGTTCACTGTGTAGAAGCGGGAGGGCCGGAGCCGGGGGTAGGCTGCGCGGGCCGGGGTATACTGACCACCTTTGAACTTCTGGAACGGCTGGGTATTAAAGATAATAACTACGACGGGATACTCTACGATGTTCTGGGGGATGTGGTCTGTGGCGGTTTTGCGGTGCCCATACGCCGGGACTATGCAGAAAAAGTGTATATCGTTACTTCCGGTGAATTTATGTCAATTTATGCCGCCAATAATATTCTGCGGGGGCTGAATAATTATGATTTGAAGAAGGGCCGCGCCGGGGGCATAATTTTCAATTCCCGGGGTCTAGCGGAAGAGGAAGACCGGGTTAAGCGTTTCTGTGATGCCGTGGGGCTCCCCCTTATTGCCCAGTTCCCAAGGAGCGATCTCTTTTCAGACAGTGAAAAAGCAGGTATGTGCCTGGTGGAGGCATTCCCGGACTCGGAGCTGGGGGAACAGTTTTCTTTCCTAGCGGATCAGGTTTATTCCCAGAGCGAGCTCTATTCTGCCAAGCCCCTTTCTGACGAGAACCTGGAAGAACGGATCCTCGGCAAAAAAGCCCCCGCTGCCGGGGTGCGGAAAGAGCTGCCTCAGGATATTGACAGGGCAGCAAAAAAGCCAGCCTTCTTTTCCAAGAGCCTTGTGTCACATGAACCCCTCCATGGCTGCGCCTTTAGCGGCGCCATGAGCATCACCACCCAGGTGGATGACAGCGTTAGTATCGCCCATGGTCCCAGAAGCTGCTCCCATATTACCTACCAAAGCATCACCTCTGTTCCCCGGCGCTTTATCCTGGAACGGGGAATAATCCTCCCCTACGGTTCTTCCCCGCCGGTGGTTTCTTCGGAAATGAACGAAGGGGTTATGATCTTCGGCGGTATAGAAGAACTGCGGGAAAAAGTCATTGAGGCCAAGACACGCTACTTGCAACGAAGTTCCCCGCGCAAGCCAGGGGTTATCTTTGTCCTCACAAGCTGTCCCAGCGGGATTATCGGTGATGACATCCGCTTTGTCCGGGACCTGGAGGATGATGCTATAAAGATTATCCCATTACTTACCGATGGCAACCTTCAGGGAGATTATCTCCAGGGTATACTGATGGCATACATGGAAACCGCCCGGAGGCTTATCGACCGGGAATTTGAAGCTGAGGATGACACGGTTAATATTGTTGCTGAAAAGTCGGAAACCAACGCCAGGGATGCAAGCTTCAGGTATGTGAAGGACATTCTGGACCGCTTCGGCATCCGGGTGAATTGTCACTTTATCTGTGAAACCACGGTAGAAGAAATCAGCCGGTTTAAACGGGGGCGGCTTAATATTTTGGCCTACGGGGATTATATGGGCAGAACCATCAGGACTTTTCTTGAAACGGAATTTGGCGCGGAATTCCTGGACAAGCCCTTCCCCATAGGTTTCAGGGAAAGCTGTGACTGGGTCCGCAGTGTTGGTGAGTATTTTCATAAAAGCAGAGACCTTATTGAATCTATCACCCTAGATTATCAGAAACAATACCAGGACGAGCTTGAACAGATTAGGCCCCAATTAGAAGGTAGACGGCTGATGGTGGTCACCTATAATCAGGATATTGACTGGATATTACAGACTGCGGTCGATCTGGGAATGAATGTCGTCTTTGTGGGGATTCTGAATTTTTCTCAGGACAATCATTTTACTACAAATTTCAAAGATCATATTCTTGAACTGCATATCTCCTATGAAAACACCCGGCGGAAGGCTGATGTTGCCCGAATTATGCCGGACCTGCTGATTACGAACTACAGCTCAAATGATCAGGATCAGTCCATCCTGACTGATACCATACCACTGAGTCCGACTGCAGGGTTTCTGAGTGGAATTCTGTTGGCAAGACGTTGGGCGGAAATATTCAGGATGAATTTGAAGGAAGGCTGGAGGCAGGATGAATTACTATTCAGAAAATATTGCTCCTGACAGCTTCTCCGGCGCCATATTTGCTATAGAGGGAATAAAGGACGCCTGTACCGTGTTGAACGGACCTACAGGGTGTAAATTCTATCACAGCGCCATCAGCGACAACCAGTTTTTCCGCACCCCCACTTATGACCCCCTTGAACATACCGAGGGTTTTTATTTCGGACAGTCCCGGGTGCCCTCTACATACCTGGATGGGAATGATTATGTTTTCGGCAGCGGTACTAAAATTGCGGACCTGCTCAAATCAGCGGTAAAAAAGAACTTTGCCCTTATAGCTGTGATCAATTCTCCCGGAGCGGCCCTTATCGGCGACGATTTAGAGCGCTTTCTGGAGATGGAAGTCCGGGACACCCCCTGTTTTTCCGTGGAGAACACAGGGTTTTCCGGCAGCTTTGCTTCGGGGTATCAAAATGCCCTCATAGGCGCATTAAAAGTTCTCGGCCTGGAAGCTTCGGGGAAGCCTAAAAAAAAGGCGGTGAATCTCCTTGGGCTTTGTATCTATCAGAAATACTACGATCAAAATTACCTGGTCCTGAAACGCCTGCTGGATCTCTGCGGTATTGAGGTGATAGCTGCCCCAGGCGGGGGGGACAGCGCTGCAACGATCCGGTGCATCCCCGAAGCCGCCCTGAACGTGGTGGTTTATGCGGAATACGGCGGGGAGATTGGAGAGTACCTACGGACCGGCTTCGGCATACCTTCACTCTGTCCCGGGGAAGGTCCCCCCATCGGGTTTGACGCCGCCGCCGGCTTTGTGCGGCAGGTCTGTGAAGCCTTGGATACTGATCCTGGAAAGGCTCTGGATACCATTGATAAAGCCAGGGGCCGGGCATACCTGTACCTTTCACGGTTCTCGTCCCTCCTGGGGCTGCCCAAGGGGGCCCTATTCTCCCTAAAGGCTGAGGCTTCAACTGCATACACCCTGACCAGGTGGTTCTGCGGCTACCTGGGGATGATCCCTGCGGCGGTTTCGGTTCTCCCTGATTCTGACCCGCATTTCACACAAAAACTGAAGGACTTTCTTGAGGTTATACATTATGGGGAAACTTTACAAAAATCTATTATAGAAGCACCCACACATATTTTACTGGCCGATGGTAATACTATTGCGGAATTAAAATTATATGGGCAGCAATTCTGCGGTATAGAAATTTATCTGCCGTCCCTGGGATACATGGACATCACCGAAAAGTCCATTTTTGGCGGTGAGGGTGCACTTTTTCTGTTGGAACAGATTTTGAACGGTCTGCGGTATGTAATACATTAGAAGGAAAGGGATTATGATCATTCTTATCACCGGAGGAATTAAATCGGGCAAATCCCGGCGGGCCCTGGATATAGCGATACAGGAGTGGCGGGTCTCTCCGGCGGCACCGGTTTCTTTTATCGCCACTGCGGAAGCCCTGGACGGCGAGATGAAACTCCGCATAAAGAAACATCAGGAGGAGCGGGCGGTAATCGGCGGGGTCAATGGGGGTGCGCAGGGATTTATAACCATTGAGGAGCCCCTGGAATTGGACCGGGTAATTAGCGGTGCAGGACAGCGGGCGGTGGTGGACTGTCTGCCCATGTGGGTGAACAATATTATGTATTATAAGCGGGAGGATGATTTCTCCCGGATTTTGGATTTTTTTATTGGCGGTATGAAAGATTGTATTGTGGTTACCAACGAAACCGGATTGGGGAATGTCCCTTTTGATGAAACTACCCGGCGCTACAATCTGCTCCTGGCAGAGGCAAACCGGAAGATTGCTTTTGCTGCGGATCGGGTGGAGTTCATGATTTCTGGTATTCCCATGAGGGTAAAATGATGGATAAATCTTTAATACAAAGCGCTGCTTGCAACACAGTTTCCCACGCAGTTTTATTCCCTCAAGGCTGTCTTACGGTCCCATCCTGGGTTATTCCCGGTACTTACCTGGAAAATCTGGGTTTTCTGGATGATAAGAAGGAAATACGGGGTGTAGAATTACTGTTTTTTTTGTACAATGATGAAATCAGGGAACAGCTTGATGCCGAATGGGAAGGGATACTGCAATTCACGAACCGTTTTGTTTTTACAGCTCACCTGCCGGATACTGTTTTACCGGAACACGAAGAGCTGGTGAGGCGGCTTAATCCCCTGGTACGGAATTTTATTGTTCACCCCGGGGATCCTGAAAACGCCTCGGCCTTAGGATCCCTGGTTAAGGGCTGGGCAAAGAAATACCCACCGGAATCGGGATCGTCGAAAGCCGCACCCCATCGCTTTCTGGTAGAGAACACTCATCTGGGAAAATTTGATGCCCTGCTGCCCTATCTTGATGAGAATATGGGGATTTGTATGGATACGGGGCATCTCCTTCTGGAAGGGAAAAGCCCTGCAGCTTTTTTCGCAGAACACCGGGACAGGATTGGTGAGATACATCTTCACGGCCTTGATCGGGAGAAAGCCGCCCTTGACGGGCGGCTTGTGGATCACCGGCCAGTCCGTGGGGAGGATCCCTGGTTCCGGGAATTGTACCCCTTGCTCACACAGTTTAGCGGGGTTATCAATACTGAACTTTTTTCTTGGGAAGAAGCAGAGGCAGGTATAAACTCAATAAAACAATATAACCAAATTAAAAGCCGCAAGGAGGCATAAAATGGAAAACATCAGGATTAAGATGGAAGCCCATCTGGATGATCTCACCAAACCCCGGGGAAGCCTGGGAAAGCTGGAAAGCTATTGTATTAAAATGGCTGAAATACAGGGGAAGGTTCCTCCCAGGGTTGAGAAAAAGGGGGTTTACGTATTTGCCAGCGATCACGGCATTGCTACGGAAGGAGTATCCCTGTATCCCCAGGAGGTTACCCGGCAGATGGTACTGAACATTCTTTCAGGCGGCGCAGGAATCAACGCCCTGGCAGGGGGTACAGGCTGGGAAATCATCATGGTTGACGCAGGGGTGATAGGGGAGGAATTTCCTCCGGACCTGGAAGTAAAACCGGGATGCACCTTTGTACGGGCCCGTGTTGGCAACGGCTGCCGGAACAGTTTTAAGGAGGATGCCCTTACTCCGGAAGAAACAGAAAAGGCCCTGGCTCAGGGGAAAGTCCTGGCACAGGATGCTGCAGATCGGGGTTTGAATATAATTGCTATCGGTGACCTGGGTATCAGTAACACCAGTACTGCCGCAGCAATGCTGGTTGCTGCAGGCTTTAATATTGATGATATGGTAGACCGGGGAACCGGCATCGATAAGACGATGCTTGAACATAAGCGGCATATCATCCAGGAAAGTGTGAAACTCCGGAATTCTCCCAAGAATGGGAAGGCCATTCTTCAAAAACTTGGGTCCTTTGATTTTGCCATGATGGCCGGTCTTATTTTGGGACTTGAGGGTAAGGGCATTGCCTGTGTTATCGACGGATTTCCGGTTACTTCCGCTGCCTATATGGCCTATATGATCAACCCTAAGGTTTCTGACTGGCTTTTTGCGGGCCACCTTTCCAAGGTAGTCGGACACAAGCCGGTGCTGGATCGTATGGGGCTTGATCCCATCGTGAACCTTGATATGCGCTTGGGAGAAGGTACCGGTGCGGTTATCGGCGGACACATCATTGAACTGGGGGTCCGGGCAGCGAGGGAGATGGCCTCCTTTTCCCAGGCCCATGTTTCAGGTGGTGAAACAAAGGAAGAAAAATATTGATCTTAGACCGGTTTCTGTCAACATTCAGTCTTGTTTCGCGGATTCCGGTTAAAATTCATTTTACCTTTGATGCTTCCAGGATGGATTTCTACCTTCCTGTCATAGGCGTATGTCCGGCTTTGCTGGTCTTTCTGGTGTCCCAGGGGCTTGTTCTGATAATGAGCGAGCCCCTGGTCATCAGTATTATTGTTCTTATAGTGCAGTATTTCTGTTTTAATCTTTTTCATTTAGACGGGCTTATGGACAGTGCTGACGCTTTTCTGGGAACGGTTGATCGGGAAAAGCGTCTGGCTATACTGAAGGATTCCCGGGTTGGGGTCTATGGGTTTTTTGCAGGGTTTGCGGATCTTTCCCTTAAGGCTGCTCTGCTTAGCGCCCTGCTTCCCTTTTTCCACCAATACGCTGTCCTGCTCCTGGCCTATCCCATAAGCGGCAGATTCGGCGGCGCCTTGATTCCCTGTCTGGCGAAGCCGGCAAATCCTGGCGGCCTCGGCGCACTGGCTAAGGATGCCAAGGCCTTCCGCGCGATCCTGGGTTTTCTAAGCGCATTGATAATTTGGGGCCTCCTGGCCTGGGGCTTTTTTAAGCTGGGCACCTTTGTTTTTGGCGCTGAAGTCCTTGGCGGTCCGGCGTTTCCCACGTGGAATTTCCAGGAAATTATACCGATAATGCCCCTCCTGGCAATATCACTGTGCCTGTCCGGCCCCCTGGCTGCGCTGTTTTACGCCCGGGTCTACCACCGGTCCCTGGGAGGGTATACCGGTGATGCACTTGGCGCCGCAATTGAGACCGGAGAACTGCTCCACCTTAGCGTAGCCTATATCATTCTCAGCGTTGCCGCCTAGATTAGAGTTCCAGCTTTGGGTAGTATGAATCATGCTTCCCTTATTACTCTGTCTTTTTGTGCTGCTATTCCCTTCGGAACTTTCCGCCCAGCCGGTAAATTTCCCTGAGCTTCCGCCGGATTATTCTGCCGCAGATGAGCTGGGGGTGGAGCTGCCGGAAAGGGCTGTTCTAAAGAGGATTATTACCAGGGAAGAGATCGAAAAGTATAATGCCCCGGATATAGCGACCCTTTTGCAGGAAGCACTTGACGCAAACGTTATCAGTTCCGGCCCCTACGGCAATACAGGAAATATAAGCCTTCGGGGTTTTGATGCCCGGGGCGCCGTTTTCCTGATAAATGGGATGCCCATAGATTTCCTGCTTCCCGGGGAATTGACCCTGATACACATGGACCTTAACGCAGTGGACCGGATAGAGATTTACTACGGCGGCGCGGATACCCTGTACAACATACCGGGATCTTCAGGCGGGGTTGTCAATCTTATTACCGGTGAAGGGCAGGAATCAGGTTGGCGGGTTCAGGGAAAGGTTTCGAATACCGCCGCCCTGCCGGGAAGCTATTATCGCAATAATGGTGAGGAACAGAATCCCCAGTTAATTGATCTGCTGGATACCCAGGGCGCTGTCTTTTCTGCGGGGGTGGGCATGGAACGGTTCTCTCTGGGAGCGGACATTTTTTTTAACCAGGCAGGCAATCACTTTCTCTACCGGGATGGTGGGTATACCCGGCGGCAGGATAAAGGCGGTCTCTGGGACTTGGGAGGATCCGCCGCCTTAACCATGCACTTACCGGACTCTGCCAAAATAATTGTTGCTGGAGACCTTTACTACGGTAGTAAGGAAGAAAACCCGGATTATTTTTCCTTCAGGAATAATTTTCTCTTCAATATTCCTGTTACCCCGGATCGGGATAAAGGGTTTGAACTGGGAATAAACAGCGGTTGGCAGATCCTGTATTATGATCGGGAACCGGGTTTTCATAACCAGGAGGAATA
The DNA here is from genome assembly GCF_000214375.1 of Treponema primitia ZAS-2. Taxonomy (NCBI): domain Bacteria; kingdom Pseudomonadati; phylum Spirochaetota; class Spirochaetia; order Treponematales; family Treponemataceae; genus Treponema; species Treponema primitia. The sequence goes on along the minus strand of NC_015578.1, from coordinate 3,783,650 downwards.
TACAATCTCTGTGTTGAATCGCTGGAGCTGGCGTTTCGGGGAAAGGTCCCTTATTATGTTTGGTGGGGACTATCATTACAGCTCCCTTACTGCTAAGAATTCTCAGGAACTTCACCAGGGCGGTCTTTCTCTTGGCGGAGAATTCAGGCTTCATGACAGCTTGCTCATTGTCCCGTCGATTAAGGCTATGCTTAGCTCCGATCCTGGCGGCGGCTTCTATATAGCGCCGGCACCGAAACTGGGTATCTTCTGGTATGCTGCCGATTTTCTTACTTTCAGAAACAATTACTACCGGATATTTAAGTATCCCAACATACAGGAGCTCCGTTGGGAGAGCGGTGACGCCAAGGGTAACGGCGCCATTAAACCTGAAGATGGCTGGGGCGGGGACCTTGGTACGCTCTGGATCATCACTGAATGGCTGAATTTTGATAACGCCATTTTTGCCCAGTGGAATAAGGATACTGTTCACTGGCTTCCCGATCCGGCTGTATCAACGATACTCATTCCTCAGAATGTAGGGGAAACCGCGTCTTTCGGCGCCGATACCAGGATTGGTTTTGATATTCCCCTCTACAGCTTCTTTGACAGGCTGGTTTTCTCCCTTTCCTACCGGTATCAGTTAAGCTATTTTCTGGGGGAAGGATACGGTTTTGCTTCGGATAAACGGGCGCCCTATACACCGGTCCACACCGGGGGCATTTCTTTGGAGCTGCCCTGGAAAATTGGTTCCTCCAGGCCCGGTCCGCTCCCGCAAAAAGAGGGGTCCCTGCTAATTTCCGGTCATGTGGAAAGTCTCCGGTACGGCGACTCTGACAACGGCGAAAAACTGGATCCCCATGTTTTGCTTACCGTGAACCTCAGCCAACAAATCAGCAGAAACTTTAGCGCTTTTCTGACCCTACGCAATGCCCTTAACTATTCCTACGAATCCTATTATAGGTACCCCGGACAAGGATTTACCCTTATGCTGGGGCTGCGTACCGGGTTTGAAGGTGATACCTAATTTTGTACAGAATTTAGCACTTGTCCTTTTGCAGCTTTTTTCCGTTCTTTTCGTTTTTCCATGATTAGGTAGAGGACGGGAATGAAAAACAGGGTGATGAAGGTGGAGCTGAAAAGGCCGCCGAAGATACTCTGCCCCAGGGGCGCGTAGAGTTCCGACCCTTCCCCAAGGCCTATGGACAGGGGAATTACCCCCAGCAGAGTGGTCAGGGTGGTCATCAGTATGGGCTTCAACCTGGATTTTGCGCCGGTCATGATCGCCTCCTCCAGAGAAATCCCATAGCGGTCCCGGAGCATGTTTGTGTAGTCGATGAGCACAATAGCGTTATTAACCACCACCCCCGCCAGGGTGATGATCCCCAAAAGGGAGACAATATTGAGGGTGCCACCGAAGAGGAGGAGTCCCCCGGTGATGCCGATCAGGGTGAAGGGAATAGAGGACATGATCAACAACGGCTGGGTGAATCGTTCAAACTGTATCACCATTACTGCGTATACCAGGAAGATGGCGATAGCAAGAACGATTATCAGGGAACGGAAGGAGGAAAGCATTTCCTCGGTGGAACCGCCTATTTCCCAGCTTACTCCGGGAACCAGCCCCTGGGTGTGGATCAGGCTGGTGACCCGGCGGGAAGTTTCCCTGACATTGGGATCCATGAGGCTGGCGCTCACCGTGATAGATCGGGACTTATTGCGGTGGACTATCTGGGATATTTTTTCTGTGGTTTCCAGTTCCGCTACATTCGCCATGGAAACCCGTCTCCCATCTGATGTGTTGAGTTCCAGGCTGTAGAGTATGTCCTGAGGAATAGTTCCCCCGGTAAAGTTTGTCCGCAGTTCAATAGGAATATTATTGATCCCCCCGTAATAGGTTCCCAGGGACAGACCGTTAAAGATAACCCTGTTCATCATGGCAGTTTCATAAGAGGAGAGCCCCATGGTCCCCAGGTATTGATGGGCCAGTTTGGCGGTCATTTCCCGCTGATTAAAGCGTATGTTAAGATCCGTATCCGCCACATTGGGGTCCCGGCGCATATAGTCGCGGATCTGTTCAGCTCCGGCAAGTACCGTATCCATATCGTTTCCGTAAACATGGATTAGAAATCCGCTTCCTCCGGTGGCCAGGGAAAGTAAGTTTGATACCCCGCCATTACTGAAGGTCGCCCGTATATCGGGAATAAGCCGGGGGACCTCTTCCTGGAGCCGGCTGATAATTTTAGTAACATGTTGTTTCCGCTTGCTAACCCCGGAAAGTCTGATGGAACCATAGGCCCGATTTTTTTCTTTCCGTACCCCAAAGGCATCTGCCTTGCCCACCACAAAATAGGATGTTTCGGTCTCCGAGATAATCCGGTAAATTTCCTGTTCCAGAAGCATGACCTTAGCCCGGGTCATTTCCAGGGTGTAGCCCCCGGGGGTCTCTATGCTTACCTCTATTTCAGACATGTCCGTCTGGGCCAGAAATTCAAATCCCAGAAGCCGCATGGAAAGGAAACTCAATACCATGAGGAAGACTGTTCCCAGGAGGAAGGATTTCCGGGAATTCATGGCGCCCTGAAGCGTCCTCTGGTAGAGATCGGAAAGTTTTTCTATCCACTTTTCTGAAATCCCACCGATCCGGGCGCTCAGGGAGCTTTTGTTTTCGGGTTTGAGGAACAGTGCGCAGAGGAAGGGGACCACGATGATTGCCACAAACGCGGAACTGAACAGGGCAAAGATAATGGTCCAGGCTACATCCCGAAGGATGAGTCCCGCCAGACCAGACAGGAATATAATAGGAAAGAAAGCCGCCAGTGTGGTTGCGGTGGAGGCTATCACTGCGGCGCCTACTTCATCGGCCCCCAGAGACGCAGCTTTCTTGCGGTCCATGCCGGAATCAAAATGGCGCTGAGTGTTTTCCAGGATTACTATGGAGGCGTCCACCACCATGCCGATAGCCGAGGTTAGTCCCGCCAGGGTTATCAGATCCAGGGTTGATCCCTTTGCCCAGAGTCCGATGAAGGTAAAGAGAATCGACAGAGGGATTGACAGACCGATGATAAGGGTAGTGTTTCTGTTGTGGAGGAACAGGAAGAGTATCAGTACCGCCAGAATAGCCCCCATGATGGCAGACTGGAATACCGAACTCATGGAGGTAGAAATATTACCACTATCATCCTTGAGAAACACGAAGCTGATACCCCCGGCGTATTCTTTTTCCAGGTTTCCCAAAATCTCATGGACTGTATCGCTTATGGTGATACTGTCACCTTGGCGCTGTTTTTCAATAAAGAGAGCCAGGGAATCTCTGCCATGGTTGATCACGTAGTTATCCTGACGATCTTCCCGTACAACGACCTCGGCCACATCCTTGAGCCGTATGTACCGGCCGTCTTTGAAGGCCAGTACCTGATCTTCGATTTCTCTCAGGGAACCATAGCGGCCCTCGGTCCTGATATTCAGATTGTAGCCCTGGTAAACCCCATCCCCGCCGGGAAGGGAAACGTTGGCCGCAGGGATGATTTTTGCAATATCCAGTACCGAAAGGCCCACCGCCTTAAGCCGCTCAAGATTTGCCAGGATCTCCACTACATCCTGGCTGTCCCCGCTCATGTTCACTGCCGCCACACCGGGAATTCGGGAGAGGGCGGGGATCACCTCGTCCCGGCAGAGGACGGACAGCTCGCTCCGGTCGCCCTGACCTTCCACCAGGATGGTCATGATGGGAAGTTGGGATGTGCTGTAAGGAAATATATCCGGGGGGCCGGAAATATCATCGGGAAGATCCACCATGGCGGCGTTGATCTTTTCCCGTATATCAGGAATACGTTTATTGATATCTTCGTTATATCCCAATTCCAGGGTGATCATGGAAACCGAATTCTGGGAACTTGAACTGATCTGCTTTAATCCCTCCAGGGTACCCAGAGCGTCCTCCAGAGGATTGGTAATTTCCTTTTCAATATCCTCGGGGCCAACTCCCGGCCAGGTGGTAGCCACTATAGCCGTAGGAATACTGATGTCCGCAACAAGATTCCGGTTAAGGCTCAGCCCGGCAATCAGGCCAAATACCAAGAGGATGATCAGGCTCATCAGAATGACTGCGGGGTGTTTTATTGCATAATCAGCGATTTTCATGGAAGAGGCGCTCCGGCACTGCCCGGAACCTGGGGCAGTATGTTAAGCCTTTGCCCGGGGGTTATGAAATGCTGGCCTTCCAGAATAAATTGGGTCTTACCGTATTCCTTGGGGATTTGAAAAACCTCTTCGTTAAAAAACGCCGGGATAAATTCTATAAATTGGGCCCGTTTGTTTTCATCCACAAACCAGAGCCGGTTCTGGGACCCCATGGCCTTAAAGGGGAGGTAGCAAACATTGTCCCGGCTTTCCAGAACAAAGGATACATTGGCAAACATACCCGGCCTGAGCCCCCGTGTCGCAGCATCAGGGATGGTGTATTCCACCAGGAAGCTTCGGTTTTCCGGGGACACATAGGGGGCCAGGCTCCTGCTCTGAAGGAGGAACTCTTCATCCCCAAAAGCGGGAACCTGCATCCGTACCGGCATATCCTCCCAGTGTTCCGCAAAAAACCGGTAGTGTATTTCCGGCACCGATGCGGTGATCCGCAGATCCTCCAGGTCCCCCAGAGTGATCAGAGGTGTTCCGGCAGCGACCACAGCTCCCTCGGTGCTGTGGCGCATGAGCACGATCCCGTCTATGGGGGAGCGGATATTGGAATAGTCCCGGTTAAGCTGGGCCAGGTCATTCTGGGCCTTCGCCGCCTCATAGGCCATTTGGGCTTCCTCGTATTGCTGTTGGGTAGCCGCCTGGTTGTTATAAAGATTGCTGACCCGCTCATAGGTGGACCGGGCGGTATGGTAGGCCGACTGAGCCTGGAGTCCGGTGAGGTCATAGGGCACGGAATCCACCTGGGCCAGAAGTTGGTTTATTGTAACCGGTTTTCCCGGGTCCGCATCCAGAAGTATCAGGGTTCCCCCTACCCGGGGAACCAGGGTAATCAGCCTGCCGGTTTCCACCTGACTGGTGATTCTAATGCTCTTTTCAATTTTTCCCCATTGGGGGTAGAGGGTAATCACCGGAGCAAGGTATTCTTCCTTTGCAGCCTTGGGCTTCAAAAAAATTGACCAAAGGGCAGCCAGAAGTAAGGCTCCCAAAATAATAAAGGCGGTGATTTTTACAGGTGATTTTTTTTTGTTATTAGCGGCACTCATCTATTCAAAAACGTCCCTTTTGATTACAATTATAGGCAGAATTACAATGATAAGAATAATAAAAAAGAACAAAAATCACAAGCCTATATATAGGTTTTTCCTTGTGGGACTGTTTTTAGTTGGTGTTTATATACAATCTCATGGACAGGAATGGGATCGGGACAAGCTTTTGTCCCAGGCTCTTGGACGGAACAATACCTATCTTCTGTCCGCAAGCCGCAGCCGTGAAGCCCAATCGGCCCTCAATTCAGCCCGTGCCTCCCGGTTTCCGGTATTGCGCTTCACCGGCAATATGAGCTACATGACCAATCCCCCGGGGGTAAAGGTTGAAAAAGGCGCCCTCTATCCGGGTGGGCCGGTTGCGGTACCTGGTATGGGCTCGATTCCCTTCCCCGCCCTTCCCGATAAGGACATCACTATGAGCCTCAGCGATAATACCCGCTATGAATTCGGCCTGAGCCTGGAACAGCCCCTATTTACCTGGGGCCGTATTAATAATTCTGTTAAAGCGGCGAACCTGGGGAGCCGTGCCTCGGCGCTGCAAATGGAACAGGAGCGGCGGAATATCGGGACCGCCCTGGACATACATCTCTATACCCTGGCCTACCTGAGCAGTATCCGTGCAATCCTGGAAGAACAGCGGCGCAGTGCCGACCGGCTCATAGTAATTTCCGAGGAAAGTTTTGCCAACGGCTTCCTCCTCCGGGCGGATCTGCTTGAATCCAAGCTCCTCACGGCGGAAGTGAAACTGGGGGACTACGGCATACAGGAAACCTGGGATAATGCCTTTCTGGCGATTAAGACCCTGACAGGGCTGAATGATCTGGACCCCGACTCGATCCGCTTTTCCTCAGAAACGGACCAGGATGATCATGGTTATTCCCCATTGGACAAGGAACGGCTCCTGGCTCTCAGCAAGGAGCGGAACCTGGGGCTCAAAATGCTTTCCCTTCAAACCCAGGCTTCGGAGCGGCTCCTGGCGGCTTCCCGTGGGCAAATCTATGGCAAACCCGATCTGGGCCTCTTCCTCCAGCTTGGGTACAGCGGCTGGCAGGACCCGTCACTCAATTTCACTGCTTCCGTGGGGATACGGAGCACTATCTTTGACTGGGGCCTTTATCAGACTGTCCGCCAGAAAAATGAGAGCCTTGCCCAGGCCAGGCTGGAGGAAGAAAAGGGCCGGCGGGATTTGGAGGAGTATCTGGAAAAGACTCTGCGCCAATTGGAACTTTCCCAATACCGGCAGGAATATCTGTCCTTAAAGATTGAGGCTGGTGAGGCCCAGAAGGATCAGGCCGAGGCGGCCTGGAAGAGCGGCTACGGCCAGGAACGGGAATACCTGGCAAAGGAACTTGCCTGGTACCGAGATCGCATCACCCTGCTTCAGGAGGAACTTGCCGCCCTGGTTACGGCGATTCAGCTGGAAAGCGTCTTCAGCAATAACTAAGGCGGCAGTCTCTCCCGGTAAAACCGGGAGGGGAGCAGTTTTACTATTTTACCGTAATCAGTTCATAATCTCCGCTGCCCAGGCCGATCTTTTCCGCATGGGCAATCTGGGTCCGCCAGTCTGTGGTGGGGTGAATATCCATCAAGTGGTCCGCGTTTCCGTGGCTATCCTTGTGGGTTTCTTCCCGTTCACCGATGATACTGGTCTTGATCGATGGAGCTGCGTTTACCGCGTCAATACAGGCGTGATCCAGCGCAACGGGATCGAAACTGGCAAAGATGCCCACATCCGGGACAATCGCCGTGTCGCTTTCTCCATGGCAGTCGCAATAGGGAGAAACCTGGTTTACCACGGTGATGTGGAAATTCGGCCTGCCATCCACCACCGCCTTGGTGTATTCGGCAATTTTGGCATTCAGGGTTGCGTTGGTGGTATCCCACTTGGTAAAGATGGCGTTTTTACTGCACGCACCAATACAGCGGCCACAGCCCACGCACTTATTATGGTCGATGGAGGCTTTCTTTCCGTCAGCAAAACTGATGGCGTTGTGGTTACAGAACCGGGTACAGATCTTGCAACCCACACAAACGCTTTCATTAACCTGGGGTTTACCATCGTTGTGCATGGCCATCTTACCTGCCCGGCTGCCGCTCCCCATGCCGATGTTTTTCAGGGCCCCGCCGAAGCCGGTGTTTTCGTGCCCCTTGAAGTGGTTTAGGGAAATTACAATGTCCGCGTCCATGATAGCTTTGCCTATATGGGCCACCTTGCAGTGGACACCGCCGTTTATGGGCACATCCACATCATCAGTTCCACGGATACCGTCGGCGATGATGTTCTGACAGCCTGTAGACAGGGGCCAGAAACCGTTTTCGTTCGCCGCATCCAGATGGTTAAGCCCCTGGTTTCGTTTTCCTACATAGAGGGTATTGCAGTCCGTCAGGAAAGGCATACCCCCCAGGGACTTGATTTTATCCACCACCACCTTGGCAAAATTCGGCCTTAGAAAAGCCAGGTTTCCCGGTTCGCCAAAATGGATCTTAATGGCGACATACTTCTGTTTAAAATCAATTTGCTCAATACCGGCTTTCGTAATTATACGATCCAGCTTATTCAGCAAACTGTCTCCGACCTTGCAGCGCATATCGGTAAAGTACACTTTCGATGTTCCCACTCCGATACCCCCTCTTTTATAGTTTTGTTGTAGTTCAATGCGGCAGAATTAAGGACCCCGTACAATCCCTAAGAGTACCACACCTGAAGTGCTTTATTTAACCCATCGTTAAAGAACTGCCAGTCATGAACGCCGGCCCATTCTTCGTAGGTATAATCCCATTCCAGTTTTTCAATCTGGTCCTTAAAGCGGATGTTCTCTTTCTGGAGAGGATCTTCAGTTCCGCATGCGGCGTAGATCTTCGGTTTTACCGAGCGGGAAGCAATTTTCCTGGTCAGTTTAATAATTTCATCACCCTCGGTGTAGGACAGATCGTTGCCGAATATGGCATAAAAGTCCCGGAGTATGGCTTCTGCTTCCGGTCCGCCGGTCTTTAACCAATAGTCAGCATTTTTCTGTAAACTGTTAAGATGTTCATCAATAAATAAACAAGCCGAGGAAATAGCTCCGCAGAAACCATATTGATCCGGTTTGGTTAACGCGCATTTCAAGGCGCCGTAACCTCCCATGGAACATCCCATCACCGCTGTATCTTCCCGCTTCGCAGAAATATTAAACACCTTCTTGCTGATTTCGGGAAGCTCTTCACTGACATAGGTGAAGTAGTCATACCCATGTTTCATGTCGGCGTAGAAACTCCTCCCTACCTCAGGCATGACAAAGATGGCGTTATAATCCTTGGCAAGGGTCTGAAGCATAGTGCTGTCAAGCCAGGAATTGTGATCCCCATGCAAGCCGTGGAAAAGATACACAACTTTACAGGAGCCCTTGTCCCGGTGCGTGTCCGGGGCCAGCACACTTATCCCCGTCTCGATATGCAGCACTTCAGAATACACATTACCACGTACAATCATATTGTTCTCCTATTTGACAGTTTTCTGTCCGATTTTTGCCCAGGTGTCCCGGAGCCCCACAGTTTTATTAAAGACCGGCGTACCCCGGGCAGAGGAATCGGGATCCCGTACAAAATACCCAAGCCGTTCAAACTGAAACCGGTCCCCCGGCGCCGCCTTGGCCAGGCCCGGTTCGCCGTAGGCAGTTGAAATAAGTTCCAGGGAATCCTTGCTGAGGTTGTCCAGGAAGGTTTTCCCCGGCGCCACATCCATGGGCCGCTCCACCCCAAACAGGTGGTTGTAGATACGCACCTCCATGGGGACAGCGTCTTCTGCGGAAAGCCAGTGGATGGTGCCCTTTACCTTGCGGTTGTCCGGGGCATTGCCCCCCTTGGTTTCCGGATCATAGGTACAGCGCACCGCAGTAATAGTACCCGCAGCATCCTTGTCAAAGCCCGTGCAGGTAACAATGTACCCGTAGCGCAGGCGCACCGAATTCCCCGGGAAAAGCCTGAAGTATTTAGGCGGCGGCGTCTCCTCAAAGTCGTCCTGCTCAATCCAGAGTTCCCGGGTAAAGCGTATCTTCCGGGACCCCGCCGCCGGGTCCTCAGGGTTGTTCACCGCTTCCAGTTCCTCGGCCTTACCATTTTCCCAATTTTCGATGATGAGCTTTAAGGGCTTGAGCACCGCCATGATCCGGGGGGATCGCTTATTCAGGTCCTCCCGGAGACAGTATTCGAGGAAGGCGATATCCACCATGCTGTCGGTTTTGGCAATCCCGATTTGGGAAATGAAACTCCGTATAGCCTCTGGCGTATAGCCCCGGCGCCGTAGACCTGCGATGGTGGGCATCCGGGGATCGTCCCAGCCCGAGACATAGTTGTCCTGGACCAGCTTGAGCAGCCAGCGCTTGGAAAGCACCGTATGGGTGATGTTAAGCCGGGCAAATTCGATCTGTCGGCTGGGGAACACCTCCGCTTCGTTAATGAACCATTCGTACAAAGGCCGGTGTATCTCATACTCCAATGAGCAGAGCGAGTGGGTAATCCCCTCCTTAGCGTCCGAAAGGGGGTGCTGGAAATCGTACATAGGATAGATGCACCAGTTATTGCCGGTACGGTAATGGGTTTCCCGCCGGATCCGGTACATCACCGGGTCCCGCAGGAGCAGGTTGGGGTGGGCCATGTCGATCTTGGCCCGCAGGGTCCGCGCTCCATCGGGAAATTCTCCCGCCCGCATTCGGGCCAGGAGGTCCAGGTTTTCTTCGACCGACCGGTCCCGGTACGGGCTATTCCGCCCCGGGGGAGTATTGGTGATGTTGTTTTTATCCTCCACCGCCGTTCCCCGGTATTCGCTCATTTCTTCGTCCGTAAGGTCATCCACATAGGCATGACCCTTTTTAATGATCTTCACCGCCAGGTCGTAAAGGTATTCATAATAGTCGGAAGCGTAAAATTCCCGATCCTCCCAGTCATAACCCATCCATTTGACATCCCGTTTGATAGCCTCCACGTAGGAGATATCCTCTTTTTCCGGGTTGGTATCGTCAAAGCGGAGATTACACTTGCCCTTGAAGCGTTCCGCCATAGAAAAGTCGATATAGAAGGCCTTGCAGTGGCCGATATGGAGCCAGCCGTTAGGCTCAGGCGGAAACCGGGTATGGACATAGCCGAACCGGCCGTTTTTGAGGTCCTCTTTGATGAATTCGCTGATAAAGTCCGATGCGGTTTCCGGCACATTCTCTGGCATATTAAAATTCTCCCTCACGACGGACAGGGCTCGTAATCCGGCTCACCAGTCCGTGAGAATGACTCTCCCCACCCTAAAGGGTGGGGTATCGTCGTTCGATAAGAAATTTATTGTACTGCCGGGTCTTTGACCCGGCTTCGAATAAAATAGTATAAAAACGGTTTTTTAACAATAAGCACTTAAAAATTAGTAAGATAACAGATACCCAGGAGCAATACTGCCCAAAGCCCCTCGTTACAGGGATCATTGACCCCCTTGGCCACCCCGTTCCCCTGTTTTCCGTCGTAAGCCGACTTGAGGCAGCCAATCTGCCCCCCATACCACCAAAAAAGCCCCATTTGAAGATCGATCCTGAAAGCATACTCAGCAAAATCATCCTTGTGGCTCTGGGCGCCGAAAAGCAAATGGGTTAACTCCTCCAGAACGCCGCCGAATTCCTTCAGCGCCTTCCGGTAATCCCCCCCCTCGATTTCCGCGATAAACCCGGGGATACGGTCCTGGAGCTTTTCTTTCCGGGCCTCGTCGCTCTTTTCCACCCAGGTTTTCTGAATCAGTAGATCCAGATTGTTTTGAAAATGCCCCAGAAAGTGGGCCATCTCCGCCCCGGAACGCTGGGTATAAAGCAGCCGCTTATAATCCGCCCCAATCCCCAAAATCTCCGCAAAAGCCTCCGCCGACTTCAGAGATGGCCCCTGTCCTGGCTTGGGAAACCCCGGTGGGAACAGATCCTCGGCGATTTTCCTGTATTCCTGAGGGATGGCTTCGTTGGCATGGGGCGAACAGTTGTACATATATGGTATAAGATGCTGATAAATGCGAAGAGTGTCAAGGGAAATGCCGATATATAGTTGAGTGAAATTGTCGTACTCTTTGTGAGGGCGTGGAGGGTGCGTAGATCGAAGCCCCCCTTCACAATTCCCCCATGCTCCGGTAAAGTAAACTTTATGCGGTCTCTTGGTTTAGCCCGGTTGTCCGGCTTTTTCTTGTGTATACTCCTGGGCGTTTTGCTAAGCTCCTGTTCCCGGCTCTTGGGCTGGGGGGTGCTGCTTTGGTCTACCGAGGATCCCCCGATCCCTTCGGGAACCGTGCTGCCCGTGTACATCCGTTCCAATATAGACCATGTGTGGGTGGTGGGGATTCCCGAAGCCTACCGGATAACTAAGGGTACCAACAAATTTGAAATCCCTGTCTGGCAGCTGGAACTGGCAGGGGGGAAAAAGGCGGCGGAAAAACGGGCGGCGGAATTTGCCGAATATGCCCGGCTATATGCGGAAACCGCCCAGGACGGGCTGCCTATCCGGGATGATCCGGATAACAGCGCGCGGCGGGTCTACCGTTTGCGGATGGGGGAGATTATCAAAGTCCTGGCCAGGGTCGAGGGGAATCCCGCCATCAGCACCACCGGGGACCCCCTTCCGGGGGATTGGTACCGGGTACTGACCGAAGATGGTTCCACCGGGTACTGCTTTTCCTATCGGCTTAAACTCTTTGAACATACCGGCGGCGCCCTCCGGGTTGTCCCTGCGGCGGCGGTGGAGGATATGGAAGACCCGGATCTGGATATGGTCCTGTCCAATACATGGTATCCCGACTGGTATGGGGCCATGGTGTCTTCCCGAAGGGTGGATCTGGAGGACCTTCAAATGCACTGGCGTTTTTTGCCGAACCCGGATACGGGGGTTGCCCAAATCTACCTGCCAAACATGGACCTGAGTTTTTCCTATACGGGGATCGAACGGACCAGAAACCGGGCCTGGCGTTTTGAGGGCGCCCCCCTCCAGATGAATTTGCAGTCCGACACGGTCCTGACCGTCCAGTACACGGAAAACGGCGGCGCCCTGAAAGCCCTGGTCTTTGTAACCCTGCCTATGGACCTGGGGGACCTGATCGCCCAGGAAACGGAACGGCGGGAAACCCTCTTGGAAAACCTCTATGCCCTGGGGCCGGTTTTCCAGAGCACCAATTATGGCACCCTTTCTTTCTTGCGGAACGGCGCCTTTACCTGGACCGGCAACAACATCCTTATCCCCCAGGTAATTCCCGCTTCAGCCCTGGGCAGCGGAACCGTGAACATGGGCCTCTTCCTGGATACGGAACTGGAAGAACGGTATACCGGGGCCTTTACCCTGCACTTTGACGGCATAAGCAGTTCCGGTATTCGGATCAACTTTATGTACAGCTCGGATGAGCAGGGGCTCAGGATAGAATATGTGCCCCCTGAGAACCTGAACGGCATCACGGTCCTGCGCCGGGCAGCCTCCCCCCGGGTTATCTACTTCTTCAAGGCCGATCGGCAAGGTATCACCCCGGCCCAGCCTGTAAGCCCCTTGGAGTTTTGAGCAGCCATGGCATTTGTACAATTTACCCGGGTTTCCCTTGCCTTCGGGGACCGGGACATTCTGAAAGAAGTGGGCCTCAATCTGGCAGCCGGTTCCCGGGCCGCCCTGGCGGGGATCAACGGCTCCGGCAAATCCACCCTGATGAAGGTTATCGCCGGGAAACTCGCCCCCGATTCCGGGGAGCGGGCGGTCCAAAAGGGTTGCCGGGTCTCCTACCTACCCCAGTCGGGGATAGTCCACCGGGGCTCCACCCTGCGGGAAGAGGCGGAGACTGCCTATAGCGGGATCATCGCCCTGCTGGAAGAGATAGAAGCCATAGGCCGGACCCTGGAAACAGCAAAGGCCGATGACAGCCGCACCGTTGCCCTGCTGGAGGAGCACCACCGGCTCCAGGAAGCGGTGGAAAATTCCGGCTACTACAGCCGGGACCAGAGCATTGCTATGGTCCTATCGGGGCTCGGTTTTTCCCCCGAGGACCTGGACCGGCAGACCGAAGAATTTTCCGGGGGCTGGCAGATGCGTATCGCCCTGGCCAAGGTGCTCTTGGAAAAGGCGGACATACTCCTCCTGGACGAACCCACCAACTACCTGGACATTGAAGCCCGGTCCTGGCTTGAACTGTGGCTGAAAAATTTTACCGGGGGCTACCTCCTGGTCTCCCACGACCGCTACTTCCTGGATGTCACGGTCAACGAGGTGTACGAACTTTTCCAGGGCCGGCTCAAACGTTATGTAGGCAACTACAGTGCCTACGAACAAGTCCGCCAGACCGAACTGGACAGCCTGCTTAAACGCTACGCCGCCCAGCAGGAGGAGATCGCCAAGGCGGAGGATCTGATACGTCGCTTCCGTTACAAGGCCACCAAAGCAGCCATGGTCCAGGAGCGGATCAAGAAGCTCGAAAAAATGGAGCGTATCGAAATCCCCGAGTCCCTGAAAAAGATCAGCATCGCCTTTCCCCGGCCTCCCCATTCGGGCCGTATAGCCATGACCCTGGAGGGTATAGGCAAGTCCTACGGTGACCGGCCCATTCTGTCCGGCCTGGGCCTGACCCTGGAATCCGGGGAAAAACTCGTGGTGGTGGGCCGCAACGGCGCGGGGAAAACAACATTACTGCGCATCCTTGCCGGCTCTGATTCAAAATTCAGCGGCTCAGTCCAATACGGGGCAGGCATACAGCCGGGCTACTTCTCCCAGGATGCCGCAGAAACCATGACCGGCTCCCAACAAGTTGTGGAGTACCTGGAACGGGAGGCCCCCACGGAACTGATCCCCCGGGTGCGGGACATGCTGGGTGCCTTCCTGTTCAGGGGCGACGATGTGTACAAGCCCATCTCAGTCCTTTCCGGGGGCGAAAAGAGCCGCCTTGCCCTGCTCAGGATGCTCCTCAAACCCATGAACCTGCTCATTCTGGACGAGCCCACCAATCACCTGGACCTGCAATCCAAGGACATACTCCTGGATACCCTGAAAAAATACTCAGGCACCATCATCTTCGTGTCCCACGACCGGGCCTTTATGGAAGCTCTGTCCACCAAAACCCTGGAACTGTCCGCCCGGGGCGCCGAACAGCCCGCAGCAGCCCGGCTTTTCTACGGGGACTACGGCTACTACCTGGACCGCATTGAGCGGGAGGCGGTCGGGGGCTTTGCCGGCGACAGTGCCGGCGGTTCTGTAGGAAGCAGTAATACTGTTGGGATCACTGTCGATAGATCTATAGACAACAGTAATACTGCTGTTTCAACAGAGCCATTGCCCCTTGGGGAACTTGAAGTGGAGTCTGCCCATGAAAGCCTTCCCAAAACCATGCTGATCAAAGCCGGGTCCGCCGCCCTGCCCCTTGGAGCGGCTGCCCACCGGGAGATGAGCAAACTGCGGCAGGCCCTTACCCGGCGGCTGGAACGGGAGGAAGGGGAAATCCTCAAACACCTTGGGGAGCTGGAAGCGGAGAAGTCTGCCCTGGAAGCGGAGTTGGGCCGGCCCGATGTTTACAGCAACGGGGAGAAGGCTAGGGCGGTAAAAGCCCGGCTGGACGGGGTAACGGCAGAACTCGAGGGGAAGGGCCGGGAATGGGAAGCCAAGGCGGCGGAGCTGGAAAAGGCTTCGGCGGGGTAGCAGGGAAGATTAAATCGAGAATTTTACCAAAAACAGACAAAATTCCGCGAAATTTTTGATAAATTTGCCACTATTCTCGATTTGACTTTTCCAGAGTAGCCCGGAAGCTAAAATTGCCCGTACTTTTCTATAATTTCATCAATGTCTCTGATGAATTTCTGTCGAATTTGGGCCAATTCATGGATAACTGCATTTTTTTCTCCGGGTAATAACTTGTGTAATTCCAACGGAAACTCCAGAAAAAGCTGATAAGGTAATATTTCCAGCCTGTCTGATATTCGTTGCATAAGCTCCGGAGAAGGAAAATTCTTGCCATTTTCCACGGCATTAAGGTAGTTGGGGGATACATCTATCAATTCAGAAAATTTTAGCTGGCTTAAGCCCCGCAATTTACGGAAATAGCGAAGGTTTTTGATAAACATCTCCTGGAAATGGGTCATTTATCTATAAAACAGGCAATCTCATATTCTGAAAACACTCTATTACAGTTGTTTTAACTGTAATAGAGTTGACGCAATGCGAAAATACCGGATAAAATACATGTATTGAAATTGTTATACATGTATTAGCGGTAGGTTCTGTGAAAAGGTCCCATAACGGGAAACAGGGCAAAAAAGGCGGAGAACCAAAGCATACTTAAGATTTCCAATGAAACTTCCACTAAGGAGCGGCCTGTTTATGCGCCAATTTTCTGGAAATAACAGGATCGAAATGTTTTAGGAGCACCGTTGTGAGAAAAAAACTATCCTGGTTAACACTTTCGCTGGTTTTAATTAATATAGTCACATTAATTTTTTTATCAATTATCTCACTCCACTATAAAGTACCGCAGAAGGTATTAGTAAAATTAAGAGCAATTAATAGTGAGCCTACAAAAATAGAGTATAAGCCTGAACCTTTTCAGCTTCCAGCCTTTGTATTTCAAAATGTAAGCCGTGAAAATTTTTCCGTATACAACAAACGCAAATACGCGATAGTAATGTTAGGTGATTCAATTACTGCCAGAGTTGCCTGGAATGAATTATTAGGGTTGCCTGGTATATCAAACCGGGCCATTGAGGGAGATTATACACTTGGTGTATTACATAGACTAGAGGACATATATGAATTAAATCCGAAACTCTGCTTTTTAATGATAGGAACAAATGATATTCCATTAATAAATAACAATTATTATACTGTAGAAACAATTGTGAATAACATCAAAGAAATAATAAAAGAACTTCAAAATCATAATATAGATGTATGTATAGAATCTATTCTATATACTGCTTTTAATTCTTCGTACTGGAAAGATTTCAATGGGTATGTTAAAACTATCAATTATTTATTGGAAGAGTATTGTGAAAAAAATAATATATTATATTTAGATGTAAATGAACTACTGTCAAAAGATGACAGGCTAGAATGGAAGTACACATCTGACGGGGTTCATTTGTTTGGAGATGCATATAAGAAATGGGGGGGAATGATTTTAGAAGTTTTAAAGAACAAATAATTTGACTAATATCAAAAATTTCATTCGCCGCTGATTCGGCACAAAGTACCTGAACCGGTACAGCGCGCTTTTTTCACGGGTGTATCGGGGGAATGCTTTTATTGTGGACGAGCTGTATAAAACGATGTTTTACAATGGTTTCAAGACAATCGCCACCACACAAACCGAAGGCTTACCCAGTCTTTAGGGTGGGCGGTGGTAATCAACCCTCGGCAAAGGCGGCATGTATCTGATACACCGGGCGCAAGCCCATAGCGCCAGGCATGCCCTTATGGCTGCTTGGTATACGTTCCGTTAAGTTGGGCATGCCCATCTGTCAATACAAGAGTAGTATCATTTGTGAAACTATACGCAAATTCTGAATCAGGAGCAGTAATCTTTAGCTTATGGTTAGTACCATTGACTACAAAGGTTCCAGTAGATTCATTTGGGCCACCTTCGTTAATGATATAAGAAGCCCCTGTGAATTTAACTGTAGCATTTCCTGGGCCTGTGTCATTCCATGTTCCTTGAAGTTTGACAGGGTCAGCGCCCTCCTGAATATAATCTGGCGGTGAAAACACAATCGTTGTGGATACTGAAGTAAAGGGGATTTTTTGTATGGATATAAACGCACTCTCTTTATGATAAGTTTCGTCAGGAGTTCTAATAAGGATCACAACATAATATGAACCAGAACCAGTCCAGGGACTCTGCTGAGGCTCAACCTCTGTGAATAATGTTACCACCGCCCCCGTTGACCCATCGGAAATAGTAGGTCCAGCGGGATCATAATAGCCAGCGACGATAGTATCGTTTGAATAATTTAGTGCAGTGGAAATCAATACCTGAAACCTTTTGCTGTTAAAAACGGAAAGTCCGGTAACTATAACTTGCTTCGGATTTGTAGCTGGCACCCATTTTGCATACAAAGTTTTGGATTCTGTAATTGTGGTTGTTGCTGTATATTCAGTTCCCCCACCATTCGCAGCCGTAAACCATCCAGCAAAAGTATAACCTGACCTTGTAGGTGTAGGTACTGTTCCTAGTGCATCGCCAGAAATTACTTGTCTTGATGGAGTAGCCATTCCGCCAGTAGCATCAAAAGTTATGGTAAAATAATTTGGTACAGTTGGCTTAGGGTCTTCAGGGCCGGGACAAGCCATTAAGGAAAGTCCTGCTAAAATTATCAAAACCCATGAAATTTTCTTCAAATCAAGGACGAGGGTAGAACGGAAAGGGCGGACGGAAACAGTAGGTTTGTTATATTCTCGGACGAGAGGCCCGCGCAAACCCATCGGGGGGGTGAGCGATACTTTATTACCCATTAACTTGTCAAGAACGGTTTTCATAGGGCATCTCCTTTTTGTTCTTTAGCCTCATACGGGGGCCGATGGGCGCTGAGTACCATTATCGTAAGTATAGCAGATTGCCCCTTGCCTGTGAACCATAGGGCGAATAAGTACGGAAAACCCGCAGCGTATTCCCCCCATTGAAAACCACCTCAAAACCAGTATAGTCTAAACAGAGAAAAAAATTGCACCAATAAGGAGTCTTATTTGAAAATCCTAATTATCGGCGGGGCCGGGTATATCGGCAGCCATGTTGCCAGGGAATTCCTGGATCAGGGCCATGGGGTCACGATTTATGACAACCTTTCCAGTGGAAAACGGGAGAACCTCTTCTCGGAAGCGGAATTTATCCACGGGGACATCCAGGATTATACCGGCCTCTCTCGGGCGGCCAAGGGGGGCTTTGACGCCCTGGTTCATCTGGCAGCCTATAAGGCTGTGGGGGAATCCATGGTAAAGCCCGAAAAGTATTCGGTGAACAATATCAATGGTACGGTCAATATCCTGAACGCCGCCGTGGAGGGGGGCATAAAAAATATCGTCTTTTCTTCCAGTGCAGCGGTTTTCGGCCAGCCCCAGTATTTGCCGGTTGACGAAAAGCACCCTGCCAACCCGGAAAGCTACTACGGCTTTACCAAGCTGGAAATTGAGCGCTTCCTGGGCTGGTATGATCAGCTCAAGGGGATACGCTTTGCGGCGCTCCGGTACTTCAATGCCGCAGGATACGATCCCAGGGGCCGCATACCCGGCCTCGAGAGTAACCCCGCAAACCTCATCCCGATAATCATGGAAGCCGCCTGCGGTATCAGGGGAGAGGTGCAGATCTACGGCAACGACTACGATACCCCTGACGGTACCGGGGTCAGGGATTATGTCCATGTGAGCGATCTTGCGGCGGCCCACGTGGCGGCCCTGAATTATACCAGCAAAAACGACAAGAGCCTCATCGTAAACCTGGGGAGCGAGACCGGCCTTTCGGTGCTGGAAATTGTGGAAGCCGCCCGGCGCATTACCGGCAAACCCATCCCCGCTAAAATCGTAGGCCGCCGTGCCGGGGATCCGGCTAAGCTCACCGCCTCCGCAAAGCTGGCCCACGAACTGCTGAACTGGACCGCGAAGTATTCGGACCTGGACACGTTGATAAAAACCAGCTGGGATGCGTATAATCGGAAAAAATAGTATTTGTAACAATAATTTTATTGTAAGGTGTAAAGTATGAAGGAACAAGTTTTTAATTTTATTGATAAAAGTTTCCCCTTAGTGGTGGAGCTTGAAACGGAACTGACCAAACGGCCTGCGATTTCCCCGGACTCAGGCGGGGAAGGGGAACTGGACAAGTGCCTCTATCTGGAAGGATGGCTCCGGGCCCAGGGTATCACCCAGCTGGAACGCCACGATGCCCCGGACAAGCGGGCCAAAGGCGGGGTGCGGCCTAACCTGATCGCTACCATTCCCGGAAAGGCGGACACTAAGCGGCTGTGGATCATGAGCCACATCGACGTAGTGCCACCGGGCGAACAATCCTTGTGGAAGAGCGACCCCTGGACAGTGATTCAGGCCGACGGCGGCGACGGCCGGGGCTTGCGGCTTATCGGGCGGGGTGTGGAGGATAACCAGCAGGGGCTTACCGCATCGGTAGTAGCGGCCCTGGCCCTGGTCAAGCAGGGCATAGTCCCCGCCCACACAGTAAAGCTGCTCTTCGCTGCCGATGAAGAGAATGGCAGCGCCTACGGCATAGACTGGCTCATCAAAAATCAGGGTACGGCTATTCCGGAATTATTCCGCAAAGACGACATGATCCTCATTCCCGATGGCGGGGACCCCAAGGGGGAAACCATCGAGATTGCGGAGAAGAACCTCATCTGGGCCCGGTTCAGCACCATTGGCGCCCAGGCTCACGGTTCCCGGCCTGACCAGGGCATAAACGCCCACCTTGCCGGGGCGGAACTGGCGGTGCGGCTCCACGAGGAGCTTACCCGGAAATTTCCCGACCACGACCCTCTCTTTGAACCGGATTACTCCACCTTCCAGCCCACCAAAAAAGAGGCCAACGTCCCCAACATCAATACTATTCCCGGCGATGACGTGTTCTGCATGGATATGCGGGTCCTCCCCCGGTATCCCGCCAAAACAGTGCTGGCGGAAATCGACCGTATCAAGGCGGAAATAGAAGCCAAGCACGGGGTCAAAATCAGCTATACCCTTCCCCAGTGCCAGGAGTCAAAACCCACCTCCCCTGATGCGCCTTTAGTAAAACTGCTCTCAAAGATTGTCAAGGAAGTGTATCAGGTAGAAACCCGGCCTATCGGCATAGGGGGCGGCACCGTGGGGGCCTTCCTCCGCAACGCCGGCAGTGATTCGGTGGTGTGGAGCCGTATGGACGACACCGCCCACCAGCCTAACGAGTATACCCTGGTGAATAACATCCTGGGGGACGCGAAGGTGATGGCGCTGCTCATGACAGAGGAACGATAGGGGTTTAGCTCACTTAGGATATGTATCAACCGTTTTCTGAGCATATTCTTTCCTCCTTGCTCTTTATGGATATCAGGATATCCTTAGTAATTGGTAATATCTACCAATATATTCTGTAAACAGGAGGCTGTTCCCCCTTACTCCCATACATCCAGTTCTTTATCCTTAAAAAAGAACTTCCTGTCTCTTTCGCCAATCTCACGAAGAACCCTGCAAGGAGTACCTACTGCAACTACATTTGCAGGAATATCATTTTTAACTACGCTTCCGGCGCCTATTACTGAATTATCGCTGATTGTTACGCCCGGCAGTATCTGAACGCTTGAACCGATCCAAACGTTTTTACCGATATGTACCGGGAAGTTGTATACATAATTGTGTTCACGCAATATGGGCAGTATAGGATGACCCGAAGTGGCAATAACTACATTCGGCGCAATCATACAGTGATCTCCTACATAAATGTCCGCATCATCCACAAGGGATAAATTAAAATTAACATAGATACCACTTCCAAAATGTACGTGATGACAGCCCCAGTTTGAATTCAACGGTGTTTCTATATGGCAGCCATCACCGATTTCAGCAAACATTTCTTTTAAAAGCCCCTGCTTCTTATCATGTTCCAAGGGCCTGGTGTTATTGTAATCGTACAATTTCTCCATATATTGGAGCTGCGGCCCCATTACCTCGGGGTCATCATAACGGTAATACAATCCATGCTCTTTCCGCTCTTTATTGGTCATACTATTCTCCTTTGCTTATAGCCTTAATACCGACGAGAAAGCTTGCGATATTTTCCCGGTCAGAAAGAGTGTTTACCGTATTTTTTTCGTCCATCTGTTTGCGGACATTTTTCGGTAAACCCGTAAATAATTCCAAGATTTCTTCTACCTGTTGTATCTGTTCCATATTTCCTGAATAAATTGCACGTTTTAAGATGTCCTGAACCTTATTCATGGCATCCCCATCAGCTCGCTGGATATCGGATTTGAACGGGTTGAAAGCGAAACCGGGGCTAAATAAATCTCCTATCAAGTGCATCATTTTTATATCCAGACGCATCAATTTCATGTCCAGATCCTCTGGCATAGAAATAGCCCTGTCTTGATTAAAGGCGATATCGCCGGCCATCCGCCCTGATATATTGGCCGGGGATCCATCTTTTTCACAAGTTGAAAAACAGACTGCCAATAAAGCGGGCAAAACAAGCAAAACCCTTTTCTTAGGCATATTCTTTCCTCACTTGCCATTTCTTGAATATCAGGATATTCTTGAAAATCGGTGATGTATACCAATATTTTCTATATTTTTATAACTATTGTATTTTTATGAGGTAAGTTATGGAAAAATTACGCGTGCGGGAAGATATGTCGGAAGAGGTTCAGTACACCTCGTCAAACCTGCCCATATATGCATTTAACCAGAGGCTCTCCCAATTTATTGGATATGCCGCAGATTGTCATTGGCATCGGGATCTTGAATTTATTATCATACTTGAAGGGGAAATGACCTATCATGTGAATGACAAACTTTTCCCCCTTGTTGCAGGGGACGTAATTTTTGTCAATGCCAACCAACTGCATTTCGGCAGCTCCGGTAAACACGGCGCTGTGGAGTGTGTGTTTATCAGCCTTTTACTGCATCCTTCCCTGCTCTGTGCTGATCCGTATATTGAAAAGCGTTTTGTTAATCCCCTCCTCTATGATACCCGTTACGAGACCTTGTTTTTTCCGGCTAATACCAATTCTTCAATTCACGATCCCAATTCGGAAAAAAATTGGTACCGTGAAGCCTCCGTCAGAATTGGTGCACTAGCGCGGCTCTGTTTGCAATCAAGCGATGATTCAGTTCTGGAAATACAGAGCCGATTCTACGCGCTTTGGTCGCTGCTCTTTGCTAACACGATTGCTGCTTCGTTATCCATGGAAGACAAAAACGTTCCGGGAGACATCCCGCTCAAACGGATGATTTCATTCATTAACGAACATTACAGCGAAAAGGTAGGGCTTGATGATATTGCCGCAGCAGGGCGGGTATGCAGAAGCAAATGCTGTCTGCTTTTCAAGCAGACACTCCACCAGACTGTTTTTGAATACCTGTTAAACTTGAGAGTTCGCCGAAGCCTTAACCTGCTCTCCAATGAAAACGTAAGTATCACCGAAGTGGCCCTAATATCCGGTTTTTCCAAAACAAGTTATTATGGAGAAATATTCAAGCGGGTAATCGGTATAAGTCCCGGCAAATACCGCCGGAAGCTGCGTGCCAGGGATATGGATTCCCTTCCAAGATTTTAAGAGAAAAATGCTTGGTACATTACCCGACAAGAAACAACGAGAACTGTTCCAGCCGTTGCTGGCTGACCTGATAGACTGGAAGTAGTGTATCTCCTCCACCAGCTCCAATTAAGTATACTTTTCAATTTCCGCCCGGACAGGTATACTATCGCCCTATATGCCCTTTCCTCTGATCACCACTGTTGACCGCCTCCCCCCCGCACTGGCCGCATCCGCCGGCCCGGCAGAACGCGCCTACGCTGGGGAACTCCGCAGTCGCTTTTCTCTGCCCTTTGCCGTAACCCCCCACTTCGCCTCCCTGGCCGGCCCGGACCCGGATGACCCCATACGCCGCCAGTTTTTCCCGGATCCCCGGGAAGCGATCCCCGATTCCTTTGCCCTGGATGATCCCCTGGGCGCCGCCTTGTGGCAAGCTTCGCCCCGGCTGGTCCACCAGTACCGGGACCGGGCGCTGCTCCTGGCAGGGGGAGCTTGCGCGGGATACTGCCGCTACTGCTTCCGCCGGGTCTGGGTGGGCGGGGGGCAGGCCTTTATAGGCGGGGCTGAACTGGAGGCGGCCCTGGGCTATCTGCGGGAACACCCTGAAATACGGGAAATCCTGGTGTCCGGTGGGGATCCGCTCACTGCGGGGGACGCTGCCCTGGGAGAGCTGTTCCGGAGGCTTCGGGAAGCCCGGCCCGGCATACTCCTCCGGGTTTGTACCAGGGTCCCCATTACTGAACCAACACGGCTGAGCCCCGGCCTTATCGGCCTGTTCCGGCAGTGGCGGCCATTGCGGCTGGCGGTCCACATCAACCACCCCCGGGAATTGGCGGTGCCGGCGCGGGAGGCTCTGGCGGCTTGTGTGGATGCGGGGATACCTGTCCATGTCCAGACTGTGCTCCTGCGGGGGATCAACGACAGTGTGGAAACCCTGGAGGAGCTTTTCCGGGAATGCCTCTGCCTGGGGCTTTCCCCCTATTACCTGTTCCAGCTGGACTTGGCCCCGGGGACTGCCCATTTCCGGGTGCCTTTGGAGCAGGGGCTTTCTATCTACGAGGCGCTTCAGGCCCGTATCGGCGGGCCGGGGCTGCCGGCCTATGCTGTGGACTTGCCCGGGGGTGGGGGGAAGATACGGCTGCGCCGGGAAGCAATAGCCGGGGAGGAAGAACGGGAGGGCCGCCGAGTCCTGCTCCTGGAAGGGCCGGGGGGGAAGCGCTGGGTCTATCCCGCTGAATAAGGGTATGGGGTGGAACAGATATCCGGGTGAGATCCCCGACACCATACCCCGCTTTTAAAAAACAATAAAAAAACTCGCTAGCTGATTGACAACAATCTTTAAAATCCGCATTGTACTTTTTAGAACAAATAAGAAAAATACCGGGTTACCGGGGCGGTAGACGACTTTGTCGTAGCTGTATTTGAAGGGAGGTTGAAGGAGCACGGTTGAAAGGGAGTGATGTGGTTATCGAAGGTGTTTCCAAGCTCTTCGGTGATTTTACGGCATTAAATAGTGTCAGTTTGGAAATTAAAAAAGGGGAGTTTTTCTCCCTCCTGGGGCCTTCGGGGTGTGGAAAAACCACACTCCTGCGTATTATTGCGGGGTTTGAAAGCCCTGACTCCGGGGATGTTACCTTTGATGGCGCCGATGTGCTGCCCCTGCCTCCTAACCAGCGGCAGGCCAATACGGTTTTTCAGAACTACGCCCTTTTTCCCCACCTTTCGGTGTTCGAAAACGTGGCTTTTCCCCTTCGCATCAAACGGGCCGGGAAATCCGAGATAGACCAAAAGGTCAACGAATACCTCAAGCTGGTCCAGTTGGAGAGCCATGCGGAAAAAAAGCCCAACCAGCTTTCCGGGGGACAAAAACAGCGGGTGGCTATTGCCCGGGCGCTGATCAACGAGCCCCAGGTGTTGCTCCTGGACGAGCCCCTTTCGGCCCTGGACGCCAAGCTGCGGCAGCATATGCTCATCGAGCTGGATCAGATCCACGACAAGATCGGTATTACCTTCATATATGTTACCCATGACCAGCAGGAAGCCCTTTCGGTATCGGACCGCATTGCGGTCATGAACCAGGGGGATGTACTCCAGGTAGGTACCCCCCACGATATTTATGAAAGCCCCGCCACGGACTTTGTGGCCCGGTTCATCGGGGAGACCAACCTCTTTGACGGGGTGATAAAGAGCGCTGAGCTGCTCCAAAAGGCCGAAACCGAATACATGGTGGAACTGGATATCCCGGAGCTGGGCCTCATCAAGGTTACCACTGTGGATCATGTGGTTCCGGGCCAGAAGGTCAGCTTTACCATTCGCCCGGAAAAGATACTTATTTCTAAGGAAAAGCCCACCACCACCCGGGGGGACATCAACCTCTTCCACGGCTTTGTTGAGGAGCCCATCTATTCGGGGTTCCAGACCAAATTCTACGTTAAACTGGATCAGGACAGGCCCGATGGGACCAGCGATTCCAATAACGTTCTTATCAGGGTGATCAAGCAGCACGCCAAATATTCCGACGAAGGGCCCGATATAATCTGGAAAGATTTGGTGTACCTTTCCTGGGGCGCCAACGACGGCTACATTGTAGAAGTCAAGAAAGCCGCCGGGGTCGCAGAATCGTGAGTACCTATTCCTCCAGGCGTAACTACGGACCCTTCTATTCGGCACCCATGACGGTCTGGTTCACCATTTTTTTTCTGGCGCCTCTTTTAATCATCGTGCTCTACAGTTTTTTGCGAAAGGGGCTGTACGGCGGCGTGTCCATGGGGGAATTTACCCTGGAAGCTTACCGGGCCCTGGGAAACCCCAGCTTTATAATTATCACCATTCGCACCTTTGTTACCGCAGTGATTGCTACTTTTATTACCATTCTTATCGCCCTGCCCTGCGGCTACTTTATGGCCAGGAGCCGGAACCAGACATTTTTACTGCTCCTGATCATCATTCCCTTCTGGACCAACTTCCTTATCAGGGTTTTTGCCTGGATGAACATCCTGGGGAACAACGGGTTTCTGAATGAAATGCTCATACGGATAGGGCTCATTGACGATTATATCCACTTTCTCTACAACCAGAGCACGGTAGTATTGGTGTTGGTCTATATGTACCTGCCCTATGCTATACTGCCCCTTTTTTCCACCATCGATAAATTCGATTTTTCCCTGCTGGAAGCCGCCCGTGACCTGGGGGCCACCAAGGCCCAGTCCATGATCCGGGTACTGCTCCCCAGCATACGCAGCGGCCTGTATACGGCGGTGCTCTTTACCTTTATTCCCATTTTCGGGGCCTATGCGGTCCCCCTCCTAGTGGGGGGCAAGGATTCCTACATGCTGGGCAACGTTATTGCGGATCAGCTTACCAAGGCCCGGAACTGGCCCCTGGCTTCGGCGATCTCCATGGTGCTCACGGTGATCACCACCGCAGGGGTCCTGATCATGATAAATCTCCAGAGGAAAGATGCCAGCAGAACTTCTGAGCAGAAGAGCAAGGGAGCTGAAAATTGAAGCTCAACATTAAAGGTATCATCACCAACCTCAAACCCGGGTTCGCCCGGGGAGAAGCGGCCCGTCATGCTCGGCGGGCATACCAGCGTAAGCCCTTTTCCTTTTCCCAGACCGTTTTTATCGCCGCCTTGATTTTTCTCTTTCTTCCCCTGCTGGTACTGATTTTATACTCCTTTAACGCCTCCAAGGGCATGCGGTGGACCGGGTTTTCCCTGGTCTGGTATGAGCAGCTTTTTCTCCATTCCCGGGATCTCTGGCGGGCGTTTTGGAACAGTATTCTTATCGCCGTTAGTTCCGCAGGGACTGCCACGGTTTTCGGAACTCTGGGCGCCGTGGGGGTCAACTGGTATCGGTTCAAGCTGCGGAATTATGTGCAGACTATTTCCTTCCTTCCCATGATACTCCCTGAGATCATAATCGGCGTTTCCCTGTCCCTTTTCTTTGCGGGAATCAAAATGAAGCTGGGACTGCTCACCATCTTTATTGCCCACACTACCTTTAACCTGCCTTTCGTGTTTCTCATGGTAATGGCCCGGCTGGACGAGTTCGACTTTTCCATCATCGAGGCAGCCCACGACCTGGGGGCAAACGAAAGGCAAACCTTCTTAAAAGTAACGGTGCCCATCTGTATGCCCGGCATAGTCTCCGGGTTTTTAACCGCCGTAACGATTTCCCTTGAAGACTTTGTGATCACCTACTTTGTAGCCGGCCCCGGGTCGACCACTCTGCCGCTGTATATCTACTCGGCAATCCGCTTCGGGGTATCCCCGGTTATTAACGCACTATCGGTGGTGATGATCCTGGGGACCGTGGCTCTCACCTATCTGCTCAGGAATTTCCTGAAATACATCGCAGCAAAATAAAGAATTCCCTGGGGATTCTTATTATACATGGAGGATGCTGAAAACTAATTTTCAGCATGAGGAGAAAAGATGAAGAAAATACCTGTATTGGCCGCGGCGCTGGGAGTAGCGCTACTGTCACTGTTTATGCTCAGCGGCTGCGCTAAAAAAACGCAGCTTTATGTCTACAACTGGATATATTACACTCCCGACTCGGTGCTGCGGAAATTTGAGAAAGAGTATGACTGCAAAATTGTGTACGACACCTTTGCATCCAACGAGGAGCTCTACGCAAAGCTTCTGTCCGGCGGCACAGGGTACGATCTGGTTTTCCCCTCCGGGGACTATGTTTCCATCATGATCAAGCAGGGAATGCTTGATCGGATCGACAAAACAAAATTATCCAACTTGGGCAATATTGATCCCATAGTGCTCCAGAAAGCGGCCTACGATCCGAACATGGAGTACAGTGTGCCCTACTATTTTGGCGCGGCGGGAATTGCGGTAAATACTGCACGGATACCTGCCTTTGAAAAGAGCTGGTCTATTTTTGGTCGTAAGGATCTGCAAGGGAAAATGACCATGCTGGACGATATGCGGGAAGTGCTCGGTGACGCCCTGGTCCATCTGGGCTATTCGGTGAATTCCGTAAACCCCGCTGAAATTGCCGCCGCCCGGGATCTGGTGAATAATTACTGGAAGCCAAACCTGATCAAGTTTGACGCTGAAGCCTTTGGCAAAGGATTCGCGGACGAAGACTTCTGGGTTGTCCAGGGTTACGCCGAAGTGGTATATGAAGAAATCTCGGAGGCACAAAGGGCGCATACCGCATTCTTTATTCCTCCTGAAGGCGGTCCCGCCTATATCGACAGTATGTGCCTGCTCAAGGGCGCCAAGAATGCGGACCTGGCCTATAAATTCATCGACTTCATCCACCGGCCGGATATCTATGCGGAATTTACCGATTACTTCGGCTTTCCCGCTACGGCCAATGTTCCTGCCCGGCAGTTGAAAAAGATTACCCCCCTCTATCAGGCGGAGGAACTTGTCAATACCGAGCTTAAGGACGATGTGGGAGCGGACCTGAAACTTTACGACGATGCCTGGCTTTCAATCCGGGTCGGAGAGTAATTAAAACCGGGGACCCCGTTTCTGGGGTCCTCTTTACGAATTCGGTTGTGCCGGATCCGCTGCGGCTGTAGTGGCAGTTGCTGCGGATCCGGCTTTCCTCGCGAGACCGGCAGCATTATTGTAGAGCCGTTGCAGAACACTGACGATCTTATCGGCGTAACTGCGGTCTGCGGCCCAGGTCCCGGCCAAGCCCTCAATGGTAGGCGCCGAGCCGTAGCGGACGTACTTATAACGAGGGTCCACCAGGTCCTGGGCCAGCGGTTCCTCGGTGGCATAGCCCTTAAGGTGCTGAATCTGGGCCCGTACGCCTAGCTGGGGAGTGGGGAAGCGTTCCCCGGGCTGTTCCGGGCCTATGGCGCCAAGGCCGCAGAAATTATTCATCTCCGGGGTTACTAAGCCGCCATAGCGGAGGAACCCTGTTTCCAGGCACATCTGGGAAAAGGCCACATCGTGATCGATACCCTCCAGGGCTGCTTCCGTAATGTAAAGCTCTGAAAGCTGATTAACAAATTCAGGGTCCGCTTCTGCATTTACTTTCAATAAAAAAGCCGCTAATTTTTCCGCTTCCAGTCTGCCCTTGCCCAAGAGGGGCCATTTCACCGAAGGGTTTTCCATTCGCTCCGGGGCTGCCCCGGAAGGGGTTACCCGTTCAGGAAGCGCCGCTGTTGCCCTGCCGGAGGAGGACGCCGTCCTTCCCGCCCCTGCGGACTCGGCGGGCGAATTTCCCTGAGGCGGCTGATTCGGCAGGAGGGTTGGTTTTTTCGGTTCCACCGGGGTTCGGGAGCGGGAGACGGGAATTGCCTGGGAAGTAGCGCAGGAAAAAAACAGGGATACCCCTGCAATAATTAGTAATATGAAGAATATCGAATTTTTCCGCATATAATTTTATCGGCGTTAAGCCCAAAATACTTCATTCTTTCTCAGCCGACAAGGCCTTTTCCCCGGTAGAAAGGGCCTTGAGCATACGCCGCTTCATTGCTCCGGAATTGCCGGTAAATTCGGCTATGCGCTTCCGCATATCCCGGCGTTTGGAGTTGATCCCGTAGGGGCAGGTACAGACCGCCTTGAGTATGTCCTTTTCCGCCGCGCAGGCTATGATCTGTTGTTCCTCCAAATACCCCAAAGGCCGGATAAGGCTTACCGGATACTTTCGATAAGAAAGGAGCATGGGCATAGTGGAAAGCTCCCCTTTGGCGGTCATGTTCATAAAGAAGGTTTCGATAATGTCATCCAGGTGATGGCCCAGGGCGATCTTGTTGAAATTGTTTTCCACCGCGTATTTCAAAAGCTCTGTCCGCCTCTGAGTGGAACACCAGTAGCAGTTCATCTTCTCCCCCTCCTTGAGCCGGCCAATGACCGGCACAAAAAGATCCGTAAAGGGGATGCCCCATCCGGCAAGCTGCTGGGAAAGAGCAGACTTTTTGCAGCACGCGCAGAAGTCGCTGGAAATGTGAATAGCCTCCAGCTCATAGTCCCGTTTCAGCGCCGGTTTGAGCGCCGAAAGCGCCCAGGCCATGACCGTAGAGTCCTTGCCCCCGGAGGCGGCGATGAGGATCCGGTCCCCCTCAGCGATAAGGTTCCGTTCCAGGATGGCCTTGGCGGTAAGCTTCTGCACCACCGTGTCCGCCCGGGCTGTACGGAGGAAGCGGTTAGCCATGAAGCGGTACCGCGGGAAGCTGCGCGGGGGACTCTCCGACTGAAGTCGGCGTTGCAAGTAGCGCCGGATTATACCGGGCATACACATCCTGAAGCACCAGGCTCCCCAGGATCATCCCCGCAGTTGCAGTGACCGTGACGGCGCTCCCGTTGATCACCTTTTTGGAGCTGCACCACTCGGTAGCCCCATCGGCGCCGTTTCGGGATGGACAGAGACATTGGGCTGAACCGCAGGCAACAGAGACGCCGGCGTTCAAAGGGAGCCGCTCAGCGCTGTAGACTACGGTGAAGTGGCCCTGGAAGGCCCGTTTCCGCAGGCCGGCGCGGACCAGTCGGGCCAGGGGGCAGCCCTGGGTTTCCCAGATATCCGCAGTTTTAAGCCGGGTAGGATCGAGTTTTTGGGCCATACCCATGGATGAAAAAAAGGGAACCCCGGCTTTTAGGGTATACTCAATGAGGTCCAGCTTATGGGTCAGGCTGTCGATGGCGTCAATAACATAGTCCGCCTGTTCAATGCCAAAATCCCCGGCGCTTTCCCGGGAAAAAACCTTCCCGAAGGCGGCGACATCGCAGCCGGGGTTGATCTCCAGGAGCCGCTTTTTAAGTACATCAACCTTGAACTGCCCCACGGCGGCAGTGGTAGCCTGGACCTGGCGGTTAATATTGGTAACGCAGACCGTATCGGAATCCACTATGGCGATATGCCCCACCCCGGAACGGACCAGGGCTTCGGCGCACCAGCTCCCCACACCGCCGATCCCAAAGACGATCACCCGGGTATGGGCCAGGGCGTCCATGGCTTCAGTGCCGGTGAGGAGGGTGAGCCGTTGAAAAATTGGGTTAACAGCCATGATTCCCTTAAATTGTACCCATTGCGGCTGTGGTGGACAAGGGGACCCGCTTATTATACCATTGATAAAATGGCAAACGGTTATGAAAAAACCTACGAAGTTATAGTTCCCCGTCTGAAGGATTGCGAGTTTTCCTACGCCGCACTCAGACTGGGCTTTGATCTGGTTGACCGGTACAACATGGCTATAGACTTTCTCGGCAGAAAATATGAAGTCGATCGGGAAGGGGTGCGGCCTTTGGACGGGAAGGCTGTGGACGTCAATATTTTGAGCGTCCTGGTGTACTACGCCATCTCAAAGGGCAATACGGAACCGCAGTACGACTTTGCTCTGCTCAATACCTTTACCGGCGGGCTCGTTTCCGGCGGCGCCAGAGGGCCCGATTGGATGGTTGCACCGATACTGAAAGCCTTTGGGAACGACTACGAACTGTTCCGCCGGGCTGCGAGAAATATGGGGATGATCTACGAAGGAAGCCGTAGCGCCGGTGAACACGCCTGGCAATACCGGCTGCTGCCTAAAATTCCGGTGCTGATCAAATACTTTGAGGCGGACGACGAATTCCCCTGTGACATCAAAATCTATTACGATAAAACCGTCCCGGAATTTCTGGACTTTGAGCCCCTGGCGGTGTTAAACGGCTGCCTGGTGGCGGCCATTGCCCACGGGGCGGATATCCTCTAGGGGTTTGCCTCTGCCCTCTTAAAGGGATTAAAACTTATCCCCACATCGTAGACATCCGCAGATTCGGCCTTCTTCAGTTTATGTACCGCCAGGTACGTCAGGGGGGTCATGATTACTTCGATGGAGCACTTTAGCAGGTAGTTGGTCAGCACCAGGGAGACAAACAATTCCCAGCCAAAGACCCCGGTAATGCTGGCGATAAGGACAAAGATCAGGCTGTCCAGAAATTCCCCCACCAGGGTGCTGCCTATGGTACGGACCCAGAGCAGCCTCCCTTTCATAAGCACCTTCATTCGGGAAAGAACCACCGAATTGGAGAATTCCCCCACCAAATAAGCGGTAAGACTCGCCAGGGCTATGCCCCCGGTACTCATGCCCCCCAGGATGGCGTCATAGGCGGCGGTTCCGGCATAAGCCTCCCATTCGCCGTCCGCCGGGAGGAGCCGGAGGAAGAAGAAGATCAGGGAAGACAGGGCCAGGGCGGCGAATCCGGCCCAGATGACCCGCCGGGAAGCGCGGAAGCCATAGACCTCGGTGAGGATGTCACCGAAAACGTAGGACAGGGGGAAAAGCAGGGTTCCGCCGTCAAAGGCCAGACGGTATCCCAGGACCGAAAATCCCAGGTCCACGATTTTAGCCGAGGACGCCACATTGCTGGTGATAAGTACCGCCACGAAAAAGGCCATGATTAGGTCGAGGTAACGGAAGGATCGGGTATTCATAGAAAACTCCTTGTTTTGATAAGGCGGGTAACAGGATGACCGCCGCAAAAATGCCTGGTACCTATCCTAGCATGCCATTCAATCCGTGGCAATTGTGGGGAAATACATTTCCATTGAAAAGGTGATTGAAGAAACAAAGGAACAATACTACGAATCCCTGGTGGAAAGTTCAGCCCAATGGCACGAAGGGGAGAACAACTACGCCCCCTTTGTGGGGTACTACCTTTCGGTACTGCTCCGGGTATACCGGGATTTTTCCTCCCGGGTTGGCTATGTCTTTAAGCACGGCATCTCCAAGCCCCAACGGGTCCGAGGAACATGAAACCGGAAAGTTTTGAAAGAGCCTCTATTTTAAAATAGTATACTACACAAGGCTTCGGGCCTTTCGGGCTATAGTTAAAGCACGAGGGCTGTATGAAAAAGCTATTGAGTGTAGTTGTAGGATTTCGATTGATTCGCAACAGAACAACATACTCCGTCGCTCTGCGGTGGAGTATGTTGATTCAAGGGGCTGCATTATGCGTTTTTGCTTTAAGTGTACTTTCCTGTGACCTGCCCCCGGAAGCAGATTATGGCAAGGGTACCCTGAGTCTGCAGATGCCGGGCAGGGCTTCCCCGGCGCCGGACAAGTCAGGCAGCTCTTCCCGCTCGCTTGTATCCAAGGATAATCTCAGCAGTCTTATGTACCGGATTACCCTTACAGGCGCTGAAAATACCATAGTCCTGGTGGCGGAAGAAAATCAAACCCTCATGCTCGCACTGGAACCGGGGAAATGGATCATTGAAGTTTTGGCCTATGATACGGCGAATGTATTGGCGGGCTCCGGGACCGTAGAAATAGTCGTTACGGCGGGGGAGGAACTTGCCGCTAAAATTCCTATGCAGATGGATCCGGATTACGAGGTGGCCTATGCGGCCTCCGGGAGTATCTATATCCACAATGAGGCGGAACTGCGGCGACTTGCGGAGCCCTGGGGGATTCCGTACATAACTGACAGCGCAGTAGAATTCATCCTGGAAAACGATATAGCCCTGACTCAGCCCTGGACGCCCATAGGCGCAGAGGACAGTATCTTTAAAGCCTCATTTGACGGTAGGGGGCACACTATTACTATTAATGGCTTTGTAAATACCCCGACCCAATACCTGGGCCTCTTTGGCCGTACCAACGGGGGGCATATTAAAAACCTGGCTCTGATCTGTAATCTGGGGCCCTCATCAATACCCATTATTTCCGACGACATCCAATATTTAGGCGGCCTTGTAGGGTCCGCAGATAGTACCATTATTGAGGGGATTACGGTTTTGGGGAATATCCATTTTTCCAATACCGGCCCGGGTTCAATATACCTGGGTGGCATTGCGGGGGAAAATATGGGCGCCATAAAACAAAGTTCCTTTACCGGGGTTATTAAGGGAACAATCACGGGCGCCAGCAATAGTGCTACTGTAGGCGGCGTGGCAGGAACATCCGGCACAGGAAGTATTACGCTCTGCTATGTCTCGGGAACCATGGAAGTCATCTCCGGCGGGTCTGCCATTGCGGGGGGAATCGCAGGATCCGGCAGCATCATAGATAGCTGCTATGCCTGGGTAAAGGTAAATGTCAAGGGGCCAGGCCAAGGAGGGTATGCAGGAGGCATCGCGGGATATGGTGACGAAATACGCTACTGTTACGCCCTGGGAGACGTTGTCGCCGAAGGGCTTAGTTCCGCTGCAGGGGGCATTGCAGGAACTTCTTCTAATGGGGTCGTCGAAGGGTGTGCGGCCTTTAATACCCGCGTTTCCTCCCTCAGCACCCCGGGCAGCACCCACGGAATTGTCGGAAGAGAAGATACACCGGGCCTTTATGTCAACAATTATACTGTTTCAGAACTACACCTTGAGTCGATGATCTTGAATGGCAATACCACGCGATCCCGCAGCGATTTTACCGGGGCGGCGAATGAAAGCGCCTACACGGCCTTGCTTAACTGGGGGATCGGCTTCGGCCTTGATTGGAAGTGGATACCCGGCTACGACTACCCGGCGCTGTCCTGGCAGACCCAGGCTGCTCCGGAGCCCTAAGGGAGGCTGAGAGATGAATAAAAACATAGGGTTACTATTTTGCCTATCCTTTATTTTTTCTGTCCCCTTCGCCCATGCCCAAACTGCAGCGGAGCTTGAACGGATTCTCGTAGTAGATGCGGTCAGTACTGGGGATGCGGCCTGGCTTATCCTGTCTGCGGCGGGAACGGCTCCCGTGGAGATATCCGCCGGTGAAGCCTACGGTTTAGCAAAGGAAAATAGGTGGCTCGCAAAAAAGGCCCGTTCGGATGAAGCCATCACCCTGGGGGCAGTGTCCTTCCTGATCATGCAGTCCCTGGACCTGAAGGGCGGCCTCATGTATTCGATCTTTCCCGGTCCCCGCTACGCCTACCGGGAGTTGATTTCTCAAAACGTACTGCAGGGCCGGTCCTATGCTTCCCTGGAAGTTTCCGGTGAACGGCTGCTGCGGATCCTGAGCCGGGCCCTTGAGTATGCCGGGGAGATCTCTCCGAATAAAATTAGCGTTGGAAATACCGGGGAAAACGCTCCGGCTAAAGTCAGTATGGAAAATACCGCCGATCTGTCGGCTCAGGGGGACTGAAAATGACTTATATTCGTAATCACCCTTTTTACTGTATCCATAAATGGGCGGGCTTTTTTCTTTTCGGTCTGTTATTCCTGTTGGGAATAAGTCCCGTTGGCGCCCAGGATTTCGGCCTGGTCTTGCGGGGACAGAGTACCGAAAACCGGGGTGAAGAGGACCAGGGCGATTTTGAATACTCAGGCGCCATCAGCCCCTGGTTCGCCGCTCCCCTGGGGGAACAGGGAGATCTCTACCTTTCCGGAGGATTTTCCATGAAACGGGAAAAAGAGACCCCCTATGAATTTCAACCGGAACCAAAGCTCCAAGCTTGGTACTGGCAGCCGATCCCGGAACTTTACCGCTTTGAATTGGCCTACCGGTTCGCAACCAATCTGCGTATCAACGTCGGGCGAATCCTCTATCAGGAACCTTTGCACAGCATATTGGACGGACTTATTGACGGTGTTTCAGTAGCTTGGCATCCGGGGAATACCCGTTTATCTGCCGGAGCCTTTTATACCGGGCTACTCTACAAAAAGACTGCCTATATTGCCATGAATAGCAGCGATTCTGCAAACTACTTTGATCGGGATACTTATTTTGCTTCCAAACGGATGGTTTTTTCTTTAGGCTGGGAAATTAATAGCCTGTTCAATTCAGGGGGCGTTTTTGATCTGAGCGTACTAGGCCAGTTTGATTTGAATGGGAAGGATGATTGGATACATTCCCAATACGGGGAAGTTATGTTGAAAGCGCCTCTCCCGGGTAATTTTACTGTGGATCTGGGACTCATTCTGGGTTTACTTGAGGACAGGAGCGGGCCTCTGCCGTTCAGCTTTGCCGCACAAACCGGTCTGATCTGGTTTCCCCCGAGTGCCGCCAATGATCGTCTGACCCTGGGTGCATCTTTTTCATCCGGGGTATGGAGCGATAGGATAGGGGCCTTTCTCCCCATAAACAGCATTCCTATAGGCAGGGTGTTACAGCCTGCTTTTTCGGGTATTGCCCTGGTACAGGGCGGTTATGCCCGGAAGCTCCTCAATAGCTTTTTTGTGGAAGTTTCGGCAGTCTATTTTTTCCGAACTGATACAAAAACTTTTTTTGATCTCGATCTGGACCAGATTTCCCTTTCCCCACTCTTGGGCGGGGAAGTATCAGGTAGCCTCATCTGGGCGCCGGTTTCGGACCTTTCCTTTGTCCTGGAAGGCGGGGCTTTTCTACCCCAAACCGGGAACGCTTTTAATTCAGATGCCGCCGTGAAATGGCAGATCTCTTTAGAAACCATTTTTTCATTTTAGAAATTCCGGGAGGTACATCATGGGATACTGGAACCGCTTTTTTGTATTGATCTTTATATCCGCCGGGGGCATCCTCTTTGCCCAGGATTTTGGCACTTTTTGGGAAGTAAACGGGACGGTGGAAATACGGAGCCCGGATGGGACTTGGGTACGCGCCGGTCCCGGGGATCGGATAGAGAAAGCAACCCTCATTTCATCGGGGTTTAAAAGCAGCGCTGTTATTTCCCTGGGGGATTCGATTGTTATGCTGCGGCCTTTAACCCGCTTAAGCCTGGAAGAAATACTGCAGAATAAAGAGGGCGAAGCGATAAGCCTGTCCCTCCAGAC